>NZ_JBEZGC010000008.1:0-505045 GCF_040649795.1 Nonomuraea sp. NPDC048881
GGCCGGATGGCGTACTACCGGCTGGAGGATCCGCACGTACGGATGCTGCTGGACCTGGCGCTGGCCCACACCGAGCACACCGAGGCCATCCACCCCGAACGCGAAGGGACGTCATGATGGGCGCCGGACACGGGCACGGACACGGACAGGCCCAGGGGCACGCCGGGGCCCGGCACCGCTGGCGGCTGGCGGTCTCGTTCGTCCTGATCGGCGCGTTCTTCCTGGTCGAGCTGGGCTACGGCCTCTTGTCGGGGTCGCTGGCCCTGATGTCGGACGCCGGGCACATGGCCGCCGACGTCGTCACCCTCGGCGCGGCGCTGGTCGCCACCAGGATCGCCGCTCGCCCCGACACCACCGGCCGGCGCAGCTACGGCTCCTACCGGGCCGAGGTGTTCGCCTCGCTGCTGGCCGTCGTGCTGATGCTCGGCGTCGCCCTGTACGTCGTGATCGAGGCGATCGGCCGCATCGGCGGGAACGCCGAGGTCTCCTCCGGCCCGATGCTCGTCGTCGGCGCCATCGGCCTCGTGGTGAACCTCGTGGCCCTGCTCCTGCTGCGCTCGGGCGCGAGCGAGAGCCTCAACGTCAAGGGCGCCTACCTGGAGGTCGTGGCCGACACCGCCGGCTCGGTCGGCGTCATCGTGGCCGGCTGGCTGGTGGCCACCACCGGGCAGGCGTTCTGGGACACCGTCGTCGCGCTGGCCATCGGGGTGTTCGTGGCCGTCCGCGCGATCTCGCTCGGCCGGCAGGTGTTCGCGGTGCTCGGGCAGCACGTGCCCGAGGGCATCGACGCCGCCGCCGTGGCGGCCGACCTGGCCGCCATCGACGGCGTGCACAACGTGCACGACCTGCACCTGTGGACGCTCACCTCCGGCATGAACGTGGCCACCGCGCACCTGGTCACCGCCGAGCCGGGCGACAACCACGCCGTCCTGGACCGGGCCCGCGACGTGCTGCGGCAGCGCCACCACATCGCGCACGCCACGTTGCAGGTGGAGCCGGTCGACCACCAGGGCTGCGACGAACTGGGCTGGTAGCGGGCGGCGCGCCGGCCCTGCCGTCCCCACGCTGCACTTGTCCAACATTGGACGACTCAAATTCTTCCCACGGGTGGATTTGTCGGCTTATGTATTCTCCTGGGCCGCTGAATCGGGAAAGACACCTGTTTCATCACAGTTCGAGGAGCTCGTATGCGCATCACCCTGCGCAGAGGCACCTTCCGCGTCCTTGCGACGGCCGCGGCACTGTCCCTGCCTCTGGCTCTCCTTCCGACCGCGGCGCAGGCGGACCCCACGCCTGCCCCGGCCGAGAAGAAGCTGATCGACTCGGTCACCGCGCCGGCGGTGAAGAAACACCTGCAGGCATTACAGAACATCGCCGACGCCAACAACGGCAACCGCGCCGCCGGCACCAGCGGCCACCTGGCCTCGCGCGACTACGTCGCGGCCAAGCTCAAGAAGGCCGGTTACAACGTCACCCTCCAGCCGTTCGACATCGCCTACTTCGAGGAGAAGTCCACGGCGCTGATGGAGCGCGTCTCCCCCAGCCCGCGCGTCTTCACCCCGACCCCGCCCGACGGCTCCTCCGTCGGCGAGTTCGCCACCATGACGTACTCCGGGTCCGGCGAGGTCACCGCTTCGCTGCAGAACGTGGACCTCGTCCTGCCGCCCGGCCCGACGCCCAGCACGTCCAACTCCGGGTGCGAGGCGGCCGACTTCGCCGGGTTCACGCCGGGCAACATCGCGCTGCTGCAGCGCGGGACCTGCGACTTCGTGGTCAAGGCGAACAACGCCAAGGCCGCGGGGGCCGTGGCGGTGATCGTCTTCAACGAGGGCCAGCCGGGCCGCACCGCGACCCTGCGCGGGAACCTCGGCACGCCCGTCACCATCCCCGTGCTGGGCACCAGCTTCGACGTCGGCCAGGAACTGGCCACGACCGGCGGCGTGATCCACATCAAGACCGACACCGTCAGCGAGATGCGCACCACCTACAACGTCATCGCCGACTCCAAGTGGGGCGACCCGAACAAGGTGGTCATGTCCGGCGCCCACCTCGACTCCGTCCCGGCCGGGCCCGGCATCAACGACGACGGCTCCGGCACCGCCGCCACGCTCGCCGTCGCCGAGGCCCTGGGCAAGATCCCGACCCGCAACCGGCTGCGCTTCGCCTGGTGGAGCGCCGAGGAGCTGGGCCTGCTCGGCTCGATCCACTACGTCGAGACCCTGCCCGCGGCCGAGCTGTCCAAGATCAAGCTCTTCCTCGACTACGACATGCTCGGCTCCACCAACTACGCCTTCAAGATCTACGACGGCGACGACTCCGACGGCGTCGGCGCCCCCGCGGGCCCGCCCGGCTCCGACGAGATCGAGAAGCTCTACGAGAAGTACTTCGACCTGCTGCACCAGGGACACAACGGCACCGACTTCGACGGCCGCTCCGACTACGGCCCGTTCATCGAGGCCGGCATCCCCTCCGGCGGCGTGTTCACCGGCGCCGAGGGCATCAAGACGCCCGAGGAGGCCGCGATCTTCGGCGGCACCGCCGGACAGCCCTACGACCCCTGCTATCACCAGGCCTGCGACACCATCGCCAACATCAACGACAAGGCGCTCGCGCTGAACACCGGCGCGGTCGCCACGGCGGCCGTCGTCTACGCCTACAGCCGCGACCTGCCCGGCCCCGACGCCGCCCGGCCGGCCGCCAAGGCCCGGACCGCCACAAGCACCCTCAAGGCGACCATCGAAGGCAGGGAGACCCGCTGACCCCGGCCCTCCCGTGCGCCCGCGCCGGGCGCACGGAAGGATCCGCTCACGCGTTCTACATGTAGATCGATTTGTCCAGTACGCTGATCAACGAGCATTTTGCGGAGAAATTGGAGAAACGCCATATTTTTTTTCTCGCGTCCACGGGTTGGAATGCAAGCAGACCAGCGGTTCACTGCTTCACCGGACGCCAGAAAGGCGGCGCAATGCACGTACTCGCTCAAGTCTCCGGCAACATCACCGCCATCGGTTACGGCCTGGCCGCGATCGGCCCCGGCGTGGGCGTCGGCATCATCTTCGGCCAGGGCGTGCAGGCCATCGCCCGCCAGCCCGAGGCGTATCCGCTGATCCGCCAGAACATCCTGCTCGGCTTCGTCCTCACCGAGGCGCTGGCCCTGATCGGGCTGGTGGCGCCGTTCATCTTCCAGTTCCTCAAGTAATCGCCGCGTTCCGCGACGCGAATGGCGAATTCGAGCTGAAGATGGGTGGCGATGACCGCCCCGGAGTCACGCCACCCCCACGACCATTCCTCCAGCGGACGTTCCTCAGCGCACGGGCAGGCCGGTTACCGCGCGGCCGATGATGAGCCGTTGAATCTCGCTCGTGCCCTCGAAAATCGTGTAAATCTTGGCGTCGCGGTGGAAACGTTCCACCGGGTGTTCCCGGGTGTAGCCGGCGCCGCCGAGGATCTGGATCGCCTGTTCGGTCACCCACACCGCCGTCTCGCCCGCCACCAGCTTCGACATCGAGCCCTCGGCCTGCTCGAACGGCCTGCCGTTGCGGGCCATCCAGGCGGCGCGCCAGGTCAGCAAGCGGGCCACGTCGACGCGGGTCGCCATGTCGGCGAGCAGGAACGCGATCGCCTGGTTGTCGCCGATCCTGCGGCCGAACTGCTCGCGTTCGCGGGCGTAGTCCCTGGCGTACTCGAAGCCCGCGCGGGCGATGCCGACGGCCATCGCGGCGACCGACGGGCGGGTGGTCTCGAACGTGCGCATCGCGGCCTGCTCGCCGGCGCGTTCGCCGTTGCGGACCCTGGCCAGGCGGGCGTCCAGCTTCTCCTTGCCGCCCAGCAGGCACGAGCCCGGCACGCGCACGTCCTCAAGGATCACCTCGGCGGTGTGCGAGGCGCGGATGCCGTGCTTGCGGAACTTCTGCCCCATCGACAGGCCCGGAGTGCCGGGCGGGACGACGAAACTGGCCTGCCCGCGGGTGCCCAGGGACGGGTCCACCGAGGCGACGACCACGTGCACATCGGCGATGCCGCCGTTCGTGGCCCAGGTCTTGACGCCGTTCAGCACCCAGTCGCCGTTGTCGTGCACGGCGCGGGTGCGGATGGCGCCGATGTCGGAGCCGGCGTCGGGCTCGGAGGCGCAGAAGGCGCCCAGCTTGACGTCGTTCTCCGTGCCGAACATCTGCGGCAGCCACTCCCCCAGCTGCTCCGGGGTGCCGTTCGCGGACAGCGCGGCGGCGGCCAGGCCGGTGCCGACGATGGACAGGCCGATGCCGGCGTCCCCCCAGAAGATCTCCTCGAACGCCACCGGCAGGGCCAGGCCGCTCTGCTCGAACCATTGGGTGGCGAAGAAGTCCAGCGAGTACAGGCCGATCTTGGCCGCCTCCTGGATCACGGGCCAGGGGGTCTGCTCGCGTTCGTCCCATTCGGCGCCCGCGGGGCGGATCACGTCGCGGGCGAACGCGTGGACCCAGTCACGCACCTCGATCACGTCGTCACTGAGCTCCGGACAGAACCCGGTCATCGTGTCCACTCCCTGGCCGTTCCTTTGTTACCGTCGGTAACACCCTACCGGCGAGTAGGGCTCGGCCGGAAGGTGCGGCGGTCCGGCGACTCACGGTAATGTTCTGGTCACCGTACGCCCATGTCGATCGAGGAAGGCCGATGGACCGCCGGCTCGCCGCACTTCTCGCCGTCCTCGCGCTGGGGGCGGCGTACCTGCTGCTCAGGCCGGTCGCGGGCGTCCGTGCCGTCGCCTACTTCGACGCCGCTGTGGGGCTGTATCCGGGGTCCGACGTGCGGGTCCTCGGGGTGCGGGTCGGGCGGGTCACCGCGGTCAGCCCGGCGGGCGCGCAGGTCCGGGTGGAGCTGGCGCTCGACGCCGGGCGCAAGGTCCCGGCCGCCGCGCAGGCGGTCATCGTGGCGCGATCGCTGATCGCCGACCGGTTCGTGCAGCTCACGCCGCCGTACCGGGGCGGGCCCGTGCTCCAGGACGGCGGCACGCTGGGCCGGACCCGCTCGCCGGTCGAGATCGACGAGGCGTTACGCGGCTACGACCAGCTCGCCGCGGCCCTCGCCCCACCGGTCTCGCCGGAGCCCGATTCCCCACGGTCCGGCTCCCCACGGTCCGGCTCCCCACGGTCCGGCTCCCCGCGGTCCGGCTCCCCACGGTCCGGTTCCCCGCGGCTCGGTTCGCCTCCGCCAGGGGCGGATGGTGTGGCGGCGGAGGAGCGTGGGGCGCTGGCGCGGTTGTTGCGGGTCTCGGCGGGCACGTTCGGAGGGCAGGGCGAGACGGTGGGGGCCACCGTGCGGGGCCTGTCCGACGCGGCCTCCGTGCTGGCCGGCGACGGCGACGACCTGGCTCAGACCGTCCGCGACCTGGCCACGATCACCGGGGCGATGGCCCGCGACGACGCGCGGATCCGGGCGTTCATGAAGGACCTGGCCGGCGTGTCGGCGCAGCTCGACGGCGAGCGCCAGGAACTGCGCGCGGTGCTGGGCCAGCTGTCCTCCACGCTCACACAGGTCGCCGACTTCGTCGAGGACAACAGGGGTGAGATCGCCGCCAACACCCGCGATCTCGCCCACCTCACCACCCTGCTGGTACGTCAGCGCGCGTCCATCGGCACGTTCCTCGACACCGCGCCACTCGCCCTGAACAACGCGAACAACGCCTACGACCCCGTGAGCGCGACGTTCCGGGCCCGGTTCAACCTCAACGGCCAGACCGACGACGTCGCGATGTGGTTGTGCTCGCTGGCCCATTCCATGGACGGCGGCTGCGAGTCGCTGCTCGGCGCGCTCAACCCCCTGGCACGGGCGCTCAACGACACGGTGGCGATCGACACGTCGTGGCTGCTGCCCGATGTGCGGGTCGACCGCCCCGACCTGTCGCTCGGCGGGCTCGTCACGATCCGCTGACCGCCTCACGCAGACCGGCCCCCATCAGGCGCCGGGTCGGCGTCCAGTGGGGGCCTGGGGGACGGGTCGGGGCGGTCAGCGGGCGGTAGGGGTGGAGCGGTGGGCGGAGGCGAGGACGGCCAGGGCGGCCACGCCCATGCCGATCGCCAGGCCGTACACCAGCGGGGTGAACCCGCCGAAGGCGGCCGCGAGCTGCGGGCCGACGCTGCCGCCGACGGCGAGGGCGAAGGAGAACAGCGCGAGCGCCGTGCCGCGGGCCGGTCCGGCCTGTGCGGAGATGGCCTCGTTCATGCTGGGCAGGCCGCCGGTGATGGCGGCGACGTAGACGGCCAGCAGGAGCACCAGGCCGAGGGCGCCGGCCCCGCTGAACGCGACGGCCGCCAGGGCGAGCGCGCCCACGGCCAGGAACGCGGCGGCCCTGGCCGTGGCGGGGATCCGGGCCAGCCACGGCATGAGCACCGGCATCAGCACGATCGAGGGCAGCCCGGAGGCGCGCAACGTGAGCAGGTCGGCGGCGGACGTGCCGCCGTAGATCTGCAACCCGGTGTAGACGGCGACGAACCCGGCCATCAGCATGACCGTCGCCAGGTAGCGCAGCGCGAGCACCCGGTCGAACAGCAGGCCGGGCACCGCGCGGTAGGCCGACAGCAGCGACCCGGCCGCCTCGCGCGGCAGGTCGGGCAGCATGACGGCGCGCAGGCCGAGCCCGGCGAGGGCGAAACCGGCGGCCGACAGCAGGAACAGCCCCCGCCAGCCGATCGTCTCGACCAGCACCTGTGCGGCGACCTGCAACAACACGGCCGAGGCCAGGAAAGCGCCGGTCACCGCGGCGATGGCGATCACACGGCGCCGCGGCTCCAGCCGTTCGACCAGGTAGGCCATGCCGGCGGGCGGGAACATCGCCACGGCCACCCCCTGCAGGGCACGCAACACCAGGGCCACCTCGACGTTCGGGCTCAACGCCACCAACGCGCTGGTCAACGCGGCAAGCGGCAGACCGGCCATCAGCAGGCGGCGGCGGCCGTGCCGGTCGGAAAGGGGGCCGAACACCAGGAACCCGATGCCGTAGCCGGCGCCGAACGCGGTGACCAGCCAGGTCAGGCCGCCGGGTGAGGCGTGCCAGCCGGTCGCCATGTCGTGCAGCAGGGGGATCACGATGTACAACTGGCCGCTGCACAGGACCGCGGTGAGGGTGAACGCCAACAGGGTGCGGCCGAAGCGGGCGTAATCGGTACGGACTGCCGGAGCGGCCGCCGTACGGGGAAGCGTGAGTGCCATGGGAGAGGACGGTAGCCAACCAACCAGTTGGACGTCAACTAGTTAGTTGGTTTTCAACCAACTAGTTGTTGGTGGCAGAATGGTGGCATGTCACCCAAGGTCTCGACCGCCGCCACCCGGGCCGCCCTGCTCGAAGCCGCCCGCGAGGAGTTCGCCGCGTACGGCGTGGCGGGGGCGCGCGTGGATCGCATCGCGGAGCGTGCCGGCGTCAACAAAGAGCGCATCTACGGGCATTTCGGCAACAAGGAGAAGTTGTTCGACGCCGTCATCAACGAGGCGCTCGACGACCTGACGTCGCAGATCGCCCTGCCCGGCGCCGACCCCGTCGACTACGTGGCCCGGCTGACCGACTACTACCGGCGCCATCCCGACCTGGTCCGGCTACTCATGTGGGAGGCGCTCAACTACCGCGGCCAGGAGCTGCTGCCCGGCCAGGAGGCCAGGGTCGAGCGGTGTGCGCGCAAGGCGGCCTCGCTGGCCGAGGGGCGCGGCGAGGAGCCGTCGAAGGCGACGGCGCGCACGCTGTTCATGCTGACCGGGCTCGCACTGTTCCCGTCGATGATGCCGCAGCTCGGGCGGATCATGCTGGGCGACGACGCCGACGACCACGACGCCATCCGCGACCAGATCAGCGCCTTCGTGACAGCGGCCCTCAAGTAGCGCCTCACGGGTCGCCCGCCCGCTGACGCCGCAGGCCGGTCAAGGAGCAGGCAAGGACAGGGCGCCGTGCCGAAGAGGGCCGACCGCTGTGGCGCATCCTCCCGAAGGCAGGCCAAGGGCGGCTGAGCCAGCCGCGTCGGCAGGCCGAGGCGGCGGGAGGCGTCACGGAGGCACGCCGTGCGCGGCGTGAGCCTCACGGAGCCTCACGGAGCCTCACGGAGGTGGTGGGGTGGGGCGGGGCAGGGTGAGCATCGGGGGGCGTTCGCCGATGGCGACCTGGCGGGTCAGGACGTCGTGGCCGCCCTCGCACCGCCGGAACTGGGCCAGCTCCACCCCCGGCGCCTGACGGGCCTCGATCTTCCCCTGGCGTCGCAGCCGCGACCACGCGGCCAGCATGATCTGGGCCGCCATCCCCCCGAGCGCCTCCGTCGACTGCGGGGCGTGCTCGCGCGAGCCCAGGTCCACCTGGGCCAGGCCGTCCAGCCCGGCCAGGTCCAGCAGGTCGATGAGCAGGCCGAGCTCGACCCCGTACCCGGTCAGGAACGGCACGCGTTCCAGGGCCGAGCGGCGGCCGGCGTACTCCCCGGCGAGGGGTTGCACGAAACCGGCCAGTTCGGGCCAGTGCAGGTTGAGCAGCGGGCGGGCGACCAGCTCGGTGACGCGGCCGCCGCCGTTGGGCACGCCGTTCAGCGGACGGTCGTAACAGCCCTTGGCGTAGGCGACGGTGGGATCGGTGAGCAGCGGCCCGAGCACCCCGGCGACCAGCGAGGCGCGGAAGTGCCTGATGTCGGCGTCGGCGAAGGCCACCACGTCGCCGGAGGTGACCGCCAGCGACTTCCACAGGGCCTCGCCCTTGCCCTCCAGCGGTGCGAGCTCGGGCAGGATGTCGCGCTGGGCGTGCACGGCGGCCCCGGCCCGCGCCGCCACGCGGGCGGTGTCGTCGGCCGAGCACGAGTCGATGACGACGAGCTCGTCCACCAGGCCGTCCAGCTCCCGCCGGATCACCTGGACGATCTCCCCCACGGTCTCCCGTTCGTCGCGGGCAGGCAGGACCACGCTCACCGTGGTGCCCCCCTTGGCCGCCACGAGGTCGCGCAGCGGCCAGTCCGCGGCGCACGACGTTCGGCGATGCCACCATTTCCGCACATCAGGCAGCATGTGCGACACCTCCCCCGTTCCCCCGCTTGTCAGCTTATGCGAGGGTCGCGTGACGCTCCAGGAAGGTATAGACGTCCGCCTCGTCCACACCCGGGAACGACCCGGGCGGCAGGGCGGCCAGGATGTGCGAATTGGCCCGCGCGGACGGCCAGGCGTAGCCCTCCCAGCGTTCGGCCAGCTCAGCGGGCGGACGGCGGCAGCAGTCGCCGTTGGGGCAGCTGGATTTGGTGCGGTTGGTGGTCTCCCGGCCCCGGAACCACCGCGACTCCCGGTACGGCACCCCCAGCGTGATCGCGAAGTCCCGTTCCCGCGAGGGATCGACGTGCGCGACGCAGAAATAGGTGCCGGTGGGCGAGTCGGAATACTGGTAGAACACCGAGAACCGGTCGGGCGAGGCGAACACCTGCCGCCCCGACCACTGCAGGCACATCCGTTGCCCCTCGATGGCCCCCTGCTCGTCGGCGGGGAAGACGATGCCGTCGTTCTCGTACGCCTTGTAGATGGTGCCACCGGCATCGTTGCGCACGAAGTGGCAGACGAGGCCCAGGTGGTGGGTGGCCAGGTTGGTGAAGCGGTGGGCGGCCATCTCGTAGGAGACGGCGAACACGTCCCGCAGGTCCTCCACCGACAGCGCCCGCGCCGCCTTGGCCTCCTGGAGGTAGGGGGCGGCGGCCCGTTCGGGCACGAGCACGGCGGCGGCGAAGTAGTTGGCCTCGGTGCGCTGGCGCAGGAAGTCGGCGAAGTCGCGCGGCTTGCCGTGGCCGAGCGCGAGGTGCCCGAGCGTCTGGAGCAGGATCGTGCGCGGGGTGTGCATGCCGAGCTGCTCGTGTTTGACGTAGATGCGCCGGTTACGCAGGTCGGTGATGGAACGCACCGAGCGCGGCAGGTCCTGGGCGGTGTGGACGGTGTAGCCGAAGTGCGTGACCAGGCCCTGGATCGTGCTCTGGGACAGGGCTCCGGTGCGGTAGCCGACGGCGTCGAGGGCCTCGGCCGCGGCCTTCTCGATGTCGGGGAAGTAGTTGCCCACCTCGCGCTGCCTGCGCCGCAGCTCGGCGTTGGCGGCCCTGGCCTCCTCGGGGGTGGCGGTGCCGCGGGCCTGCCGGGCGCGCAGCTCGCCGTACAGGCCGAGCAGGTGTTCCAGGACGTCGTTGGGCACGCGTGCGGACACCTTGAGCCGGGGCAGGCCGAGACCGGCGTAGATGGGGTCGCGCTGCGCCTCCTCCAGCGCGATCTCCAGCTGGGCGCGCCGGTTGGGCGGCTGACGGCGCAGCAGCTCCTCGACGGGGACGCCCAGCGCGGTCGCCAGGGACTTGAGCAGCGAGAGCTTGGGCTCGCGCTTGCCGTTCTCGAGCAGCGACAGCTGGCTGGGCGCCCTGCTGACGCGCGAGCCCAGGTCCGACAGGGTGAGGCCGCGCTGTTTGCGCAGGTGGCGCAGACGTTGGCCGAACGCGATCAGATCGAGCTCCTGCGTCAAAGACAGCGGTTCTTCGCCTAGCAGGGACGCCATACAGGCATCTTAGACAGAAATTCGGCCCATTTTCTAGCCTTTGGACACCCAGGGCGCGTCGCAGCGGGACGCGCGAGCCGCTTGCGGTTCGGGATGAGGATTGGTCTAGGCCAACAGGAAAACTTGCGATTTCTTCTCATCTGAATACCCACGAGTAATGCACGTCCTGGAAACTTTGACGCTTCTTCTCAGCTCTAGAGCCTATTGACCCGCGGCCTCCGGGCAGATCATCGACGTGAGCCCCAGGGGACGACAAAGGAGCGAACGATGAACGATCGCCTCAAGGGAGCTGCGGAGCAGCTGCAGGACAAGTGGGAGAACGACCCTCGCTGGGCGGGCGTCGAGCGCACGTACAGCGCGCAGGACGTGATCCGGTTGCGGGGAAGCGTCCAGGAGGAGCACACGCTGGCCCGGCTCGGCGCCGAGCGCCTGTGGGACCTGCTGCACACCGAGGACTACGTCAACGCCCTCGGCGCGCTGACCGGCAACCAGGCCGTCCAGCAGGTGAAGGCCGGGCTGAAGGCGATCTACCTGTCCGGCTGGCAGGTGGCCGCGGACGCCAACCTCGGCGGCCAGACCTACCCGGACCAGAGCCTCTACCCGGCCAACTCCGTGCCCGCCGTCGTGCGCCGCATCAACAACGCGCTGCTGCGCGCCGACCAGATCACCTGGTCGGAGGGCGTGCCGGACGCGCCGCACTGGCTGGCGCCGATCGTGGCCGACGCCGAGGCCGGGTTCGGCGGCGTGCTGAACGCGTTCGAGCTGATGAAGGGCATGATCGCGGCCGGCGCCGCGGGCGTGCACTGGGAGGACCAGCTCGCCTCCGAGAAGAAGTGCGGCCACCTGGGCGGCAAGGTGCTGATCCCGACCGGCCAGCACATCAAGACGCTCAACGCCGCGCGGCTGGCCGCCGACGTGTGCGGCGTCCCCTCACTGATCGTCGCGCGGACCGACGCACAGGCCGCGACGCTCCTGACCAGTGACGTGGACCCGCGCGACCAGGCCTTCACCACCGGCGAGCGCACCGCCGAGGGCTTCTACCGGGTGCGCAACGGCGTGGACTCCTGCATCGCCCGCGGCCTGGCCTACGCCCCCTACTCCGACCTGCTGTGGATGGAGACCGGCACGCCGGACCTGGACGTGGCCCGCGAGTTCGCCGAGGCGATCAAGGCCCGCTACCCGGACCAGATGCTCGCCTACAACTGCTCGCCGTCGTTCAACTGGAAGGCGCACCTGGACGACTCCACGATCGCCAAGTTCCAGCGCGAACTCGGGCACATGGGATACAAGTTCCAGTTCATCACGCTGGCCGGGTTCCACTCGCTGAACTACTCGATGTTCGACCTCGCCCAGGGCTACGCCACCGACGGCATGACGGCCTACGTCGAGCTCCAGGAGGCCGAGTTCGCCGCCGAGTCGCGCGGATACACCGCGACCAGGCACCAGCGCGAGGTCGGCACCGGCTACTTCGACCTGGTCAGCACGGCCGTCGCGCCCGACTCCTCGACGACCGCGCTCAAGGGCTCCACCGAGGAGGAACAGTTCCACCACTGATCTTCTGATCTCGCCGGCCACCTCCAGGGCATGGGACGGTTCCCCCGGCGAAGGGCCGCGCCGGCTCCCCCAGCCCGGCGCGGCCCCTTTTTCTTGTCCCTTCGATGCCCGTCATGTGATCAGCCGCCCTCCCGGGCCCACGACGGCAGGTCCTGCCGCTCGGTGATGTCGCGGACGAGCTGGGCGTGCGCGTCCTCGGCCTGCTGCCTGGTGGACCAGTGCAGGCTGAGCACCTCCTCGCCGCCCGTCCCCGGATCGGCGCCGGGCGGCGACAGGCGCACAGTCGACTCGAACAGCAGCGGCACCGTCCCGCCGTCGGCCTGGTCGAGCACCAGATGCAGGGTGCGGATGCGGAACGTTCCCGCGGCGGTGCCGACGCGGTCGTCCCCGATCGTGCGCCGGGCGCGGTCGGCCAGCAGCTCCTGCGCCCGCGCCGGGCTGATGGGGTTGCCCTCAATGTCGTAGTAGCTCATGTACGGCCTCGCTCTCGGGTGCGGGAGGGGGACCACGCTTCCCCCGCTCACCTCGATCATGAGGCATGCGCGGTCAGGACGCTCCGGTGGCCGTCGGGGTGGCCGGGACCGAGACGGTGGGGCCGGGCGACTCGCCGGGGCCGTCCTGGGGGATCGTGCTGATCGAGCCCGACGGCCGCGGGCAGTCGCGGCGGCCCCCGTCCCCACGGCGGCGACCTGCCGGGCCGGCGCACGGACCGGGCTCCGCCCCGCCCGGATCACCCAGATCGCCCGGCCCGGACGTGCCGGACGGGCGGGCGGGACGGGACGGGCGGGACCGGCGGAAGTCGTCGGACCACCGGTCGGGTTCGGAGGTGAGGCTCGCGACATGCCCGCCCGGCGTGCGGAAACGCGTGCCGGACACCGCGGGCGTGGCCGCGCTCGCCGCGCTCGCCGTGGGCGCCGAGCTCGCCGGGGGCGCCGCGTGGACGGACGGCCGGACGCCGTCGGGGGTCGCCGCAGGCCGCTCGCTCGGTCGGGCGCTGTCCTGGGGCTGCACGACCGCGGGCTCGGGCAGCAGCGAGCCGCCGCCGAGGCTCAGGGCGTCCCCGCCGGAGGCCGCGATCACGGTGATCGCCGCGATCGAGACCGTGGCCAGCGCGGCGAAGCTCGCGTGCGACAGGTGCGCCCCGGCCTTCGCCCTGCTCCTGCGCCTGCTCCCGCGCTCGGACCCGGCCGGTTCCGCCGCCGATGTGATCGGGTGGCCCGCCCCGCCGCCCGCCGGACAGGGCACCTCGGCCCAGCTCCCGTCCAGCACGTCGGAGACCGCCCGGCGCAGGTCCCACGGATCGCCCACGCCCCCGGAGGCCAGCAGCGCCCGCAGCAGGCCGGCCGATCCGGGACGGGAAGCCGGGTCCTTGGCCAGAGCCGCTTCGACGGCCGGGCGCAGCAGGACGGGCACGCCGTCCAGACGCGGCGGGTCGAACAGGATGCGCCGGGTCAGCACGTCCGCCTCGCCGCCGCCGAACGGGTGGTGCCCGCTGGCAGCGTAGGCCACCAGGCAGCCCCACGCGAACACGTCCGAGGCGGGCAGGGCGGGGCCGCCGGTCAGCCGCTCGGGCGCCACCCAGCCGGGACTGCCCATGACCTGGCCGGCCTGGGTGTGGGCGGCGAGGGTGTCCACGTCGCAGGCGATGCCGAAGTCGATGACCCGCGGCCCTCCGGGCGACAGCAGCACGTTGCCGGGCTTGAGGTCGCGGTGCACCAGACCGGCCTCGTGCACGGCGACGAGCGCGGCGGCCACGCCGAGTGCCACGCCGTAGGCGAGGTCGGGCGTGAGCGCTCCCCCGGCCTTGACCACCTGGGACAGCGCGGGCCCCGGGATGTACTCGGTGACCAGGTACGGACGGACGGCCGTCCTCGACGCCGTCCTCGATGACGGCGGCGGTGCAGAAAGGCACCAATCTCCGCGAGAAAGCCACTTCCTCGGCGAAACGCGCCCGCAACGTGGCATCGTGGAGATGTACCGCGTGCGGCGTCTTGAGCGCGACGAGGCCGCCTTGCGGGTGTTCGGCCAGGTACACCACTCCCATCCCGCCCGTCCCCAAGCGGCCGAGGAGAAGGTACCGGCCGATGACGACCGGGTCGCCCACCGTAAGCGGTCGCACGCCAGGAGGCATGTCGCTCGCACCACGCGCCATCCGGGTCTCGCCTCTCCTGTGGGGGACACGGCAAGGCACACTGTGGCGGCATCCGGGGGCCCTTTCCGCATGTCTTGCGCAAGGGGTATCGAAGGTAAGGCGTTCGTGCCCGGAGGGTTAGTAAGTGCTGGGATGGAACGTTCTGAAGTGGCTTTCTGTGGTTTGCGGGCTTTCGCCCGGAAGAGGGTCAGGAGGCCAGGGCGCGGGCCTCGTCGGCCTCGACCTCGCGGTTCCAGTCGTTCTTGACCGCCCGCCAGCCCTCGTCGTCGACGCCGATGCGCCAGTAGCCGGAGATGGACAGCCGCTCCATCGGCACGCCCCGCTCCAGCCGCAGGTGACGGCGGAGCTCCTTGACGAAACCGGCCTCGCCGTGGACGAACGCGTGCACGTCCCCCTCGGGGAACTCCAGCGCGCGCACCGCCTCCACCAGCGCCTGGCCGACGGGCCGCGCGCCCCGGTACAGCCAGGTGATCCGCGCGTCGGCGGCCGTGCCGAGCTTCAGCTCGTCCCCGGGGCCGTCCACCTCCAGCAGGACGTGGGCCAGGGCGCCGTCGGGCAGCGCCTCCAGGGAGGCGGCGATGGCCGGCAGCGCGCTCTCGTCGCCCACCAGCAGGTGCCAGGCGGCCTCGGGGTCGGGCGCGTATCCGCCGCCGGGGCCCAGCATCAGCACGACGTCGCCGGGCCGGGCCGCTGCGGCCCACGGCCCGGCCAGGCCCTTGTGGCCGTGGTGGACGAAGTCGAGGGTCAGCTCAAGGGCGTCGGGGTCCCAGGCGCGCACGGTGTAGGTGCGCAGACGCGGCCAGAGCTCGCGCGGCATGGTCTCGCGCACGTGCTTGACGCTGAAGGGCTCGGGGTAGTCCACGCCCTCGTGCGGGAAGACGAGTTTCACGTAATGATCGGTGAGGCCGCGGCAGGCGAAGTCACGCAGGCCGTCGCCGCCGACCACGATGCGGATCATGTGCGGGGAGAGCCGCTCGGTCCGCAGGACGACGCCCCGATGGTGGTCCGTGGGCTTGTCAGCCATCACTTCAGCCCCCATATGTTAGTTAGGTATACCTAACCTTACAGTGGGATTGACGCGCATGGCCACCGCACCGCCTCGACGCCGTCCGCCGCGCGCAACCCCAAACTGTGAAATATCAGCTCAAGCTACCCTGACGCAGCAGGCCCAGTCAGGCCGCCGCCGAATCCCCCGCCGCACGGGCCGCGACCGCCTCCAGGAACGCCGACATGTGCCGGAAGGCCAGCCGCGCCTCCGGCAGCACGTCGGCCAGGATGGGGAACGCGTGCGGCATGCGCCGCCACTCCTCGTACCGCACCGGCACCCCCGCCTCCCGGGCCCGCTCGGCCACCCGGCGGGCCTCGTCCCGCAGCACCTCCGTGGAGCCGGTGACGATCATCAGCGGCGGCAGGCCGGTGAAGTCGCCGTGCACCGGCGAGACGAGCGGGTCCCACGGATCGAGCCCGCAGGTCCAGTGGCGGGCCAGCCAGCGCACCCGGCCCGCCGGCAACATGGGGTCGTGCCAGCGGTTGGCGCGGCGCGGGATGTCGGTCAGGTCCGCCCACGGCGACAGGCAGATCGCCGCGGCGGGCGTCGGCAGGCCGCGGTCGCGCAGCGCCAGCAGGGTGGCCAGCGTCAGGTGCCCGCCCGCCGAGTCCCCGGCGATGACGATGTCCTCGGGGGCGTGCCCGTTGCGCATCAGGCACTCGTAGGCGTCCAGCGCGTCGGCCAGGGAGTCGGCCAGCGGGTGCACCGGCCCCTGCCGGTAGTCCAGCGCGAGGACCGGCCGCCGGGCCACGGCCGACAGCCGCCAGGTGATGGGCCGGTGGGTACGCGGCGAGCACGAGAAGTAGCCGCCGCCATGGAAGTAGAGCAGCGCCTTGCGCTCGTCCACCCGGCCGGCGCGGACCCACTCGCCGCCGCAGTCCGGCCCCTCGGCGGGCGCGACGACGGCGTGCTCGGGAAGGCGCACCGGCATCAGCTGCGCCAGCTCGCCCAGGCGGGCCGCGCCGATCAGGGCCAGCGGATGACGCATCAGCACCGAGGAGGCGGGCTTCAGGGTGCCCCACATGACCGAGGTCAGGGCCCTGGCCTGCCAGCTCAAGGGGTAGTCGGGTGCCACGTCCTTGTTGATGCGCATGACGGTCCTCCACCCCTTTTCTTCCCGGAACGCCAGGGCTCTACCGGCCAGTAAGGATCTCGTCCCTGACGCGAATATTCCGGCCTTGTGCGACTCTGGGGATATGGCGGGATATTCGGGGACTCCGCTCCCCCGCAAGCTCGGCATCAAGCCGGGACACCAGGTCCTGGCCCTCGCCGCCCCCGCCGGCCTCGACCTCGGCGAACCCGCCGCCACCGTGCACCGCGAGCAGGACCAGCCCGCCGGCGCACGTCCCGCGTACGACGTCGTGCTGCTCTTCTGCCCCGACGCCGCCACCCTGTACCGCGCGTTCCCCCCGGCCAAGGCCGCGCTGGCCAGGAACGGCGGCCTGTGGATCTGCCGGATCAAACCCGCCTCCGGCATCCCCACCGACCTGTCGGACCGCCTCGTCCGCGACTTCGGCCTGGCCGCCGGGCTGGTCGACAACAAGGTCGCGGCCATCGACGAGACCTGGTCGGGCCTGCGCTTCGTTTATCGCGTTGCGGACCGCTGACCCACCGGCGGATAATTCCAGGCTCCCGCCAAGGCGGACCCGTGCCCGACCCCCGGCACGGCGCGTGACCGTGTCCTCACTCTCGGGAGGTGAGCCACCATTCCCCTCTACGCCCGCCTCGTCCGGTACGGCTTCCGCAAACACGCCGTCTACGTCTGGGCCGCGCTCGCCGGCGCGTTCACCAACAGCGTGTTCGGCGTCCTGCGCGCCTACGTCCTCATCGCCCTGTGGCAGGCCCGCCCCGGCCTGGCCGGCTACGACGTCACCGACGCCGTCACCTACTGCTTCGTCACCCAGGCCCTCATCGGCCCGATGATGCTGTTCGGCGGCGGCCTGGCCATCCCCGAGCGCATCCGCAGCGGCGACATCGCGCTCGACCTGGTCCGCCCCGCCTCGCTCCAGCTCTGGTCGCTGGCCGAGGACCTCGGCCGGGCCGCGTACCTGCTGCTGGTGCGCAGCCTCCCGCCGCTGCTGCTCGGCGCGGCCCTGTTCGGCATCACCACCCCCGCCTCCCCGGGCGCATGGGCGGCGGCCCTGACCGGCTGCCTCGTCGGCGTGCTCATCAGCTTCGGCTGGCGCTACCTCGTCGCGCTGTCGGTCTGCTGGCTCGCCGACGACCGGGGCGTGGCCGTCGTGTCCCTGGTCCTGACGACGTTCTTCAGCGGCATGATGCTCCCCCTCCACCTGTTCCCCGGCCCGCTGGGCGAGGTGGTCAGAGCCCTGCCGTGGGCCTCCATGGTCCAGGCGCCCGCCGACCTCTACCTCGGCAAGGCCCCCGTCGGGCAGACGCTCGCCCTCCAGGCGTTCTGGGCGGCGACGCTGTTCGCCCTCGGCCTGCTGGCCACCCGCGCCGTCCGCCACAAGGTGGTGATCCAGGGTGGTTAGGACGTACTTCCTGCTGGCCTGGACCTGGACCCGCGCCGCGGCCGCCTACCGCCTCTCCTTCGCCCTGATGGTCGTGTTCGGCCTGGTCACGGGGGCGATCGACGTCGCGGCCATCCTCGTCGTCTTCGCCAACACCACCACCCTGGCCGGCTTCACCCGCGAGGAGGTGCTGTTCCTGTACGGCGCCTCCGCCGTCTCCTTCACCGTCTGCGACACCTTCGTGAGCAACCTCGACCGCATCAGCCAGCACATCAAGGCCGGCACGCTCGACACGATCCTCATCCGCCCGGCCGCCGCGTGGATCCAGATCGCCGCCGACCGCTTCGCGCCCACCAGGATCGGCCGCGTCTTCCAGGCCGTGGCCGTGCTCGCCTACGCCGTCGCCGCGCTCGGCCTCGACTGGCGGCGGGCCTGGATGATCCCCGTCATGATCGTCACCGGCCTCGTCATCTTCACCGCGCTCTGGACGCTCGCCGGCGCGCTGCAGTTCGCGCTCACCGACGCCCCGGAGGTGGTCAACACCTTCACCTACGGCACCCACCAGCTCAGCCAGTACCCCCTCAGCATCTACGCCCGCGACCTGGTCCGCGGCGTCACGTACGCGCTGCCCCTGGCCTTCGTCAACTGGCAGCCCGGCCTCTACGTCCTGGGCCGGGACGACCCGTTCGGCACGCCCGGGTTCATGCGCTTCCTCGGACCGGCCGCCGCGCTGGTCCTCGCCCTGGCCGCCGCGGCGGCCTGGCGGCAGGGCATCAGGCACTACCGATCGACGGGGAGTTAACGATGATCGAGCTGCGCGAAGCGGGACGCTCGTTCAAGGTCAGGCGCACTGTCGTGCACGCCGTACGCGATCTGTCGTTCAGCGTGCCGGCCGGCGAGTTCGTCGGCTACCTCGGGCCCAACGGCGCGGGCAAGTCCACCACGATCAAGATGTTGTGCGGCATCCTCACCCCCACCACCGGCTCGGTGCGGGTGGCCGGGCTCGACCCCTCGCGCCGACGCACCACGCTCGCCCGGCGCATCGGCGTGGTGTTCGGCCAGCGGACCACCCTGTGGTGGGACCTGCCGCTCAAGGACAGCTTCGAACTGGTCCGGCACCTTTACAAAGTAGATCGTAGAACCTTCCGGGTCCGACTGGCCGAGCTGACCGAGACCCTCGACCTCGGCTCCTTCCTGCGCACCCCGGTGCGTCAGCTCAGCCTGGGGCAGCGCATGCGCGGCGACCTGGCCGCGGCGCTGCTGCACGCGCCCGACGTGCTGGTGCTGGACGAGCCGACCATCGGCCTCGACGTGGTCAGCAAGGCCAGCATCCGCGGCTTCCTGAAGCGGCAGAACGCCGAACGCGGCACGACCGTGCTGCTGACCACGCACGACCTCGGCGACATCGAGCGCCTGTGCCGCCGGATCATGCTGATCGACCACGGCCGGCTGGCCTTCGACGGGACGCTCGCCGAGCTCATGGCCACGGCGCCGGAGCAGGCCACCATCGAGGACGTGGTGACCAGGCTCTACACCGGCACTCAGTAGTAGCCGCCCTCCTGCGTGGTCTCGTAGTCGTCGTCGTCGAGGTCGTCGTGCGGGCGCGACCAGCGGGAGGGCATCAGCACGGGGATGAACAGGACCACGCCGAGCAGGGCCAGCACGCCCGTGGTGAGCAGGGTCCTGTCGCCCGCGCCGGCGTCCAGGACGATCTGGTGGACCGACGCCTGGTCGGGGATGAGGGACAGCGCCCTGCCGGTGTCGAGGGCGTAGACGACGGTCCAGGCCAGCAGCACCATCGAGGGCACGAACGTGGCCAGCGGCGAGATCCGGCCGGCCACGACGAGGCCGACGACCAGCCCGACCGCGGCCATGGCGCCGAGGGCGATCCACATCTTCTGGTTGTCGGGCGGCGGCGGGGTGATCGCCGCGCTGGCGAGGGCCTGCTGCACGGCCCATCCGCCACCCCCGAGGACGGCCGCCGTGACCACGACGCCGATGAGCAAACCTGCTAAGTGCCGCAACGTTCTCACCTCAAATGTCAACGCGAATGTCAACGCGCTCGGCACGACCCTAGCGACAAATGCCATTTCCGGACCAGGCATCAGCCCGCCCGGAAGTTAGGGGTCTCATGCGAGGGAGCCTCGTGAGACCATGTGGCACACATGCGTGCGCGACTTCCCCTCCGGCTCACGCGGACGGCCGCCTTCGCCGCCGTCTGCGTGACCCTCGCTGCCCTCGCCCACATGGCGGGCGGCGGCGGGCGTCCGGGGCCGTGGGCGGCGGCGCTGGGCCTGGTGGCGGTGTCCGGCCTGGGGCTGGCGCTGTCCGGCAGGGAACGCTCGGCGCCGCTGATCAACGTCGTGCTGGGTGTGGCGCAGTTCGGCCTGCACGAGCTGTTCGCGGGCGGCAGCCCGTCCTCCTACGTCTTCGAGCACGGCCACGGCCAGGGCCTGGCCGTCAACGCGGGCATGCTGCTCGCGCACCTCACGGCGACCCTGATGACCGGCTGGTGGCTGTCGCGCGGCGAGATCGTGCTGTGGTCGCTGCTGCGCCGGCTGGGGTTGCGGCTCGTGCCGCCGCTGCTCGCGGTCGTGCCCGCGGTGCGGCCGGGCGTCCCGGTCGTGCACACCAGGGTGGTCCCCCCGCAGCCGGAGTTCCGGCACCGGGTGGCCAGGCGTGGTCCTCCACTTCCCGCCTGACCTGCTGACACCCGTAGACCCCTGTCATTTTCCGAAGTGGAGTTCCGCCATGTCCTTCGTCCGTCGCGCGGCGACCGTGCTCGCCGCCGCCACCGCCCTCACCGCCGGCCTGGCGCTGCCCGCGCTGGCCCACGTCTCCATCAACCCGGGCACCGCCGAGCAGGGCGGGTTCACCAAGGTCGCCTTCCGGGTGCCCAACGAGCGGGACAACGCCGCCACGACCAAGGTCCAGGTCAGCTTCCCCACCGACCATCCGCTGGCGTTCGTGTCGGTCAAGCCCGTGCCGGGCTGGGACGTCAAGGTCACCGAGGGCAAGCTGCCCAAGCCGGTCAAGACGGAGTACGGCGACCTGGAGGAGGCCGTCACCACGGTCGTGTGGTCCGGCGGCAAGATCAACCCGGGTGAGTTCCAGGAGTTCGAGGTGTCCATGGGCCAGCTCCCCAAGGACGTCGACTCGCTGACGTTCCCGACGAAGCAGACCTACTCCGGCGGCGAGGTGGTCGACTGGGCAGACGCGCCCAAGTCCGACGGCACCGAGGCCGAGCACCCCGTTCCCACGCTGAAGCTCGTCCCGGCCTCCGGCGACGACGACCACCACTCCGCCGCGAGCGCGTCGGCCTCGGCCGCGCCGGCCGCCGCCACGGGCCCTTCGGTGGCGCCGGTGGCGGCCTCCGCGGCCTCCTCCTCCGACGGCACGGCCCGCCTGCTGGGCGGCGCCGGGCTGGTCGTCGGCGTCATCGGCGTCGTCGTCGGCGCCCTGGGCCTGCGCCGCCGGTCGGCCTGACCCTCGCGCCCCTGACCCACGCGACGCGGCGTCCCCGGCCGGGCATCCTCGCCCGGCCGGGGACGCGCCACCCGGTCAGGACGTGATGTCCTTGCCGGAGAAGCGCGCCCACGCGATCGAGCAGAACAGCACGATGTAGGCGCCGAAGGCCAGCAGCCCGTCCCGCAGCGCCGACAGGTCCATCGGGCTGCGCAGCACCGCGTCGAAGTTGGTGAACCTGGTCGGCAGCAGGTACGGCGTCACCGCGCTCAGCTCGGGGAAGGCCCGCAGCACCTGGCAGACGACCACCAGCACGAGCGTGGCGGCCACCGCCCCGATGGACACCTCGGTGAACGTCGACAGCGCCAGCGCGACGGCCGCCAGCGCCGCCATGCCGGCCCCGACGTAGCCGACGGCGATGAGGATGCGCAGCAGCCCCTCGCCCATGGAGATCGTCGTGCCCGACAGCAGCGTCACCGGCCCGGCCGGGAACAGGATCAGCCCGGTGACCAGCGCCGACAGCGCCACCACCGCCGTGACGGCGTAGGCGAAGACGACCGCGTTGAGGTATTTGACGGCCAGCAGGCGGGTGCGTCCCGCGGGCGCGGCCAGCAGGTAGCGCAGAGTGCCGCCGCCCGCCTCCCCGGCCACCGAGTCACCGGCGACCACGCTGACGGCGACCGGCATCAGCAGCAGCACGAGGAACGAGAACGCGACGAACGTGAGCATGAGGCTGTTGCCCGCCACGCTCTGGATGAACCCGCCCATCCCGTCGCGGTCGTCGCCGCCGAACGCGCGCAGGGCGAGGCCGAGGACGGCCGGCACGGAGGCGAGCACGGCCAGCATCACCAGGTTGCGCGGCCGGCGGAAGGTCAGGCCCAGCTCCGAGCCGAGCAGCCGCCAGAACGCCCACCTCGCCCGCCGCGGGCCGTCGGCGGCGTCCGTCCCGGAGTCCCGCGCGGGGACGGCCGCGGCCTGTCGGGCCGGGTCCTGTGTGTGCCGCTCCACCGTGCGCAGCGTCTCGGTCACGGGCACCAGGCCGGGCATGCGCCCATCGGACCGGCCGTCCCGCGCCTGCGGCGCCCCGGTGTCCCGCGTCCGCGGCGCGTGTGTCCCAGCGTCCGGCGCCGAGGTGTCAGCCGTCGACATCGAAGCCCTCCCCCGTCAGTCCGACGAACACGTCCTCCAGGCTCGGCCGCAGCACGGCCAGCCCCCGTACGGCGACCCCTTCGCCGACCAGCGCGGCGTTGATCCGCTCCGGCGCGTGGCCGCCCAGCTCGGCCGTCACGTCGGCGTCGCCGCGCCGCACGTCGGCCAGCCCCAGCCCGCCGAGCACCCGCGCGGCGTCGGCCACGTCGGGTGTCTCGACCCGGACGCGCGTGGCCAGGCCGCCGTTCAGCGAGGCGATCGTGCCCTGGGCGGCCAGCTTGCCGGTCCGCATGATGGCGGCGTGCGTGCACATCTGCTCGACCTCGGCCAGCAGGTGCGAGGAGACGAAGACGGTGGTGCCGCCGGCGGCGATGTCCTTGACCAGCGCGCGCACCTCGCGGGTGCCCTGCGGGTCGAGGCCGTTGGTCGGCTCGTCCAGGACGAGCAGCTCGCGCGGGCCGAGCAGCGCGGCCGCGATGGCCAGCCGCTGGCGCATGCCGAGCGAATAGTTGCGGTAGCGCTTGCCGGCCGCGGCCGACAGGCCCACCCGGTCGAGCGCGGCGGCGACGCGCGCCCGCGCGGTGCGGCGCACCGCGGTGGGGTCGGCGGCGTCGAAGCGCATAAGGTTGGCCTCGCCCGACAGGTACGGGTAGAACGCCGGCCCCTCCACCACCGCCCCCACCCGGGGCAGCGCCCGCGGCAGCGGCAGCCCGAGCAGGGAGTGCTCCCCCTCGGTGGGCGCGATGAGGCCCAGCAGCATGCGGATGGTCGTGGTCTTGCCCGAGCCGTTGGGCCCGAGGAAGCCGAAGACCGAGCCGCGCGGCACCGCCAGGTCGAGCGCGTCCACGGCCACCTGGCCGCCGCGGAAACGCTTGGTCAGGCCGCGCGTGACGATGGCGTGCTCCCCGGAGGGCGGGGCCGCCCCGAAGGGCGCCCCCGCTTCCTGCGTGACGGCGGTGGTCACCTGACGCCCGCCGCCTGGGTGATCTCCTCCGGGGTGACCGCGCCGGCCAGCAGGCGGCCGTCGTCGGTCAGCAGGACGGTGACGAGCTTCGTCCTGATCAGCCGGCCCGAGCCCCACGTGCCGCTCACCGGCGTGGCCGACTTCAGGACGGTGTCGGCCAGCGCCCCCACGTCGGCCTTCGAGCCGTCGCCGGGCGTCGGGCCCTCGCCCGCCGCCGGACGGCCGGCCGCCGTGAGGTCCTCCGGCTTGAACGGCAGGACGGCCACGGTCGTCCACCCGTCGCCGACGACCTTGAGCTCGCCCGCGACCTTCTCGGCCTGCTCGGCGTGCTGCTCGGCGCGCTTGGCGTCGCCCAGCTCGCTGAGGTCCTTCTCCTCCACCTTGGCGCCCGCGGGCGGGGTGAAGGCGAAGTTCTCCGCGGCCGGCGGCGTGAACGTCACCTGGGTGAAGCCGACCTGGAAGGCCGGTTCGGCCGAGCCCTTGGCGTAGACCTGGACCTGGAGCGGGACGTAGGTCTCGCCGTCGAGCGCGAGCCGCACCTCCTGCACCAGCGAGCCCTCGTCCTTGGGGGCGAGGACGAGCTGGTAGACCGGACGGCCCGCCACCTCAGCGGTGTTGATCACGCGGACCGCGGTGTGCTCGCCGGCCTTGGCCAGCAGTTGCTCGGCCACCTGCGGCGGCGTCAGCTGGGTCGGCGGCGTGCTGGGCAGCTTGTGCTCCTGGCCCGTGCCCGGCTTGATGGTCAACCTGGTCGCGGTGTTGGTGGCGCTCTCCCAGTACCAGCCCTGTTCGCCGTTGACGATCAGGTTGGTCTCGTTCAGCTGGGTCGGCATGGCCACCCGGAACCGGTCGGCGCCGCCGTACCAGACCTTGATCTCGTGCGAGCCGGACAGCAGGCTCAGCGGCGACTCACCGCCGGTCTGGGGCAGCGACGGCAGGCCGAGCGAGGCCGTCTGCTGCACCGTGCCGGACATGGGCGGCAGGCCGCCTCCCTTGCTCGTCGCCGCCACGGCGTCGGCCAGCAGCTGCTGGGCCGAACGCTCGGGCAGGACGGGCTCGCCGCTCACCGCCGCGATGACCGGGCCGGCTCCGATCGCGCCACCGATCAGCGCCGCCGCGGCGATCGGGACTCCCCACCTCACGAACGTGCCTCTGCGCATCTCACTCCTTAACGGTATGTCGATGACCAGAGCCTGCGGCATGCATCCTGTGGCCGGCCTGAGACTGTCTGAGACGCCTCTCAGCCTTCTCAGCGGCGTCTCAGCTCAGGGACGGGAGAATCAGCACATGAGAGTACTGGTCGTCGAGGACGAGCGGCGGATGGCCGCGGCCCTCCAGCGCGGGCTGCAGGCCGAGGGGTTCGCCGTGGACCTCGCCCACGACGGCGAGGAGGGCCTGCACGCGGCCCGGCAGGGCGACTACGACGTCGTGGTGCTGGACATCATGCTGCCGAGGCTGTCGGGCTACAACGTGTGCAAGCAGTTGCGCGCGGAGGAGAACTGGGTGCCGATCCTCATGCTGTCGGCCAAGGACGGCGAGTACGACATGGCCGACGGCCTCGACCTCGGCGCCGACGACTACCTGACCAAGCCCTTCTCGTACGTGGTGCTGGTGGCCAGGCTCCGGGCCCTGCTGCGGCGCGACTCGGGGCGGCGGCCGTCGGTGCTGGCGGCCGGCGACCTGACCCTCGACCCGGCCCGCCGGAAGGTGCAGCGGGGCGAGACGCCGGTGGAGCTGACGCCGAGGGAGTTCGCGCTGCTGGAGTTCCTCATGCGCCGCCGTGACGAGGTGGTGTCGAAGTCGGAGATCCTGGAACACGTGTGGGACACCTTCGACACCGACCCGAATGTGGTCGAGGTCTACGTCGGCTACCTGCGGCGCAAGGTCGACGCCCCCTTCGGCAGGAACGCGCTGCAGACCGTGCGCGGCGCGGGCTACCGGCTGGCGGGCGACGGTGGCTGACACCCCGATGGCCTGGTGGCGGCGTCAGGGGCTGCGGTTCAGGCTGACGGTCGCGGCGGCCGCCGTGCTGGGGCTGGCGCTGGCTCTGTCGGCCTCGGTGCTGCTGTCGGTGCTCGACCGGGCGCTGATCGACACGGTCGACACCTCGACCAGGCAGCAGGCCCAGACCGTGCGCGTGGCGGCCGACGCCGGGACGCTGACCAGCCCGATCACCACGCACGACGGCACGATCGTCCAGGTGCTCGACCGCAGCGGGCGGATCACGCACGTCACGTACGGCACCGACCGGCTGGTGCCGCTGCTGGACGCGGCGGCCAGGGCCAGGGTGCTGCGCGAGGGGCGGGCGACGTTCCTGGACGGGCGGCCGTACGCGATCCCGGGGCCGCTGCGGGTGGTGGTGCTCAGCGCCGACCACGGGCAGACGGTGCTGGCCGCCAGGCCGATCGGCGAGATCCAGACGAGCCTGGGCGTGGCCGGACGCGTCCTGCTGGTCGGCACGCCCGCGCTGGTCGTGCTGCTGGCGGTGGCGAGCTGGCTGATGATCGGCAGGACGCTGCGCCCGATCTCGTCGCTGCGCCGGGTCGCCGCCGAGATCACGCACACGGCCCGGTCCCGGCGGCTGCCGGTGCCGCAGTCGCGCGACGAGGTGTACGCCCTGGCCACCACGCTCAACGGCATGCTGGCCCGGCTGGAGGAGGCCGAGCAGCGCCAGCGCGCGCTGGTCTCCGACGCCGCCCACGAGCTGCGCAGCCCGCTGGCCAGCATCCGGCTCCAGCTGGAGGTGGCGCTCGGCCATCCGGAGGGCCAGGAGTGGCGGGAGACCGCCGAGGGCGTGCTGGAGGACGCCCTGCGGCTGTCCAGGCTGGCCGAGGACCTGCTCGCGCTGGCCCGCCTGGACGAGCGCGGCGGCGTGCCGGCCCGCGACGAGCCGGTCAACCTCGACGAGGTGGTGCGCCAGGTCGCCGAGCGGTACGGCGAGGCCCGGCTGACCGCGTGCGACCCCGTGGTGGTGCGCGGGGACGCCCTCGACCTGAGCCGGGTGCTGACGAACCTGATGGACAACGCCGTCCGGCACACCTCCTCGAAGGTCGAGGTGGCGCTGACCGCCGACGGCGTGCTGACGGTGACCGACGACGGGCCCGGCATCCCCGAGCAGGACCGGGAGCGGGTGTTCAACCGGTTCACCCGGCTGGACTCCGGGCGCAGCAGGGACGAGGGCGGGGCCGGCCTGGGGCTGGCGATCGTCCGGGAGACCGTGCGCGCCCACGGCGGGACGGTGGTGCTGCAGGACGCGGCGCCAGGCCTGCGTGCCGTGGTCCGCCTTCCGGTGTCCCGCTAGGCGGGCGCCGGGGCCGAGCGATCGGCGGGAGCGATCGGCGGGAACGATCGGCGGGGACGCTCGCCCGCGCGACGCGCTCGGGGCGCCGGCGGGCTGGGGGTCAACGGCGGGGACTGCGCGGGATCATGGAACGTTCCTGGTCAGGCGGCTGTGCCCTTCTCCGCGGTGGACAGGAAGTCCTGGGCGATGAGGGGCAGGCGGCGGCGTGCGTGCACCACGGCGATGACGCGCCGCACGGCCGGTTCGAGTGAGCGCACTACCAGGCCCGCCCTGGTGGCCTGGTCGGCCATGCCGCGGTACCACAGCAGCGAGGCCTGGCCGGCGCGGACCGCGTTCAGCCAGCCGTTGCGCTCGTCGGTCTCCAGGACGACCACGGGGGTGACGGCGTACTTGCCGAACATGGCGTCGAGCTCCCTGCGCCGCGAGCTGCCGCGGGCGGGCAGCGCCAGGCGCATGCCGTGCAGCTTGCCCATGGGGACCGGGTTGGGCAGGTCGAGCCCGGGCGGGGAGATCAGCACGATCTCCTGGCGTTCGAGCGGGTGGGTGATGAGGTCGGTGGGCACGGGCAGATCGGTGAGCCCGAGGTCGGCCCGCTGATCCCGGATGGCGCTGACGACGCCGTCGCGGCCGTCGCAGCGCACGATGTGCACGCGTACCCCTGGGTGCTCGGCCGCGTAGGCAGGGAGCAGCCGCCCCGCGAGTCCCGGTTCGAGACTCGGGGTGGAGGCGATGCGCAGTTCGGCCTCCGTCACGCCGGCGTGGTTGGCCAGGCCCTCGATCTCGTGCACGGCGTCGAGCGCCTCCCTCGCCAGCTTGACCACGCGGCGGCCCTGGGCGGTGACCACCACGCCGCGGCCGGAGCGGGCGAAGAGCGTCATGCCGAGCTCTCGCTCAAGATCGCGGATCGCGCGGGACAGCGCAGGCTGCGCGATGTAGAGCGACCTGGCCGCGTCGGTCATGGTGCGGTGCTCCGCAGTCGCGACCACATAGCGGAGCTGCTGGAGATTCATGCCAACGAAGCTAGGACACCGCCCTGCTCCGGGACCGGTAGATAGCGGAGATCACCTCGATTGATTTCGGAGCGTGACCGAGTACCGCTACATCCGTGACGGGTGATAAATCAGTATGCTTTTGCCCCAAATTTGGCAAAGATCCTTTGGGGTCTGCCGCAAAGCCGTGCATTGCAGACAAGCGGGTTAACGGGGAGACACGGTGACAGCAAACGGGCAATATCCACCTCCGCCACAAGGGCCCGGGCAGCCCCTGCGGCCCCCTTCGCGGCCCTGGCCGCCGCCGGGCTACCGGCAGCCGCAGCCGCAGGGCGGTCAGCCCTACCCGCAGGCGCCGCCGACCCCGCCCCAGGGCCCTCCTCAGGGTCCGCCGCCCGGCCGTCCCTATCCGCCGCAGCATCCCCAGCCGCAGGGCTATCCGCCGCAGCCGCCGCCCCCGCAGGCCCCCCCTCAGGGTCCTCCGCAGGGCCCCCCGCAGCCTCCGCAGGGTTATCCGCCGCAGGGCCATCCGCCGCGCGGCCCGCAGTATCCGCCGCCGCAGTACGGGCAGCAGTACCAGCCGCCGCCCCCGCCGCCGCCGCCCATGCCGCCCATGCCCACGAGGCAGTGGCCGCAGCAGCCGAGGAAGAAGTCCGGCATGGGGGTCGCCGGCGTCCTCGGGGCCGTGTTCGGGTCGCTGGCGGCGCTGTTCGTGCTGATCGTCATCGGGGCGGCGATGCTGAAGTCGTCCTCGCACCCGGACACGACCACGCCGGTCGCGCTCCCGTCGTACGAGCCGTCGCACACCGACGAGCCCTTCCCCAGCCACGAGCCGACGCACGACACCTCGTCGCAGGAGCCCACCCAGGAACAGACCCAGGAACCGACACAGGAGCCGACCCAGCAGCCGTCGCAGCAGCCCACCGAGCAGCCGACCCAGGAGACGGTGACGCCGCCCAAGCAGGTCACGCTCAACACCAGCCTGAAGAACAACACCCTCTACCGGGCGGGCAGCCTGCCCCGGGTGAACTGCCGGGCCGGGAACACCAACATCTTCAGCCACAGCCAGCTCAAGGCGCTGATCCTGAAGACCGGCCGGTGCATGGACAAGGCGTGGGGGCCGATCCTGCAGCGGCAGGGCATCGCGTTCAGCCCGCCGAACTACGCCGTCGCGGCCGGGCGCGGACGGGGCGCGTGCGGCGACTATCCGTCGGCCGGGAGCATGGTGCCGTACTACTGCCCGCGCAACAACACGATCTACGCCTCCACCTCGGCGATGTCCAGGGGCAACGGCAACGCCCGCGGCTACGGCCAGATCATCTCCTGGCACGGCGGCATCATCAGCATGATGGCCCACGAGTACGGCCACCACGTCCAGAACATCACCGGCGTGATGGACTCCTGGTGGCAGGGCACCGTCAACTCCTCCAGCCAGAGCGGCAAGCTGGCGCTGAGCAGGAAACTGGAGCTCCAGGCCACCTGTCTCGGCGGCATGTGGATGCGTTCGGTCGCCTCGTCCTACCCGGTCCCGTCCTCGCTGCGCTCGCGGCTGTTCTGGTTCTACGCGCAGGTGGGCGACTACCCCGGCTATCCGCGCGACCACGGCACGCCCGCCAACAACAACCGCTGGTTCCGGCAGGGGTGGGAGCGGGACAAGACGTACCAGTGCAACACGTGGCTGGCGCCGTCCTCGACGACCTCCTGAGCGACACGTGGCGTTCATCTCATGTTGAAGAGTTGTCTCTGATGTCCAGGTATGGGGGCTAGAATCCTGGCAATCTTGTGCCCGACATGGGGCGAACGTCATTTTTTTGCCTGGTAGGCGTGTGAAGGAGCCGGTGTGAGCAAGCGCGATCGGGTGGACGCCGTGCCCGGAGGCGCCAAACGGCGGACTCCACGCCCGCGCAAGGGCTCCTCCCCCGCGCCGCGCTTCGCCAAACCCCTGACGACCGCCTCCGTCATCGGCTGGACGGCTCTGTCAGCCCTCGTGCCCGGCGCCGCGCATCTGCGGGCCGGGCGCCGTCGTACCGGGCTGATCATGATCGGCGCGTACGCGGTGCTGCTGCTCGCGGCCCTGGCCTTCGGCCTGACCCGGGATCTGAGCAACGTGACGGGCCTGGCCGAGGACGGCGCCATGGTCACGGTGATCGTCATCGCGGCCGCGTGCGCGCTGGCCTGGTTCGCAGTGATCGCCGTCTCGTACGTGGCGCTGGGCCCCAACAGGCTGAACCAGCAGGGCCAGGTGGTGACCGGGATCGTCGTGGGCGTGCTGTGCGTGGCCGTCATGTCGCCGTTCGCGCTGACGGCCAACTACGTGCTGGCCGGGCGGAACGCCGTCAACGCGATCTTCCCCTCGCACCCGGACCCGGAGAACCCCGTCCAGATCAAGAACCCCGAGGACCCCTGGGACGGCAAGACCCGGGTGAACTTCCTGCTGGTCGGCGGGGACGCCGCGGGCAACCGCGTGGGCGTGCGCACCGACAGCATGACGGTGGCCAGCGTGGACACCAGGACCGGCAACACCGTGCTGTTCAGCCTGCCGCGCAACCTGCAGCACGTGCGCTTCCCGCCGTCCTCGCCGCTGCACAAGCACTTCCCCAACGGCTACATGGCCGAGCTGCCCAACGGCGGCCTGCTCAACGAGGTCTGGCAGTACGCCAACGACAACCCGCAGCTCATGGGCGGCAAGAACCGCGGCCCGCGGGCCCTCATGGACGCCATCGGCTACACCCTGAACCTCAGGATCGACTACTACGCCCTGATCAACATGTACGGCTTCGCCGCCCTGGTGGACGCCATCGGCGGCCTGAAGATCCGGGTGGAGGAGGACGTCAAGTGGGGCGGCCACTTCGGCACCGCGGGCACGATCAAGGCGGGCTACCGCAAGCTGTCGGGCGAGCAGGCCCTGTGGTACGGCCGCTCCCGCGTCAACAGCGACGACTTCTCCCGCATGGGACGCCAGCGCTGCGTGATCGGCGCCTTCGCCCAGCAGGCCACGCCCGGCGTGATCCTGACGAACTTCACCAAGATCGCCGGGGCGGCCAAGCGGCTGGCCCAGACGAACATCCCGCGTCCGCTCGTCGCGCCGCTGGCGGACCTGGCGCTCAAGGTCAAGGACGCCAAGATCACCAGCCTGCAGTTCGTGCCGCCGGACTTCTACTCGGGCAGGCCCGACTGGGTCAAGATCCGCGCGGCCGCGAAGAAGGCGATCGCCGACTCCGACCGCTCCGCCCGCCAGGCCCAGACCGCCAACGTGACCGCGTCCCCGGGCTCCCCGACGGCCACGCCGTCGCGGACCCGCACGCAGGCCCAGGGGGGCACGCCGACCGAGACCCCGACCCGCAACAGCCAGCGGGGCGGCGCGAAGTCCCTGACGGAGCTGTGCGGCCTGTGACCGCCACCCCCGCCGGAGCCGGGCTCCGGCGGGAGCTGCGACGGCGAAGGCCCGCGGCCTCGGGTCACTTCGTCAGGTGCCCGAGGATCCAGTCGGCCAGCGTGCCGGTGACCGTGCCGTGCTCGGAGTTGTCGGAGTCGCACTGGTAGTCGTCCAGCTCGCTGTGCTCCGGCGACAGGGCGGTGATGTCGGTGTAGAGGTCCACGGTCCAGTCCACGGGGTCGTACTGGAGCGCGACGGCGCTCACGGTGGGGACGAAGCAGGCCGACCGGAACCGGCCGGTGATCGGCGCGCCGAACGCGTCGGCGACCATGCCGTAGGAGGGCAGCGTGCCGCCGGGCGCCCCGTCGAAGGCCGCGACGTCGCTGGTGCGGCTGGTGCTGGCCCACAGCGGGACGGCCCGCATGCCGCCCACCCGCTGGCGGGCGCCCCGGTCCGGCTGGGTGCGCACGGTGGCGCCGGCCAGCCCGTCCAGGGCGGTCCACTCGAAGGCCAGTGCGTCGGGCGGGACGTTGCGGCCGGTGCCGTCGGCGGCGCCGTTGGAGACGCCGAGCTTGCGCGGCCTGAGCGGGAACCAGCCAGCGGCGCGCAGGTCCTCGATGAACGCCAGGCGCAGCGGGCTGGCCGTGGCGACCGGCCCGGAGTAGCGCTCGTCCTGGACCCAGCCCCACAGGAGCTGCTGCGCGGCCGGGCTCCTGATCAGCGCGGCCTGGCCGGGCGCGGCCGGCGCCAGGGCCTCGGCGAAGTAGGCGAGCTGTTGCAGGACGAGCGGGATCCAGGCGCCGTTGTGCGGGGAGTCGTAGGACAGGTAGGTCATCGTCTGGTGGTCCTCGCGGCGGCGTTCCATCTCCGCCAGCGCGTACCGGGTGACCAGGCCGCCCGCGCCGAGGCCCCCGACGATCAGCGGCGTGGTGCCGAGCCGCTCGCGGATCGCGCGTCCCACGCACGTCGCCGCGACCCCTGCGTTGGCCTGGATGTGGGTGTGGCGGGCGGCGAAGCCGAGCAGCACGACGTCGATGCCCTGGGCGAGCAGCCGGCTGAGCAGCCGGTCGCCGTGCGGCGGGTACGGCGCGTCGAGCCGTCCCCACAGCCCGGCCAGGTCGCTGGGCCCGTGGCCGAACCCGTCGGCGAAGATCATGGGACGGACGAGCGCGTCGTGGCCCGCGGCGAGATGGACGGCGGCCGTCCCCGCGGCGAGCCGGCCCTGGTAGGGCCAGGCGGAGGTGAGCTCCCACCGCGCGTCGGGCGCGCGGTGCTCCCCGGAGCCGCCGGGGTCGTGCGCGAAGAACACCCCCGTGGGGAGCGCTCCGGCGACCTGTTGCGCGCGTCCGGCGGGCGCGGGCCCGGACTCCTGTGCCTGAATGCGCTCGACGTCGATCCTGGCCGCCCCTGGTGTCGCCATGACTGTCACCTTTTCTCGTGGGTTACCGGATGTGACCCCCGATTCGCGTGCCCGCCTTTCTGAATATCGTTCGATCTTTTTCCGGATTCGATGACGTCTCCAGCTCACCTCGCCCACGGCGACAAATCAACCCGCGCCGCCGACAATTCACCCTGACCACCGGTCAAGGCATTACACAGGACCGCCGCGAGCCATTTCCCTTTGTCACACGAGCGCGGTCTTTCGCGGCATCAGCGCCAGGGCGCCCAGGTAGAGCAGGGCGGCCACGATGAGCAGGCCCTTGTAGCCGATCACCAGCGCCAGGTATTCCAGGCAGCCGCCGACCATCGCGCCGAGCAGGTTCGCGCCGAAGGACGTGGTCGCGTCGGCGGTGTCGGAGAAACGTTTGGCGAAGACCACGTTCGCGGCGAAGATCGGCAGGAACGCCACCGTCACGGCCGCCACGGCGCGCAGCGGCACCGGCAGCGACAACAGCCACGCGTTGGGCACCAGCCAGGCCAGCAGCAGGCCGGCCAGCAGCACGGCGTACATGACGGGCAGCGGCGGGGTGCGGAAACGGCGGGTCACCTCGACGGCGGCGAGCACGGCGACCAGCACCCCGGCGAAGACGATCGCGTTGACCACCCAGGTGGTGCCGAACAGCAGCGCGAAGCCCGTCACGCTCTTGGTCTCCAGCAGCATGAACGCCACCCCGAGCAGGAACAGGTCGGCGTAGGGCTTCATGCGCCCGTAGGGGCCCGCCACCACGCGGACGGCCAGCAGGCTGACGATGAGGATCAGGCCGAGGGTGATGATGTAGATCGGCGGGATCGTCCGGTCCTTCAGGTAGAGGAAGGGGCGGTCGTCGTCGGCGGGGGCCGGGGTACCGGCGGCGGCGCCGGGCCACTGGCTCGCGCAGCGCTGGTCGGCGGCGGTCAGGCCGGCGGTGATGACGGCCTGCTGGCCGGCGGTGCTGACCACGTCGACGCACGGCTTGTGGCCGAAGGCGGTCTGCATGGTCGAGGCCAGCCGGTCGACCAGCCAGCTCTCGCGGTAGTAGTTGTACATCGAGAACGTGCCGCCCGGCCGCAGGTGGTCGCGGGCGGCCCGCATGGCCTCGGCGGTGAACAGGTAGCTCTCCAGGCGCAGCGAGCTGGCCCCGGACACGAGGGTGAGCGAGTCGGGCAGGGCGAACAGGATCAGGTCGTAGCGGTCGCCGCTGCGTTCCAGGAAGGCGCGGCCGTCGGTGATGTGGGTGGTGACGCGCGGGTCGGCGTAGGGCTTGTCGGGGTGCAGGCTGCCGCCCAGCTCGCGCAGCTTGGGGTCGATCTCGACGGCGTCGACGTGCTGAGCGCCCTTGGACAGCGCGATGGCCACGTCGGTGCCGCTGCCCGCGCCGACGATCAGCACGTCCTCGGGCGGCCTGGTGGTGCGCTCGTAGGGCAGCCCGTACTGGCGTTCCCACTGCAGACGGGCGTAGGCGGGCACGGCCTGCTGGTGCGGGATGCCGTTGACGGAGATGTCGGTGACCGGCACGCCGAGCATCTGCATCGCTTTGTAGGTCACCTTGTAGTACGGCGACCACAGAGCCCCGGCCGTCAGCGTCTCCGACAGCAGCAGGCCGGCGACCAGGAGTGAGGGCAGGACCACCAGGCCGAGGTAGAGCGAGCGGGGCCGGGGCACCAGGAGCAGGCCGTAGCACAGGGCCGCGACCACCCCCCAGAACACCGGCGGCGCCGACAGGAACGACAGCGCCGTGAACGCGGCGATGCCGCTGAGGCTGCCGATCAGGTCGTAGCGGTAGGCCTCCAGGCGCGGCAGCTCGGGGAAGCAGCGCCCGACCAGTTCGGCGGGCCCCATGAGCACCGCCGCCGCGGCGATGAAGATCACCGGCAGGATCAGCCAGGCGGGCGGCCCGACGGTGCCCAGGCTCGTCCAGTACAGGACGCCCTCGGTGTTGCGGTCGACCGTCACCGGGAAGGCCAGCACGAGCGCCACCAGGACGAGCAGGACGACCGGCGAGTAATAGGGCTGGCGGCGCGAGCGCCCCACGCGCAGAAATCCGAGCCCGATTCCAAGAAAAGAACCGAGCAGGACAAAATTGGTGAAATAGCTCAGATGAACGATGTTCGAGCCTGTCCATCTGATGAGCGCCAGTTCGAGGAAGAGCATGAAGGCACTGGCGAGGACGAGCCTCGGCCGGACCGGCAGCCAGTGTTGTCTTTCCCCGTCGGAAACCGGCGTCTGCGCCTGGAGCGTCATGATGCATCACCGTAGTGAACAGACCGAAGACAAGGAAGCCTGACGCTCCGGAAACAATTATGGTCCGCTTCGCCACTTATGCGGTGTTTTCGCAGGTCACAACCACCGTAAGGGGGTGGACGCGCCTTGACGGATGCAGGAATGTTGGGTCGTTCGTTTGCCTCCATTACGTTCGGTGGTGACTCATGCGGGTCCTGATCCAGCTCCGTCCCTCCCCCGATCTGGTCGCGGCCGTCGCCGATCCCGGCCAGACCGCCACCACGGCCGACGTCGCCGACGGCCTGCCCGGCGTCGAACTCGACACGGCCTTCACACCGGTCGCCGTGCCGAGGCCGGTCCCCGCGGCCGGCGGCGATCCCCTCTCCCTCCACCAGCCCCTCGACTTCTCGCTGGCCCCCGAGGACGCCTCCGTGCTGGTCCGCGGCACGATCTCCGACGACGAGCTGACCTCGCGGGTCACGCTGCTGCCCACGCTGCGCCCCGACGTCGTCGGGGTGTTCGCCGACCCGGTGATCGAGTCCAGCCTGACCTGCGGCGGCGATCCGCCGGTGGGCGACTGGCACGACGTCGAACGCCTGCTCAACGTGGCCGGGCTGCACGCCGAGGGGCTCGACGGCGCCGGGGTGGCGCTGGCCGTCCTGGACACCGGCGTCAACGCCGCGCACGTGGCCCGCCGGCTCGGCCGCGGCGTCACGCTGGACGCCGAGCGGAGCTGGAACCCCTCCGGCGTCACCGGTCGGGCCGGCCAGTTCGAGGTCGACCACGGCACGATGTGCGCCTTCGACGCGCTCATCGCCGCGCCGCAGGCGTCCCTGATCGACGTGCCGCTGCTGCGGTCGGCCCGGCCGGGCGGCTCGGCGCTCGACGGCCTGCTGTCGGACGCGGTGGCCGCCTTCACCCATCTGCGCACGGTGCTGGAGGCCCAGCCCGCGGCGTCCAGGTCGCTGGTGGTGAGCAACTCCTGGGGGTCGTTCTCCCCCGAGTGGGACTTCCCCGTCGGGCATCCGGGCAACTACTCCGACAACGCCGCCCACCCGTTCAACCTGCTCGTGGCCAGTCTCGACCGGGCGGGCGCGGACGTGCTGTTCGCGGCGGGCAACTGCGGCAGGCAGTGCCCCGACGGCCGGTGCGCCTTCCCCAACCGGCCCATCGGGGGCGCCAACTCCCATCCCAAGGCGTTGTCGATCGGCGGGGTCGACGTCAACGGCGAGCGGGTGGGCTACTCCTCGCAGGGGCCGGGGCGGCTGACCGCGCGCAAGCCCGACGTGTGCGCGTACACGCACTTCTCGGGGTCGCGGGCGTTCGGCGACGGCGAGCCGGACACGGGCACCTCGGCGGCGACGCCGGTGGCCGCCGGGCTGGTGGCCGCGGTGCGCACCCGGTGGCCGGCCGCCACGCTGTCGCCGGCGCAGCTGCGGGCGCTGCTGCGGCGCACCGCCGAGGACCGCAGCGAGGTGGGCTTCGACTACGACTACGGCTACGGGACGGTCGATCCGGCGGGCATCCTGCCCGCGCTGCACCGGCGGGCCAAGGCCGCGGCCTGAGCGCGGCCCTGTCCACTCCCCTGGGCACGGGTGGGCGGGCCGTCCCGGAGCGGCCCGCTCACGCGGTCTCGCGGTTGAACACGCGGGCCCCGACGGTCAGGCCGACCACGGCGAGCCCCGCCGTGACGGCCACGCCGAGCCCGACCGTGCCGGTGGCGTAGTGGCCGGCGAACAGGTCGCGCAGCGCCTCCAGGACGTACCTGAAGGGGCTGAGGCGCGACAGCGCGTCCAGCCAGCCGGGCGCCATCGACATCGGCAGGAACGCGCCCGACAGCAGCACCAGCGGGATGACCGCCGTCGACATCACCGGCGCGAACAGCTGCTCGCCGATGGTCAGCGCGACGGCGTACGACAGGGCGGCCAGGCTCGCCCCCAGCACCACGACCAGCACGAACCCGGCCGCGAGCCCGGCCACCGGCACCCGCATCCCGAAGGCGAACCCGGCGGCCAGCACCATCGTCGTCTGGACGGCCATCGTCACGACGTTGTCGAGCACCCGTCCGAGCAGCAGGGCCAGGCGGCTGGCCGGGGTGACGCGCAGCCGTTCCAGCACGCCGAAGCGCTTGTCGAAGACCACCCCGAACCCGGCCAGCCCCATGCTCATCAGGCCGAGCTGGACGATCAGCCCCGGCACCAGCACCTCCCAGGTGCCGAACGTGGCGAAGATCGGCCCGAACAGCACCAGGAACAGCAGCGGCTGGACGGCGCCGAAGACGATGCCGAGCTTCTGGCGCAGGGTGGCGCGCAGGGAGTGGCGGAACAGCACCCAGGTGTCGCGCAGCATCAGACCCCCGCCTCCTCGCGCAGCGACCGGCCGGTGATGTCGAGGAACGCCTCGTCGAGGGTGCGTCCCGCCTTGAGCTCGGCCGGGGTGCCCGCGGCGGCGATCCGGCCGTCGTCGATGATCAGCAGCCGGTCGCAGAGCGCGTCGGCCTCGTCCAGGTAGTGAGTGGTCAGGAAGATCGTCACGCCGTGCTCCTCGCGCAGGGAGCGGACGTGCTCCCACAGGTTGGCGCGGCTCTGGGGGTCCAGGCCGGTGGTCGGCTCGTCCAGGAAGAGCAGACGGGGGTCGTGCAGCAGGGCGAAGGCGATGTCGAAGCGGCGTCGCTGCCCGCCCGACAGCGCGGCGCCCACGCGCCCCTCCAGACCGGACAGGCCGAGCCGGGCCAGCACCTCGCGGTACCGGGTCCTGGCCTCGGCCCTGGTCAGGCCGTACAGCATGCCCTGGAGCTCCAGTTGCTCGGCGAGCGGGGCCATGACGTTGACGCCGCCGCCCTGCGAGACGTAGCCGATGCGGCGGCGCACCTCACGCGGGTCGCCCAGCAGGTCGCGGCCCGCCACGGTGGCGGTGCCCGAGGTGGGGCGGAGCAGGGTCGTCAGCATGCGCATGGTCGTGGTCTTGCCGGCGCCGTTGGGCCCGAGGAAGCCGACGATCTCGCCGGCCGCCACCGAGATGTCGACGCCTTTGACGGCCTCCACGCCGCCTTCGAAGGTCTTGGTCAGACCTGTGGTTCTCAACATGTGATCGCCTCCAAAATTAGAGTAGCCATAATTTTGGAGTCACTGCAAGTTCGGTATCATGGCGGCATGGAAGAGGGGCTGCGGGAGCGCAAGAAGCGGGAGACCAGGCAGCGCATCGCGGACGTGGCGATGGGCCTGTTCATGACGCGCGGGTTCGACCCCGTGACGGTGGCCGAGATCGCCCGCACCGCGGACGTGTCCGTCAACACGGTGTTCAACTACTTCCCGACCAAGGAAGACCTGTTCGCCGACCGGCAGGAGCTGGTGACCGACCTGCCGCAGCAGGTGGTGCACGGGCGGCGGCCCGGCGAGAGCGTGGCACGGGCCTTCCGGCGCGACTTCCTGGAGGCCCTCGACTCACGCCACTGGCGCTACGGCCTCAACGAGGGCGGCGACGTGTTCGCCCGCATCGTCAACGGCAGCCCGTCACTGGTGGCCAAGCTGCGCGAGCTGCACGTCGCGCGGGAGCGGGCGCTGGCCCGGGCCCTGGCCGACGAGCTCGACGCCGACCCCGACGACCTGACCCCGCAGATGGTGGCCACCCAGATCCTCGGCACGACCAGGATCCTCGGCACTCACGCGGTGACCCGGATGCTGGCCGGCGAGAGCTGGGAGACGATCGCGCCCGACCTGCGGGCCCAGGCCACGGCGGCCTTCGACCTGCTGGAGTCGGGCATCGGCGACTACTGCGTGCGGCCCTCAGTTGGAGAAGACGGCCGACAGGATGCCGGCCCCGAGCCCGAGGACCATGAACACGGCCCCGAGGATTAGCAGGATCGTGGCGATCATGCCGCAGATGCGGCCGGCCTGCACCGCGCCGCGGTTGTCGTAGGCGTAGCCGCTGGCGTCGATCTCCTTGAGCGCCTTGTTGCCCATCGACCAGGCGAACGGGCCGAGGATGCCGCAGACCACCAGGCTGAGGATGCCGAGCACGAGGATCGTGGTGCCGTTGGGGTGGCTCTGGGGCGGCGGCCCGTAATAGGACGGACCGTAGTTCGGATACGACATGCCCCTTGCGCCCCCTTGCCCCTGTGACTGTCAGGTGCGATTTATACCACAGGCACCTCCTTGATCATGTTGCTGCATCATGGAACGGCACATGACCGATCTTTAGGAGCTTGCCCCCGTGCGTGAACGCGTCCGCGCCTTCCTCGCCGACCGGCGTTTCCAGCGCTTCGTCGTCGGCGTCATCCTGGTCAACGCGGCCACCCTCGGCCTGGAGACCGTTCCCGCCGTCGTCGGGGAGTTCGGCCACCTGCTGGTCGTGATCGACCACGCCGCCCTCTACATCTTCGTGGCCGAGCTGCTGGCCAAGGTCTACGTCGAGCGTTCGGCGTTCGTGCGCGACCCGTGGAACCTGTTCGACACCCTGATCGTGGGCATCGCCCTGGTCCCGGCGACCGGCGGGCTGTCGGTCCTGCGCTCGCTGCGCATCCTGCGGGCCCTGCGGCTGCTGTCGGTGGTGCCGAGCCTTCGCCGGGTGGTCTCGGCGCTGCTGCGCGCCCTGCCCGGGATGAGCTCGATCGTGCTGCTGCTCTCCCTGGTCCTGTACGTCGCCGCCGTCATGGCCACCAAGCTGTACGGCGGCGACTCCCCCGAGCGCTTCGGCAGCCTGCCGACCTCGCTGTTCACCCTCTACCAGACGATGACCGGGGACGACTGGGGCAACATCGCCCGCGAGGTGATGGGCGCCCACCCCACGGCCTGGATCTTCTTCACCATCTTCATCCTGGTCTGCACGTTCGTCGTGCTGAACCTGTTCATGGCGGTCGTGGTCAGCGCCATGGACGAGGAGTCGGCCGAGGAGCGCGCCGCGCTGGAGCAGGACAACACCCTGCACACCCAGCGCATCCTGGAGGAGCTGACCGCCCTGCGCCGCGAGGTCGCCGAGCTACGCCGGCAGGACGTCGCCGGCTGAGCGCACCTGGTCAGAATGCTCGGAGCCGGTCCGGCCGGGCCGGTAGACCAGCCGCCACAGGGCCACGGCCAGCAGCAGCGTGACCGAGACGTACCCGGGGACGAGCCCCGACAGCGCGGCGACCCCCAGCGGCGCGAGGGCGGTGGGCACCGCCCACCCCCAGATCCAGCGCCATCCGGCGCGCAGGGCCACGCCGAGCACGGCCGAGGCGGCGAAGTACAGCGCCAGCCCGCCGCCCAGCACCCAGCCGGCGCCGTGGTGCAGGGACTGCGCCGGCTGGGCGGCGACGACGCCGAGCCCGGCCGCCGTGGCCGTCACCCCGGCGGTCATGGCGAAGTGCGCGGGCAGCGCGACGTACGGCGGCAGGCCGCGCTCGGCGGCCCCCGGCACGGTGGTCAGGCCGTACTGGAAGGTCAGCCACCACAGGGCGACGATCAGCCCGAATCCGGCCGCGGCGGCGACGGCGAGCTCCGGCCCCCACGAGTGGCCCGAGGCCGAGACGACGACCTGCATGACCCCCTCGCCCAGCACGATGATCACGAACAGGCCGAGCCGCTCCCCCAGGTGGGCCGGGTCGAGCACGGCGGCGGCGGGCCTGGGCAGCGGGCGGGCCGGGCGGCCGGCCCTGACCCGGCGCTCCTCGCGCTCGGCCAGCCGGTGCGCCTGACCGCGCATCTCGGCCAGGAAACGCTCGGGCCGGCGGCTGTTGACGACGGAGAAGACCACGTCGAGCAGGATGCCGAGGGCCCACAGGCCGTAGCGCGTCGAGCCGTCCGCCCAGATGGAGGCGACCCAGGGGAAGAGCCCGGCGCCGAGCTGGGCCGCCGGCCAGGCCGTCATGACCGTGCCGGCGTGCTGGATCGATCGGGAGGCGCTGATCCGGCAGACGATGTACGCCGCGATGAACCACCCGTCGTGCGTGCCGGCCGCCTTGTCGATCTCGTGGGCCACGTCGGGCGCGGCGGCGGCCATCACCGCGATGCCGAACATGCCGACCAGCATGCTGGGCACCCGCGTCTTGCCGGCCCGGACGTTGGAGTAGAGCGTCAAGGACGTCCAGACGCTCCACACCGCGTAGTAGAGCACCACGAACAGGACGACGTTCGTCCAGGTCGGATGCTGGAGCCGATGGGCGAGCTGGGCGACCGCCACGACGACGACCAGGTCGAAGAACAGCTCAAGCCAGCTCGCGTGGCGCTCTCCCGCTTCAGTCACGGCTAACGAGAATAGAACTCCACCACGAGCTGCTCGTCCACGGGGACCGCGATCTGCTCGCGCTCGGGCCGGTGCAGGAGGGTGACGCGCAGCTCGGCGTGGTCGACCGACAGGTAGGGCGCGACGCGCTCGTCGGCGTGCACGCCCTCGGCGGCGGCCACGAAGGGCTGCATCCGGCGCGAGCGCTCCCGCACGGTGATGACCTGGCCGGGTTTGACCAGGTAGCTGGGGATGTCCACCTTGCGGCCGTCCACGGCGATGTGGCCGTGGTTGACGTACTGGCGGGCGGCGTAGATCGACGGGGCCAGGCCGGCCCGCAGCACCAGGGAGGCCAGGCGGGTCTCCAGGATGGCGACCAGCTCGGCGCCCGAGGCGCCCGGCTTGCGCACCGCCAGGTCCCAGTAGCGGCGCAGCTGCCGCTCCGACACGTCGTAGTACCAGCGCAGCTTCTGCTTCTCCATCAGCCGCAGCCCGTAGTCGCCGGTGGTGCGGCGGTTGGTCTTGCGGCCGTGCTCGCCCGGCGGGTAGGGGCGCTGCTCGAAGTAGCGGACGGCTTTCCTGGTCAGCGGGACGCCCGCGCGACGCGACAGTCGCACCTTCGGGCCGGTGTAGCGCACGTTCACCTCGATGTGGTTAGGTAATCCTTACTTAGGTAAGGCTAACCTACCAGTGGATGTGATCTCAATGTTGCCCCTCGCCGAGCGGATCCGTACTCTCGCCTCGACCTCGACCCTGGCCAAGCTCACGGTGGACGGCGCCTGTTCCCCCGCCCGGGGCGGCGTGGACGAGAGCGGCCGCCCGGTGCTGCTGGTCCGGCCCGGCGAACCGCTGCACGGGTTGCGCGAGGACGCCGTGGTCGCGGTGAACCTGACGGCCATGCGGCAGCTCGGCGCGGTGACACACCCGCGGGCGATGATCGAGGTGCACGGATGGGCGGAGGCCGTGCCGGAGTCGCAGGCCCGCTCCGCGGCGGTGGCGGTGGCCGCGCACAGCGCCGACGAGGGCCTGTTCGACGCCCTGGAGCGGTACGGCCGTCCCGACGCCCCGCGCCTGCTGCGCCTGGACGTGGCCCAGGTCGTCTACCTGACCGGCCAGGAGTCCGGCCTGCTGGACGCCGACGACTACCTCGGCGCGGCCCCCGACCCGCTCACCGAGACGGCCGAACGGGTGATCGCGCACGTCAACGACTCCCACCGGCCGCAGCTCACCGCGGGCGTGGCCAGGCAGCTCGGCGAGGAGCCCGGCGAGGTGTGGTTGTGGGAGCTCGACCGGTACGGCGCCACCGTGCGCGTGGACGAGTCGCTGGTGCGCTTCCCGTGGCCGGTCCCCGCCCGGTCCGGGCTGTGCCTGGAGACGGCGCTGCGCGGGCTGCTGTGCGGCTGTTGATCACGATTGACGCTGAATTTCCCCGCTGGACGTCCGCCACGGGCCGACCCATGCCCGCACGTCACTACCATCGGGGTACGTGAGCGGAACCCATCGATCGACGACGCGGACCGCCTCCTCCCCGGCGGAGGGGGGCGCGCGGCGCGGGCGGGCGCTGATGGCCGCCGGGGTGCTGCTCGGCACGCTCATGCTGGCCGGAGCGGGGGCGCTGATGGGCGACGCGTTCAGCTCGCCCGGCCTCGACCCGGTGCACTGGCCGCACGACGCGAGCCGGACCTCCGGCGAGCCGGGGCCCGTCGCCGTGGGTTCGGAACGGGCCACGGCCACCCCCCTCACCCCCACCGCCACCGCCACGACCCGGCCCACCAGGGTCCGCACGGGGCCCGCCGTGACCGGTTCCACGCCTGAGGGCGTCCGGCCCGAGGGCGGGCGGGGGACGCGCAAGCCGCGCTCGACCACGTCCGGCGCCGTCCCCGGCGCCACCCCCGGCGCCGTCGTCACCTCCCCCGGCAGGACCCCGGCCCCCTCGCCGTCCTCGTCGCCCTCGCAGGGCTCTCGTCCCAGCCCGGCGCCGACGCCGTCCTGGAGCGCCGGTCCGGTGACGACTCCGCCGTCGCATCCGCACGGCACCCCGCCGGGCCGCCACCCGTCCAGGACCCACAAGCCCGGGAGATGACCATCCGTCGCCGGTGTGCGACGGGTGCCGACGGCGGTGTGCGGGCGGTTCAGCCGGCGTCGTGCGTCATGCCGCGCAGCAGGTAGCCGAGGCCCGTGGCGAAGGTGGCGTCCCAGTCGTGGCCGAGACCGTGCTGGGCCAGCGCCGGGTAGCTGGCGGCCCGCTCGCGCAGGAACGCGTCGGTGTCGAGCCGGTCGCGGCGCTGCCAGGTGACCTGCATGATGACCGAGCCCATGACGTAGTTGGACAGGCTGTAGGCGGCCTGCGGGCCGTCCAGGCCGGCCCCGGACAGGGTGCGGTAGAGGAACTCGGTGCGCTCCAGGGCGTGGGGGCCCATGAGCGGGCGGTCGAGGATGGTGGCCGACCAGGGGTGGCGCAGCAGGGCGGCGCGCCAGCCGTCCATGAGGTCGCGCGCGGCGGCCCGCCAGTCGTCGTGCCCGCCGGGGAGGGGCACCTCGCCGAAGACGGCGTCGAGCGCCAGGTCCAGGACGTCCTCCTTGGTCCGGACGTGCCAGTAGAGGGTGGTCGAGCCCGTGTCGAGGCGTTCGGCCAGGCGGCGCATGGTCAACCCGGCCACGCCCTCCTCGTCGAGCAGCGCGACGGCCTCGGTGACGATCCGGTCGAGCGTCAGCCTCGGCTTGGCGTCCTTGCGGGGGCGAACCCAAACGTTGTCCATCCGACGGATAATACGGTGTACGCGAACCGGATCGATGGTCTAGTAATGGAACATGGGTCATATCGAGGTGAGCGGCTTGACGTACCTGCTGCCGGACGGGCGTCCGCTGCTGCTGGAGGCGTCGTTCAAGGTGGGCGACGGCGCCAAGGCGGCGCTGGTCGGCCCCAACGGCGCGGGCAAGACGACGCTGCTCCGGCTGATCGCGGGCGACCTGCGGCCCGACGACGGGCGCGTCACCACCGGCGGCGGCGTCGGGGTGATGCGGCAGTTCCTCGGCACCGGCAGCGTGCGCGACCTGCTGCTGGGCGTCGCGCCCGCGCGGGTCCGGGCGGCCGCCGCCGAGCTGGCCCGCGCCGAGGCCGCGATCGGGCTGCGCGACGACGAGCCCCGGCAGCTCGCCTACGCCCAGGCCGTCGCCGACTACGCCGACGCGGGCGGCTACGAGCTGGAGGTGGTGTGGGACGCGTGCGCGACCGAGGCGCTCGGGCTGCCGTACGAGCAGGTCGCCGGCCGGAGCCTGGCCACGCTGTCCGGCGGCGAGCAGAAGCGGCTCATGCTGGCGGCGCTGCTGCGCGGCCCCGACGAGATCCTGCTGCTCGACGAGCCGGACAACTACCTCGACGTGCCGGCCAAGCAGTGGCTGGAGCGGGCGGTCCGGAGCTCGGCCAAGACCGTGCTGCTGGTCTCGCACGACCGGCGGCTGCTGGCCGAGGCGGCCGACCGCATCGTCACCGTCGAGGGCCGCGAGGTGTGGGTGCACGGCGGCGGCTTCGCCGGTTACGCCGAGGCCCGCAGGCGGCGTGGCGAGCGCCTGGAGGAGCGGCGGCGGCGCTGGGAGGACGAGCGGGCCCGGCTGCGCCGGCTGGTGCACGTGCTGCGGCAGCGGTCGGCGAACAACGACGCGCTGGCGGGGGCCTACCGGTCGGCGGTGTCCCGGCTGGAGCGCTTCGAGCGGGCGGGGCCACCGAGCCGGCCGCCGAAGGAGCAGAACGTACGGATGCGGCTGCGCGGCGGGCGTACCGGGAAACGGGCCGTGACGTGCGAGAACCTGGAGCTGACCGGGCTGGTGCGGCCGTTCTCGGCCGAGGTGGCCTACGGCGAGCGGGTCGGCGTGCTCGGCCTGAACGGCACCGGCAAGAGCCACTTCCTGCGCCTGCTGGCCGGCGAGCCCGTCGCGCACACCGGCGTGGCCCGGCTGGGCGCCCGCGTCGTCCCCGGCCACTTCGCGCAGACCCACCTGCGGCCCGACCTGCACGGACGGCCCATCGGCGAGCTGGTGACGGAGACGTTCGCGCTGACCAGGAACGACGCCATGGCCGCGCTGGCCCGCTACGAGCTGGCGCCGGCCGGCGGGCAGCGGTTCGAGACGTTGTCCGGCGGCCAGCAGGCGCGGCTGCAGATCCTGCTGCTGGAGCTGTCGGGGGCGACGCTGCTGCTGCTCGACGAGCCGACCGACAATCTCGACCTGGCCAGCGCGCAGGCGTTGCAGGAGGGCCTGAACGGCTTCGCGGGAACGGTGCTGGCGGTCACGCACGACCGCTGGTTCGCCGACGACCTGGACCGCCACCTGATCTTCGGCGCGGACGGCGTGGTGCGGGAGAGCCCCGAACCTCGCTGGGACCTCTAGCCGGCGCCGGCCAGGCCGCGCTCGCGGCGCAGCGTCGAGACGGTCATCGTTTCGTCGACCGCCTCGGGCGAGAGCACGTGGTCGAGCACCATCACCGCGCAGCCGCTGATGCCCGCGCCCGCGCCGAGCCGGCTCGGCTCGATGCGCAGCCGCCGGGTGGCCAGGGCGGTGGAGCGGCGGTAGACGACCTCGCGGATGCTCGACACCAGCGGGCCGAACGCCTCGGCCATGTCGCCGCCGAGCACCACGACCGAGGGGTTGAGGATGTTGACCGCCCCGGCCAGCACCTCGCCGATGCGGCGGCCGGCCGTGCGCACGATGGCCATCGTCTCGGCGTCGCCCGCGCGCACCAGCGCGGTCACGTCGGCGATGGTGCCGACGTCCTTGCCCGCCTCGCGCAGGTCGCGCAGCAGCGCGGTGCCGCTGGCGACGGAGTCGACGCAGTCGGTGTTGCCGCAGCGGCACAACACGCCGCCGCCGTCGAGCACGGGGATGTGGCCGATCTCGCCGGCCGCGCCGAGCGCGCCGCGCAGGATCTCGCCGCCGGCGATCACGCCCGCGCCGATGCGGGTGGAGACCTTCACGAACATCAGGTCGCCGAGGTCGGGGTAGGCGCCGCGGTGCTCGCCGATGGCCAGCACGTTGACGTCGTTGTCGACGAGCACCGGCACGGGGAACCGCTCGCGGATGATCGGCGGGATGACCACGCCGGTCCAGGAGGCCATCACCCGGGCGCTCTCGGTGCGGCCCTGGGCGAACTCGACGGTGGCTGGCACGCCCATGCCGACGCCCCTGACGCAGGAGCCGGGGCGGTCGCCGAGCAGCTCGTCCCAGGTGTCCATGAGCAGCGGGAGCACGACGTCGGGGCCCTGCTCGACGTCGATGAAGAAGTCGCGGCCGGCCAGCTCGCGCCCGGCCAGGTCGCAGATCGCGACCCGGGTGCGGCTCGCGCCCAGCGCGGCGACCAGGACGACGCCGCCCCCGGCGTTGAACTCCAGCCGGACCGGCGGCCGCCCGCCGGTCGAGGGGGCGTCGGTGCGCTCGACGACCAGGCCGCGGTCGAGCAGCTCGCCGACGCGCAGTTGCACCGCCGGGCGCGACAGACCGGTCACGCGGCCGAGGTCGGCGCGCGTGACGGCCTCACCCGTGCGGATGAGGCGGAGCACCTCGCCACTCGTGGCGAGGGTCGCGGCGGTACGTCGAGGCATCGGCCAAGTGAATCACATGGGCTTCGGTAATGAAAAGTGAAGACTTTTTCATCTCAGACACCAAAACCCTGCTTGTGCACGACCCAAACTCTCGTTAGTGTCCGTTCTGTCCTTGCTTGGTAGATCAACGGAGCTTCGCCTTGTCCCCCCTCTCGACCGCCAGCCCCGCTCATACCGCCGATCTCGTCGTCTTCGGCGGCACCGGCGACCTGTCCATGCGCAAGCTGATCCCGGCGCTCTACCACAGCGACAGGGACGGCCGGCTGTCCCCCGAGACCCGCGTCATCGCCATGTCCCGGGGCGGGCTGACCGATGCCGACTTCCGCGGCAAGGTGGACGCCGAGGTACGCGACCAGGTCCCCGTGGACGACCCCGCCGTCTGGCAGCGCTTCCTGGGCCGCCTGCACCACGTCTCGGTGGACGTCGGCGGCGAGGACAAGTCGGGCTGGGGCGCGCTGACCAGGCTGCTGGCCGGTCACGAGCAGCGCGACCGGGTGTTCTACCTGGCCAGCCCGCCGATGACGTTCGGCCCCTTCTGCCGCGAGCTGGAGGAGGCCGGCCTGGTCACCCCGCTGTCGCGGGTGGTGCTGGAGAAGCCGCTCGGCCGCGACCTGCCCAGCGCCCAGCGGATCAACGACGAGGTCGGCGCCATCTTCGACGAGCGCCAGATCTTCCGCATCGACCACTATCTGGGCAAGGAGACGGTGCAGAACCTGCTGGTGCTGCGCTTCGCCAACGCCTTCCTGGAGCCGATCTGGAACTCGTTGTGGATCGACCACGTCCAGATCACCGCCGCCGAGACCGTCGGCACGCCGGGACGGCGCGGCTACTACGACCACGCGGGCGCGCTGCGCGACATGGTGCAGAACCACCTGCTCCAGCTGCTCACGCTGACCGCGATGGAGCCGCCGTCGCGCAACGACCGCGAGTCCATCCGGGACGAGAAGGTCAAGGTGCTGCAGTCGCTGCGGCCGATCGTGGGGACCGAGGTGGACCGGTTCACCGTGCGCGGCCAGTACACCGAGGCCGGCGGCATGCCGTCCTACCTGGACGAGCCCGCCTCCACGCCGACGACCGAGGCCTCGCGGCGGGTGGAGACGTTCACCGCGATCCGGGCCGAGATCAAGAACTGGCGCTGGGCGGGGGTGCCGTTCTACCTGCGGACCGGCAAGCGCATGCCGTACCGGCGGTCGGAGATCGTGGTGCAGTTCAAGGACGTGCCGCACTCCATCTTCCCCGGCGGCACGCCGAACCGCCTGGTGCTGCGGCTGCAGCCCGAGGAGGGCATCGAGCTGCACATCATGGCCAAGGAGCCGGGCGCGGGCGAGGTGACGCTGAAGCCGGTGCCGCTGTCGCTCAGCTTCGGCAAGACGTTCACCGCCCGGGTGCCGGAGGCCTACGAGCGGCTGCTGACCGACGTGCTGGCGGGCAACCCGACGCTGTTCATGCGGCGTGACGAGGTGGAGGCGGCCTGGCGCTGGATCGATCCGATCCTGGCGGCCTGGGAGTCCTCCGCCGACCTGCCCGAGCCCTACCCCGCAGGAACCACCGGCCCCGCCGGGGCCCACGAACTGCTCGGCCGCAGCGGTCGCGCCTGGCACGAGGAGGAAGACCTGTGAATTCCGTCATCCAGGAGATCACCGATCGGATCGCCGAGCGCAGCGCGGCCAGCCGTACCGCCTACCTGGCGCGGATCCGGCGCGACGGCGAGGCGGCGCGGGCCAAGGGCCCGGCGCGCGCCCACCTGGGCTGCGCGAACCTGGCGCACGGCTTCGCCGCCGCCTCCGACGAGGACAAGCTGATCTTGCGCGGTGCCGGGAGCGCCGCAAAGCCCGGCGTGGCGATCGTCACCAGCTACAACGACATGCTCTCCGCTCACCAGCCGTACGAGACCTACCCGCCCGAGCTGAAGGCGGCGGTGCGCAGGGCGGGCGGCGTGGCGCAGGTCGCCGGCGGCGTGCCCGCGATGTGCGACGGCATCACGCAGGGCCGCGCCGGCATGGAGCTGTCCCTCTACAGCCGCGACGTGATCGCCATGGCGGCCGCCATCGCGCTGTCGCACGACATGTTCGACTCGTCGCTGCTGCTGGGCGTCTGCGACAAGATCGTGCCTGGCCTGTTCATCGGTGCGCTGCACTTCGGGCACCTGCCGGCGATCTTCGTGCCGGCCGGGCCGATGACCTCCGGCCTGCCGAACAAGGTCAAGGCGCGCACCCGCCAGCTCTTCGCCGAGGGCAAGGTCGGACGGGTGGAGCTGCTGGACGCCGAGGCCAAGTCCTACCACTCCCCCGGCACCTGCACCTTCTACGGCACCGCCAACTCCAACCAGGCGCTGATGGAGGTCATGGGCCTGCACCTGCCCGGCTCGACGTTCGTCAACCCGCACACCGAGCTGCGGCACGCCCTGACCGAGGCGGCCGGCCGCCGCGCGGTGGAGATCACCGCCCACGGCCCGGAGTACACGCCGATCGGCGAGCTGGTGGACGAGAAGTCGATCGTGAACGCCTGCGTGGCGCTGCTGGCCACCGGCGGCTCCACCAACCACACGCTGCACCTGGTCGCCATGGCCGCCGCCGCGGGCATCGTGCTGACCTGGGACGACCTGGCCTGCCTGTCGCGCGTCGTGCCGTCGCTGACCAAGATCTACCCCAACGGCCAGGCGGACGTGAACCACTTCCGCGACGCCGGCGGCATGCAGGTGCTCATCGGCGACCTGCTGGACGAGGGCCTGCTCCACGGCGACGTGCTGACCGTCGCCGGCCCCGGCCTCGACCGCTACCGCGAGGCGCCCTCGCTGGTGGACGGCGAGCTGGTCTGGGAGCCGGTCACGGGCGGCAGCAAGGACCGCGACGTGCTGCGCCCGGTCGCCGAGCCGTTCTCGGCCGACGGCGGGATCCACATGGTCGAGGGCAACCTCGGCCGGGCCGTCAGCAAGGTGTCGGCGGTCAAGCCCGAGCACCTGGTGATCGAGGCCCCGGCCAAGGTGTTCGACGACCAGCTCGACCTGCTGCGCGCCTTCGAGGCCGGCGAGCTGGACGGGCAGGACTTCGTGGCCGTCATCCGCTACCAGGGCCCCAGCGCCAACGGCATGCCCGAGCTGCACAAGCTCACGCCGCCGATGGCGGTGCTGCTCGACCGCGGGCAGCGGGTGGCGATCGTCACCGACGGCCGCATGTCGGGCGCGTCGGGCAAGGTTCCCGCGGCCATCCACCTGTCGCCCGAGGCCGCCGACGGCGGGCCGATCGCGATCGTCCGCGAGGGCGACGTGATCAGGCTCGACTCGGCCGCCGGGACGCTGGAGCTGCTGGTGCCCGCCGAGGAGCTGGCCCGGCGCACGCCCGAGGGCCGGCCGCTGAGCGACGCGGAGTGGGTCGGCACGGGACGCGAGCTGTTCGCCACGTTCCGCCGCATGGCCGGGCACGCCGAGCAGGGCGCCGGGATCTTCGGGGTGAGCGGCGCCGAGTCGCCGCACCACGGCCCCGGGCTGGGCTTCCCCGCCGAGGCGGGCGCCTCGCACCTGGAGAGCGGCGCGCCCGTGGGCACGCGGGCCGCCGGGCTGGGCCGGTGAGCGTCCGTGGCATCCTTCCGGTGACGACGGCGTGCGATCTCGGCCCCGTCGTCGTGGGCATCGGAGGCGTGAGCATCGGAGGTGTGGGATGAGTGCCTTTGACCTTCCCTGGCTGGTCGCCGACATCGGGGGGACCAACGCCCGGTTCGGCCTGGTCACCTCGCCGCAGGCCCGGCCGTCGAACGTCGCGGTGCTGGCCGGCTCCGCCTACCCCACGCTGCCCGACGCCGTCGACGCCTATCTCGCCGAGCACGCGGGCGGGGCGCGGCCGGGTGCGGCGTGCCTGGCGCTGGCCGGGCCGATCGACGGCGACCGCTACCGGCTGACCAACTCGGCGTGGGCCGGGTCCGTACGCGACCTGGGCATCCCGTACGCGGTGCTGCTCAACGACTTCGAGGCCCTGGCCGTGTCGCTGCCCCACCTGGAGGGCCCCGACCTGGTGTCCCTGGGCGGCCCCGAGCCCTCCCACGGCGTCAAGGCCGTGCTGGGCCCCGGGACCGGGCTCGGCGTCGGCGGGCTCGTGCCCACGGACCGGGGCTGGACGCCCGTCCCGGGCGAGGGCGGGCACGTCACGGTGCCGGTGATCGACCGGCGCGAGCTGGAGATCGTCCGGGTGCTGCAGGCCGAGGGGCTGCCGCACGTCGTGGCCGAGCACCTGCTGTCCGGCCCCGGCCTGGTACGCCTGCACCGGGCGCTGGCCAAGGTCAACGGCGTGACCGCGCCCGACCTGAACGCCTCCGACATCGTGGCCCGGCTCGACGACTCGCTCTGCGCGGAGACCGTCGAGGTGTTCTGCGAGATGCTGGGCAGCTTCGCCGGGAACGTGGCGCTCACCCTGGGCGCCAGAGGTGGGGTCTACCTGGGCGGCGGAGTGCTGCCCCGTATCGTGGAACGGGTGCGGACCAGCGGTTTCCGTGCCCGGTTCGTCGGCAACCCCGACATGCCCGGATACCTGGAGGCGATCGCCACCACGCTGATCGTCGCGCCCCAGCCGGCGCTCACCGGCGCGGCCGCCTGGCTGCGCGCGCGGGCCACCACCGAACTCGTGGGCTGAGGCCCACCCTGATCACCACTAGACGGCCGTGACCCCGGCCGATGAGGAGAAGACTCTGATGAGCTTGCTCGACCTCGCCCCCGTGATCCCCGTCGTGGTGATCGACGACGTGGCGACCGCCGTGCCGATGGCCGAGGCTCTCGTGGCGGGCGGGCTGCCCGTCATCGAGGTGACGCTGCGCACGCCGGCCGCGCTCGGAGCGATCGAGCGGATCGCCGCTGAGGTGCCGGGGGCCACGGTCGGCGCGGGCACGATCCGCACCACCGCCGACATCTCGGCGGCCGTGGCGGCCGGTTCCCGGTTCCTGGTCTCGCCGGGCACGACGTTGTCGCTGGTGGAGGCCCTGGAGTCCAGCGGCGTGCCGTACCTGCCGGGCGCGGCGACCGTCTCGGAGGTGATGGCGCTGGCCGAGCGCGGCATCAAGGAGCTGAAGTTCTTCCCGGCCGAGGCGGCGGGCGGCGTCGCGTACCTGAAGTCGCTGGCCGGGCCGCTGCCGGACGTGCGTTTCTGCCCGACCGGCGGGATCCGGGCCGAGAGCGCCGCCGACTACCTGCGGCTGCCGAACGTGGGCTGCGTGGGCGGCAGCTGGCTCACCCCCGCCGACGCGCTGGCCGCAGGCGACTGGGCCCGCGTGGAGAAGCTCGCCGCCGCCGCAGCGGCACTGCCCCGGTAGCTTCCAAGACCGCCACGGCGGCCCTGTGCTTTCCTGCGCTCGTTCCCGGGCGACGGGCCTTGGCGTCGCCGCGCCTTCTCTCACTCGGGAACGGGCGCGCGCGTGTTGCGGCCCCCGTGGTCGGTGATCGCGTGTTGCGGCCCTTCTGGACGGGTGATCGCGTGCGGCGGTCCTCGTGGACGGCGACCGCGTGCGGGCACGCGTCGCCCTGGGCGGTGACGCTCCACCCGTACCGGCAGTACGCGCACTCCTCGACGCCTTCCACGCAGGTGCGGCGGGCGATCTCAGCGCCTCCGGCCGACCGCGTCCAGCAGGCGTCGCAGCCGGGGCGGCGTCGCCACAGAATGCCCCGCCTTCCCGCCGCCCCGCCTTCCCGCCGCCCCGCCTTCCCGCCGCCCCGCTGCACGTAGGCGCTGCACACTGCCGGGCGCTCGCACCGGCGGTCCGTCCCGCCGATGCACCGGGAGCACAGGCACGCGTCAACGACGGCGCGCGGCCGGTGGGCGCATATGCCGCAACTCTGGATCTTTCTCCCAAAACTCCCGCCGAACTGGCCCTTTCCGGGCACTCGGAGATCATCAGCCTGCGCCGAACCGGTATTCGGACGTGTGACGGCGGGGTAGGGCAAGGAATGCCAAGCCGTAGCCCCGGGAAGCCCCATCCGCTCCTCGGAGAGCGAAAGGGAGCACCATGCCGCTGGAAACGGCCCGTCAGGAACACCTCACGCGCCCGGTGACGCCGATCGGGAGCCTGGAGCGGGGCATCGACATCCTCCTGGCGCTGAGCGCCGCGCACCGGCCGGTCAGCCTGGCCCAGCTCAGCCGGAGCACGGGCCTGCCCAAGTCCACGGCCCACCGGATCCTGGGCGTGTTGTGCGCGCGCGAGCTGGCCCGGCGGGTGGGCACCGGCTACCTGCCCGGCCGGCAGCTGGAGACGATGGCCGGCATCGCCCGCAACCGCATCCCCGGGTCGCGGCGGGTGGTCCTGCCGTACCTGCTCTGCCTGCAGGAGACCACCCGCCAGACCGTCAACCTGGCCGTGACCGCCGGCCTGGAGGCCCGCTACGTCGAGCGCCTGTACGGCCACGACCGCGTCCGGTCCCGCTCCGACGGCACCGACCTGGCGCCGCTGCACTGCACGGCGACCGGCAAGGCGCTGCTGGCCTTCGACACCGGGCTGCGCGAGGAGGTGCTCGGGCGGGGCGGCTTCGAGCGGCTGACCAGCCGCACGATCACCGGCGTGGCCACGCTGGAGCGGGAGCTGGCCCAGGTCCGCCGGTACGGCGTGGCCTACGCCCAGGAGGAGTACACCGAGGGCGTGTCGTGCGTGGCCGCGCCGGTGTTCGGACCGGGCGGCGGCGTGTGCATGTCGGTGGGGGTGGCGGCGCCGGGCCCGTCCGCGCCGCTGGCCCGGCTGGGCCTCACCGTACGCGGCGCGGCGCAGGCGATCTCGGCCGCGCTGGTGGTGGCCTGACGTGTTCCGGCCCCTGGAACGCTCCACGGGACGCGTCCCGAAAACGTTCCGCCCAGCGAGACCCCCGCTTGCGCACCCGGCGGACGGGCGATCGCATGACCCCATGGATTTCCTTCCCGTCCCGGCCACCAAGGAGGCGCCCGCGACCCCGCCGGATCAGGCCCGGACGACCCGAGGCACGCGGGCGCCGGCCGGAGACGGGGAGGCCACGCGTGCCTAGAGGCCTGCACAGGGCCACGGTGCTGGAGACCCTGCGCCTGGCCGGCGCCCTCCTGCCGGCGGGCACGCCGCACGCGACGGCCGGCCTCGACCTGCTGCGCTCCCGCTCCCTGCTGACCGGCCTGCACGTCCGATACGGCGGCCGTCCGGTGCTCGTCCGCGGCCCGCGCCGCACGGCGCTGGTGGTGCTGTCCCAGCGGGACGCCGAACGCGTGTTGTCCGAGCCCGCCTTCGTCCCCACCGTGCGCGAACGGGCCGCCGGCCTGCCCTACGACGTGCTGCGGCCGGCGTTCGCGGAGGTGGCCCGGCAGGAGGCGGCCGCGCTGACGGACGGCGTCATCGACTACGCCCGGCTGGAGTCGTGCTGGCAGCGGGTGGCGCGGCGGTGCGTCTACGGCGCGGGCGCGGCCGGCGACGAGGAGCTGAGCGCCCTGCTCGCCCAGGTCAGACGGGCAGGCAGGGGGCGGGCCAGACGCCGTCAGGAGATCCTTTCCGGCCGCTACGACGCCCGCATCCTCGACCACCTGCGCCGCGCCGAGCCCGGCACCCTCGCCGGTCTGCTCGCCGAGACCAGCGGGCCGGAGGCGCGCGGCCTGCGGCAGGCGGCGTTCTGGCTGCTCGGCTTCAGCGTGACCGCCGCCAGCCTCATGCGCACCCTCGCCCTGCTGGCCACCTACCCCGTCCAGCGCAAGTGCGCCCGCGCCGACCCCCACTACCTGCGCGCCTGCCTGCGCGAGGGCCTGCGCCTGTGGCCGCCGGTCCCGGCCCTGTCCCGCCTCACCACCGAGGAGACCGACTGGTACGGCGTCCCGGTGCCCGCCGGCACCCACGTGATCCTCCCGTTCGCCCCCCACCAGCGCAGCCCCCGCCTGCACTACGCCGATTCCTTCGCCCCCGAGATCTGGCTCGACGGCACCGCCGCCAGCGAATGGTGGGCCCTGCCGCGCTGCGACGGCGTGCACCTGATGCTGGGCGTCGGCACGGCCTTCCTGGGCGGGATCCTGGCCTCGGCCCGCCCGAAGGCGACCGGCCGGCCGCTGTCCCCGCACCGCCCGCTGCCCCAGACGCTCAACGCCGCCCGCCTGCGGGTGACGATGCGCCCGCTGAAGCGGCGTCCGGGCCAGAGCTGACCGGGCTTCGTCGCCACCGGGCGGCGGCTTCTCCGTTAGAGTCTGGGGTGGAAAAAGGCGTACCGGCGGAAGAAACGGTTCGGTTTGCGACGGGATGACGACGGCGAGAGGACGGCGACCGTGGGGCGCTCGGCAGGCACTCCGCTGAAGCCTGAGGATCCGCCGGCGATCGGCCCCTACGAGCTGTTGAGCCGTCTCGGCTCGGGGGGCATGGGCACCGTCTACCTCGCCAGGGGCGCCGACGGGGTCAAGGTGGCGCTCAAGGCCATCAGGCGTGACTTCACGGCCGACCCGGTCTACCGGGCGCGTTTCCACGAAGAGGTGTCCAACGCGCGCAAGGTGGCCTCGTTCTGCACCGCGCGGGTGCTCGACCACGGCGAGGACCGCGGCGTGCTCTACCTGGTCACCGAGTACATCGACGGCATCTCGCTGGAAGACCAGCTGATCGAGCACGGCGCGCTGCCGCCGTCGGTGCTGCACTCGGCGGCCGTGGGCGTGGCGGCGGCACTGACCGCCATCCACGCCGCGGGGCTGGTCCACCGCGACCTCAAGCCGGCCAACGTCATGCTGACGCTGGCCGGGCCGCGAGTGATCGACTTCGGCTTGGCGCGCTCCACGCACGTCGAGTCCCGGCACACGAACGCCGGCATGGTGATGGGCACGCCCGGCTGGATCGCTCCCGAGCAGGTCTTCGAGGGGCACACCAGCCCCGCCGGCGACGTGTTCGCCTGGGGCTCGCTGATCGCGTACGCGGGTCTCGGCGGACATCCGTTCGGCGAGGGGGACGCGTACGTGATGGCGGCGCGGGCCCGTACCGCGCCGCCGGACCTGCGCGGCCTGCCCGCCCCCCTGGACCGGCTGGTCGCCGCGGCCATCCACCCCGACCCGGCGCGCCGGCCCGCGGCCAAACAGCTCCTGCTGGAACTGGTCGGCGCGGCCGACGAGCCCGCAGCCCAGCTGGCGGCCACCGAACACCTGACGAACGCCTGGAACCCCTCGGAGTTCCGCCCCCTCGGCCACATGCCCCCACCCGCCGAACGCACCGGCCCCCCGCACCCGCCCTCACCCGCCGAACGCACGGGGCCTCCGCACCTGCCCTCACCTGCGGAACGCACGGGCTCCCCCCATCTGCTTCCTCCCGCGGAACGCACGGGCCCCCGTCCTCCGATGCGCTCCGCGTCGGGTTCTCGCCCCCCGATGCCCCCGTCCCCCGACCGGACGGGGTCCCGCTCCCCCATGCCACCCGCTGCCGAACGCACGGGATCCGCCGTTCCGATGCCACCCGCACCCGAACGCACGGGGGCGGGCTCCGCGATGCCGCCTTCCGCCGAGCGCACGGGCCCGCGTCCACCGCACGCCCCCTCCCCAGCCGAACGCACCGGCCCCCGCCCGCCCATGCCCGCCGCCGCCCCCGCAGAGCACATGGGGCAGCGGCCCCCCATGCCTTCGGGCATGGAGCACCCTGGGCAGCAGTCCCCCATGCCGTCGCCCGCCGAGCGCACCGGACCGCGTCCGCCGCAGATGCCCTCCCCGGCCGAACGCACGGGCCCTCGCCCGCCCATGCCCGCCCCCACTGAGCCCCCGGCACCTCGCGCGCCGCAGATGCCGCCTCCCGTGGACCGGACCGGGAACATCCCGCTCCCCCACCACCAGACCACCGGCCAGGCCCCCCTACCTCCGCACACCACGGGCCAGGGACCGCTGCCCGGGTACCCGCCTCCGCGCCGCAAGCGCGGCGTGTTCACCGGCTGCATGACCGCGCTGGTGATCGTGATCGTCCTGTTCGTGGTGGTCCTGGCCACCCTGGCCTGGATCTTCCGCTCCCCCGCCATAGGCGAGGAGGGCCCGGTACAGGACGGAAAGCTGAAGTTCGCGGTAACCGGCACAAAGTGCCCCAAACCAGCGAAGTCCGCCTCCCGCCGCACCTGCCAGGTCACGGTGAAGGTGAACAACGTCGGCCCCGACGCCCGCGTCCTCTACCCCGGCCAGCAGAAGCTGATCGACGAGGACGAGGCCCTGCACGGCGGCAGCAAGCTCCTGGACAAGAGCGGCACGGAGATCACCCCGGTCCGCATCGCCCCGAGCCAGTCCTTCACCGGCACGCTGGTGTTCGACCTGCCGAAGAGCGCCGAGCCGGCGGGCCTCGAAGTACACGACTCAGGCCTGAGCGCCGGAGCCCGAGTAGCCCTGAGCTAACCAGCGACTCAGACCCAAGCGCCAGAGCACAACCAGTTCAGGGTCAACCAGCAACTCAGACATAAGCCCCGGAGCCCGAGTAGCCCGGGGCAAACCAGCAACTCAGACCTGAACGCCAGAACACAACCAGCCCAGGGCTAACCAGCTACCCAGGCATAAGCCCCAGAGCCCGAGCAGCCCCGAGCTAACCAGCGACCCAGACTGACCCTAGAGCCCAAGTAGCCATGGGCTAACCGAGAACCAACCCTCACATCCCGGCAAAACGCCGCCCTGGATCGCCACCCCTCACCACCTCGCACCGACCAGCTAGCCCCACGCCAAGCCCTCTCCATCATGGCCATGGTCTGTTGGCGGTGTGATGGCGACGTCACTCGAAAGGGCAGGACTCCGGATGAGAAGGCAGGACTACGGACAAAAGGCACGGCTCGCGACAACGGCACTCCCCCGTTCCGATGATTCCCAGGGCTCTTCCCCCTCAGAACCCCTGCTCCGGCGACACCACCCCTTCCATCGGGGCGCCGTCGGCGAAGTGGCGCACGTTCGCGGCCACACGTTCGGCCAGGCCGCGCCAGTAGGACGACGGCGGGTTCGCCGTGTGCGGGGTGATCAGGACGTTGTCCATGTGCCACAACGGGTGCCCGGACGGCAGCGGCTCCGGGTCGGTGACGTCCAGTGCGGCACCACCGATCCGTCCCTCGCGCAGCGCCGTCACCAGCTCCTCGGTCACGACGAGCGCACCCCGGGCGATGTTGACCAGCCAGGCGTCCGTACGCATCAGGTCAAGCTCGGGAGCACCGATCATGCCCTTGGTGCTCGGCGTGGTCGCAGCGGCAAGGACGACGTACGCGGCCTCCGGCAGCGCCTCCCGATAACGGGCACGAGGCAGTGTCCGGTGCGCACCGGGCGCCCGGCCGCTGTCGGTGACCGCGATCACCGGACAGCCGAACGGCTCCAGCATCCTGATGAGCGCCCGCCCGATGCCTCCACAGCCGATGATCGCGACCGTCGAGCCGGCGAACTCCCTCGACTCGTTCCTCCCCCACTCGGTGGCCCTGGCCAGCCGGGGCAGGTTGCGGGCCGCGGCCAGCATGAGCGCGAGCGCGTGCTCGGCGACGGGCACACCGTAGGAGCCGGTGGCGGCGGTGAAGACGGGCTCCTCAGTGATCACTCCGGCCTCGGCGTACCGCTCGACTCCCGCCGCGGGCAGCTGCACCCACCGGATGCCGTCATGGATCATGGACCGCAGCTCCTCGGGGCCGCCGCGCCCGTAGTAGACGATCGCCTCGGCCTCCTCCAGCGGCACGACGCTGCCGCCCGACCGCCGTACGGCGTCGACCAACATGGGGACCGGCTCCGGGCCGACGTGGACGGCGACGCTCATCGGGGTACCTCCGTGACGTGCTCGCGGCTGTCTGCCAGGATCTGCTCGACCTCGTCGCGGGCCCGTCCGACGATGTCCGCGGCGGCCTGCGCCGCCTCGGCAGCCCGCCCGGCGGCAACCGCTTCGGCGATCTCGTGGTGGAGTCCGATGGCGGTGGTCTCCAGGCGTTCGGGCAGGAGCAGCAGCTCGCGTCTGGCTTCGAGCAGCACTTCGGTCACCTCGGCGAGCTGGGCGAACATGCCGTTGCGGGACGCGGTCAGCAGCACCCGGTGGAAAGCGGCGTCTGCCGTGACGTAGGCCTGGCTGTCACCCTCACGAGCGGCGGCGTCCATGGCACGGGCGTGGGTGGCGAGCTCGTCCGGCACGCGGAGGTCGGGCCTGGACGCGGCGAGCGCGGCGGCGGCAGGCTCGACCGCGGCGCGCAGCTCGGCCAGCTCACGCAGCTGCGCCTCACGCCCCGGCGAGGCCAGCCGCCAGCGGATCACCTGGGGATCATAGAGGTTCCAGGCGCTCATCGGCCGTACGGTGACCCCGACACGAGGACGGCTGGTGACCACGCGCTTCGACTCCAGCACGCGGACGGCCTCGCGCGCGACGGTCCGGGAGACCCCGTACCGCTCCTGGACGTCCTCCAGGCGCAACACCTGCCCCGCACGGATCTCCCCGGCCGCCAGCGACCTGCCGACCGCGTCGAGCACCTGCCCGTGCAGGCCTCGTAGTGTCTCCACGCTCATCGAGCCCCCGCCAGCCCGGCCAGCAACGCCGCAACCCGTTCAACCGCGGCACCCGGGCCACCCGAAGTCAGCGCCGATCCCATGCCGCAGGCCACGGCGCCGGCCGCGATCCACTCGGGCGCATCGTCCACGGTCACGCCGCCGGTGGGGATCGCCGGCGCCTGCGGAAGGGCGGCCCGCACGTCGCGCAGCCAGGCGGGTGAAACGCCCGACGCCGGAAAGATCTTGACTGCGTCCGCCCCCTCTTCCAGGGCACGAACGATCTCGGTCGGGGTCGCCACGCCCGGGAAGACCGGCACGCCGTAGCGGTGCCCGGCGCGGATCACCTCAGGGTGCAGGCTGGGTGAGACCAGGAAGCGCGCGCCGGCCTCCACGGCGGCCCTGGCAGCGGCCGGGTCGAGGACGGTCCCCGCCCCGACCAGCGCGTCGGGCCGCTGCTCGGTGAGCCTCGCCACGGCGCTGAGGGCGCGGGGCGTGGTGAGCGCGACCTCGACGGCACGCAACCCGGCATCCAGCACGGCCTCGGCCGACGTCAGCGCCGCCTCGGGCGTGGCGGCCCTGACGATGCCGAACACGCGTTGCTCTGTGACAGCCTGGACGATCTCCCAGCGGTACATGACTTCCTTCCTTGGTTTCCTCACCAGCGAACAGCTACGGCGAGCCGCCCTCCGTGGTGACGCACGATCCCCGCCTGGCCATCCGACGCCCGGCCCGCCTCCCCCCCGAACCGCCTTCATCCCGCCCTCGTCAGCTCATGGACGGACTCATTTCTCGCATGCCCACCTCAGCTCCGACCTCGTCACCCCACGACCGGACCGCCTCACGCATGCCCACCTCCGCCCGAAATCGTCGGCTCCCGGACGGACCGCCTCTCGCATGGCCACCTTCAGGTGAACCCGCCTCCACCGCACTTGCCGGTCCACCGTCGAAATGTCCTTCAATCGCCTCAACCTGGAACAGGTCCCTTCGCCCGAGGCTCGCATCCTTCAATGGCCGCTTTCCGCATGCACCCTCTTCGCACCAGCAGCCCTCCACGGGCTCTCCGCCTTCGGCATACCGTCTTCGGATTCCCCGTTCATCGAGGCGACCGACATGGCGGCCTCACCCATCCGGACAAACCCCTCCAGCAGACTCGCAATTCACGTTCGCTCGTCCTCAACGGGCTCATGCGGCGCGAGAGGCCAGTTAGCGCAGGTCCCCGTCGCCATGTACATCATCAGCAGACCGACATCAGCGTCACGAACCTCCGCGTGGACGGCCTCGAGCTCCGTACTCGACCGCCTTCGACAGGCTCGTGGTTGGTAGCAGAACGACTTCGATGAATCAGTGATCAGCAGTGGCGGTTCTTCGGCAGTGATCGCGCTCTTGACGGCGGAGAATCTTCGGCTGGTTGGCGGGCTATCGATGGACCGTTTCGGCGTGCCCGGTGAAGGCGGCCAAGGCACGATCCAGGCTCGGCCGGTCCGGAAGGCCGTCGGTGTCGGCGGCGCACTGGACGACGAGTGCCGCCACTGCCGCCGCCTCGCGCAGGCACACCTCGTACGACTCACCGCGCAACATCCCCGACAGGAACCCGGCGGCGAAGCCGTCCCCTGCTCCCACGGGATCGGTCACCGGCACCGTGAACGCCTTCTGCCGCAGCCCTGCGCACGTGGCGGACTTGTCCCGGTGCTTGACCACGGTGAGGCCGGGCAGCGTCGCCGGGTCGACGTGGAGCAGGTCGAGTTCGTCCTCACCGGCCAGCACCACGTCCGCCCTGGACAGGAGCGGCGCCACCCGCTCGCGCCACGCCGCGGGTTCGCCCAGCTTGTATCGGATGTTCGGGTCGATGGAGACGAGCGCTCCGGCCTGCCCGGCCAGCTCCAGCAGCCGCAGGGTCGCCAGGCGTGCGGAATCCGACAACATCGGAGTGATGCCCGTGACGTGGACGATCTTCGCCCCGTTCACCATCTCCGGCGTCAGCTCGTCCGGCCTCAACCTGGACGCGGCGGCCCCGGAACGGTAGTACTGCACGTCGATGGCCCGGAAGGGATGGCTGTCGCGCACCAGCAGACCGGTCGGCGCATCGGGGTCGATGACCGCGTGCCGGGTGTCGACACCCTCGGCTCTGAGCATGGACAGGACCGCCCGGCCCGCCGGGTCAGCGCCGACCCGGCCGAGCCAGCGCACGTCATGGCCCAGTCTGGCAAGCCCCGCGGCCACGTTCGACTCCGCGCCCGCGATGGAGCGACGGAACACCGTGGCACGCTCCAACGGGATGCCGGGCTCGGCCAGCATCAGAAGCATGGCCTCTCCGCACACCACGACGCTCATGACTCGCCCATCTCCTGTCGTTCCGGATCCGTCAACGGTGCTATCACGTCATGAAGGACAAGAGAAGGATCATTCAGGTCGTCTTGTAGGAGGAGGGCTGGGAGATGTCGATCATGGATCGGTCGGGCAGAGCCAGTGCGGCGGCGAACCCGACCACCGCACCGACGATCATGAAGATCGCTATCGCCTGCCAGCCGTAGTCGTGCAACAACCATGTCGCGATCAGCGGCGCGGGGCCGCCGGCGATGATCGAGGCGAGCTGATAGCCGAGACCCGCGCCGCCGTACCTGAGGCTGGTCGGGAAGCTCTCGGCGATGAGCGAGGCCTGCGGGCCGTACTCCATGGCGTGCTGGATCTGCGTGATCATGATCGTCAGGAAGACCACCAGCACGAGGCCGGTGTTGAGCAGCACGAAGTACGGGAACGCCACCACTGCCAACAGCGCTGCGCCGGTCGCGTAGACGAGCCGGCGGCCGACACGGTCGCTCAGGTGCCCGAAGAACGGGATCGCGATCAACTCCACCGCCGCCGCGCACGTCACCGCCGACAGCGCGACCGTCCGGGACAGGCCGAGCTGCTGGGTCACGTACGTGATGGCGAACGTCGTGTAGAGGTAGAACGGCATCTGCTCCGACACACGCAGCAACGCGCTGAGCACCACCTCCTTCGGATGCCTGCGCAGCACCTCGACGACCGGGAGCCTGACCACCTGCCGCCGTTCCAGCACCCGCGCGAACATCGGGGTCTCCAGCACCTTCAGCCGCACCCATAGGCCGACCGCCACCAGCGCCAAGCTGGCCACGAACGGCACCCGCCACCCCCAGTCCTTGAAGGTGTCGCCCGTCGTGGCGGCCAGCAGCGACATCGCGCCGGTGCCGAGGATCAGCCCGATGGGCACGCCCACCTGCGGCCAGCTCGCCATGAGCCCGCGCCTGCGCTGGTCGCCCCACTCCATCGACAGCAGCACCGACCCGCTCCACTCGCCGCCCACCGCGATGCCCTGCAGGACGCGCAGGACCACCAGGATGATCGGCGCGGCGATGCCGATGCTGTCGGTGCCCGGCAGCACGCCGATGAGCGCACTGGCCACGCCCATCGTCAGAAGGGTGACGATGAGGGTCGCCTTCCTGCCGATGCGGTCGCCCCAATGCCCGAAGATCGCCGCACCCACGGGCCGGGCCGCGAAGCCCACGGCGTTGGTCGCGAAGGCCGCGAGCGTGCCCGCGTACGGCGTGGACTTCGGGAAGAAGACCTCGGCGAAGACCACAGCGGCGGCCGTGTTGTAGAGGAAGAAGTCGTACCACTCGATGGCGGTGCCGACCACGCTGGCCGTCGCGGCCTTGCGCACCTGGGCTCTGTGCTCGGCGGTCGTTAATCCGCTGCTGCTCTCGGTCACGCTGCACCTCGAAGGCGTTCCTGGGCCGCGTCCGCGCCAACGGTTGCTCTACCCCGCGCCCGCGCCTCGAACCACCTCCGGCCTCCTCCCCCAGCGGGAAACCTCCGGCCATGGTCACGCCTCCCCTCGTCGGGACACCCCCCGACTCCGCCCGGCTGGATGCGGAGCCGAGCAGAACTCTAACACTCGTTAACTCGCGCGGCTACCGGCTTCACTGGGCGGCCACATCGGGCAAGGGCATGACCGAAAGGCCGTCAAGCAGGGGATTCACCTTCATTGCTGGGGTCGGGCAACCCGGCGAGGACGGCGTCGAGCGCGAACTTGAAGTGTTCGACCTGATCGGCCCGCAGGCGGGCGGCCTCGACAGCGTGATAGTGCGGATACCTGTCGGCGGGCAGCTCGGTCCAGTCCCGCGCGGCGGCCTCGTGCAGGACGAGATGCCCGACGCACACGCGCAGCACCGCCCCCTTTACGTGATCCGCCTGGTCAGGAGGGAAGCCCGCATCCAAGAGGATCCCGAAGATGGCCTCGTGGAGGCTCATCACGGGCGCACGCCGGGCGTATGTGGTGATGGACCAGACCGAGGCTCGGGGGTGCTCCAGCGACTGCCTGACCATCGAGGCCATGAGCCCGCGAAGCTGATCCTTCCATCCCCCTTCACGAGGGGCCTGAGAGACGATCTTGCTGCACACCTCGTCCACGATGGCCTCCAGCAGCGACTCGCGCCCGTCGAAGTAGTGATAGATCGCCGTCGCCGTCACATCGAGACGTTTGGCCAGCTTACGCATGCTGATCCCGTGAGCGCCGTCCGCCTCGAGGACCTCCAGGCCGGCTTCCAGGATCTTGTGACGGGTGAGCATCAGAATTGACCTCGCGCTTAACACATGTTAGAAATCTAACGGCCGTTAACTCCGGACAGCTTATCCGAGGAGAGAGCATCCTCGGCTGCCGCTCTTACGTGCCGTCCAGCCATTCCATCCATGGTCAGCCGCTCACTGGGAGACACCCCCGTGTCCACGACATCCAAAGTGACAGCGCCGGCGACGGCCCCGCGCCGCCCAAGACGCCGGATCCTGATGCGAGCCCTGCTTGTGCTGCTCCTGCTCATGGTCCTCGCGGTGGCCGGCGCGGCCTACGCGGTGAACCGGGGCGGAGCCCCGCAGACAGCCGCCCACCTGGGCTCCGAGCCCCAGCTCGGGGAACGCGAGACGTTCCCCATCCCCAAGGTCAACGCCCCCGACGTGGTCGGCTGGCCCTCCGGCAGAGCGCCGAAGGCACCGGCCGGCTTCATGGTCACGCGGTTCGCGGGCGAGTTGGAGCATCCCCGCTGGCTCTACGAGTTGCCCAACGGCGATGTGCTCGTGGCCGAGTCGGCCACCCTGCCCAAGGACCCGGAGTCCCCGATCATGGGGCTGTTCTACTGGCTGCGTCGCAACGACGGCTCGACCGCCGAACGCAGCGCCAACCGGATCACGCTGCTGCGCGACGCCGACGGCGACGGCGTGGCCGACTTCCGCAGCGTGTTCTTGGAGAACCTCAACCAGCCGTTCGGGATGGCGCTGCTGGCCGCGTCCGCCCCGTACTCGCTCGGCCCGGCGGCCCCGAATGGCACCCAGGCGGCCTTCTACGTCGCGGGCACGGACGGCGTCTGGCGATTTCCGTACAAGCTGGGCGAAACCCGGGTCACGGCCGCTGGGAAGAAGATCCTCGACCTGCCGGCCGACGGCTACAACAACCACTGGACCCGTAACCTGTTCGCCGCCCCTGACGGCACCAAGCTCTACGTCACGGTTGGCTCGTCCAGCAACGCGGGCGAACATGGCCTGGATGCCGAACGACGGCGCGCCGCCATCCTGGAGATCAACCCTGACGGCAGCGGCGAGCGCATCCTGGCTTCCGGCCTCAGAAACCCCAATGGGCTGGCCCTCGAACCACAGTCCAGGACACTCTGGACAGTCGTCAACGAACGCGATCTTCTGGGCGACGATGCCGCGCCTGATTACTTCACACGTGTACGCCCCGGTGACTTCTACGGCTGGCCGTGGAGCTATTGGGGGCAGCACGTAGACGAGCGGGTCCAGCCACGGCGTCCCGAGATGGTGGCTCGTGCGCTCCGCCCCGACTACGCCCTCGGCGCTCACACAGCTCCCCTCGGTTTGGCCTTCTCCGAGAGCCCCACGTTCCCCGAGGCCTACCGTGGCGGCGCCTTCATCACCGAACACGGCTCCTGGAACCGCGGCGATCCGGTCGGCTACAAGGTCGTGTACGTCCCCTTCAAGAACGGCATGCCCAGCGCCAAGCCCCAGGACTTCCTGACCGGATTCAAACCGGCCCCCGACGAGAGCACCACGTACGGCCGGCCGGTCGGCGTGATCACGGGCAAGAACGGCCGCCTACTGGTCGCAGACGACGCAGGAAACACGATCTGGCACGTCACGCCCCGATCGTGACCCGCGGGCAGGAGGGTGTCGTGGGCCTCGGGCAGCCGGTCCGGGCCGTGCAGGACCTTGCCCATGATCGCCAGGCCGTTCGCCTGGCTGGCCCGGTGCTCCAGCTCGCGGCACAGGGCCAGCGAGCGGTTCAAACTGGCCTCGGCGTCGTAGAGGCGTCCCACCTCCAGGTAGAGGCAGCTGAGGTTGCCCCGTTTGACGGCCTGGGCCTGGGTATGGGCGATGGCCTCGCGAAGCATGAGGGCCCGTTCCAGATGATCGACAGCCTCGCGAAGCATGAGGGCCCGTTCCAGATGATCGAGAGCCTCGCGAAGCATGGCCAGGTCGGCGTATGTGGCGCCGGCGTTGCACAGGGCTGCGGTGAGCGCCTCCTGCCAGCCGGTCTCCTCCGCCACACGCATGGCCTCCGCAAGGCGCGTGGCCTCCGTAAGGCGCATGGGCCTCCGTCAAGCGCATGGGCCTCCGTCAGGCGCATGGCCTCCGCATAGTGGTGGAGGCCGGGCGACGGTCCACCGCCGCCCGGCCTTCGGCCGTTCGATCAGGCGGCCGAGGACCCCGAGGACGCCGAAGGCGTCGAGGACAGGCGCGCCTCACCGGGAGCGTCCCCCAGCGGAATCCCGCGGACGCTGAGCAGGAACAGCAGCGCGCACCCGCCCGTCAGGGCGATGTCGGCGACGTTGCCGACGAACAGCCCGCCGTAGTCGATGAAGTCCACCACGTGCCCCTGGGCGAACGCGGGCGGGCGGAAGAGGCGGTCGAGCAGGTGGGAGGTGGCCCCGCCGAGCAGCGCGCCCAGCACCACCCCCCAGGCCGGCGAACGCAGCCGCCGGGACGCGTACAGGATGCCGGCGACCGCCCCGGCGGCGGCCAGCGCGAACACCCAGGTCACGCCCTCACCCAGGGAGAACGCGGCGCCGGGGTTGAGCAGCAGCCGCAACGAGAGCAGCCGCGGGATCACGGTGATCTCCTCACCACCGGACAAGGCCGACAGCGCCCAGAACTTGGACGCCTGATCTACCAGGAGCACCACCGCGGCCAGCACGATCATCCACGCGCGAGGCCGCCTTCCCCGGTTGCTCTCCTGCGGGCCGCGTTCGTCCGACACTCTTGCCTCACAATCCATGGCTTCTCGCCCCGAATCTACCGAACCTTGGTCGCGGCCACGCTCACTCAGAGCTGGGACGCCCTACTGAGCAACAGTTTCTCGGTGATCGGGGATTCGTGGGTGCCCTCGACCGTGCACGCGTGCGCACCGGCGACCGCGCCCAGTGCGACGCACTCGGGGAGCGTCCGGCCGTTCAGCAGGCCGTACAGGAAGCCGGAGACGAAAGCGTCGCCCGCGCCGTTGCTGTCGGCCACCGGGCCGGGCAGGGGCGCGGCGGGAAAGGCCCGTACGTCGGCCGAGTCGCGGGTCAGGACGAGGCAGCCGTCCGCGCCCCGCGTGCAGACGACCGTGTGGGCGCGCCCCTCGGCGAGGATGTCGCGCATCGTGGCCGCCGGGTCGGCCAGCGCGGTGGCCGACAGGAACACCAGGTCGGAGCCGTAGGCGAAGTCCTTCTGGTAGTCGGCGACACCGTCCCAGTCGTGCAGGTCGGTGGAGATGGGGACGCCGTCGAGGTCGGGGTAGACGTGGCGGCAGAAGTCCATGATCGAGATGTGCGCATGCCTGGGCCGCGGACCGGCGTACAGCTCGCGGGGCAGCCGCTCCCCCGGCGTGACCTTGGGGTCGTGCAGGGAGGTGCGCCGCCCGTCGGGGCCGACGAGCAGCACGCTGCGCCGGGTGCCCGCCTGCGCCACCCCCCACCTGCAGTCGATGTCGCGCAGGGCGTGCCTGATCAGCGCGCCCTGCGGGTCGTCGCCGACGAGGTCGGCGAAGGCGACGCCGAGCCCGAGCGCGTGGCAGCCGAGGGCGACCCCGGCCCCGGTGTTCCCGACGCGGTCGACGACGGGCGGCACGTGGTAGGTGTCCTGGTACGGCAGAGGCAGCGCGGGCACGTAGACAGTGGTGTCCACCCCGGCGCCGCCGAGGACCAGCACGTCAGGCGTCATCGGTGGGTCGGCCTTTCACAGAGAGCGTCCGGGATCAGCGGTTGACCAGCGGACCGGAACCGGTGGAGCCGCGCACGACCAGCTCTGGCTGGAAGATCAGCTCGACGTGCTTGGCCGGCGCGCCGCTGACCTCCTCCAGCAGCGTCTGCACGGCGGCCGAGGCCATCGCCCCGATCGGCTTGCGCACGGTGGTGAGCGGCGGGTCGGTGAACGCGATCAGCGGCGAGTCGTCGAACCCGACCACCGACACGTCGCCCGGCACCGCCAGCCCCTTCTGCCGGCAGGCTCGGATCGCCCCGAGCGCCATCAGGTCGCTCGCGCACACGATTCCGGTGCAGCCGCGGGCCAGCAGCTGCGCGGCGGCGGCCTGCCCGCCCTCGACCGAGAACAGCGAGTGGGAGATCAGGTCGTCGACGTCGGTGGCGCCGAGCAGGTGGGCCATCGCCTGCTTGTAGCCCTCGATCTTCCTGATCACCGGGACGAACCGGCGCGGCCCGAGCGCGAGCCCGACGCGTTCGTGGCCGAGGTCGACCAGGTGCTGGACGGCCAGCCGCGCCGCGAGGCGGTCGTCGGGCGAGATGAAGGGCGCGTCGATGTGCTCGCTGTAGCCGTCGACCAGCACGATCGGCAGGCCGCGGTCGATCAGGCGGGTGTAGCGGTCCATCCGGGCGGTGGTGTCGGCGTGCAGGCCGGAGACGAAGACGATGCCGCTGACACCGCGGTCGACCAGCAGCTCGGTGAACTCGTCCTCAGGGGCGCCGCCGGGCAGCTGGGTGCACAGCACGGGCGTGTAGCCGTGCTGGGTCAGCGCCTTCTCGATGGCCTGCGCGAACGCCGGGAAGATCGGGTTGTCCAGCTCGGGCGTGACGAGCCCGATGAGCCCGTTGCTGCGCTGCCTGAGCCGGGGCGGCCGCTCGTAACCCATGAGGTCGAGGGCCGTCATCACCGCCTGCCGGGTGCCTGCCGAGACGCCGGGCTTGCCGTTGAGCACCCGGCTGACCGTGGCCTCACTCACCCCGGCCTGGGCGGCGATGTCGGCTAGGCGAGCGTGACCGTTCATGGAACACACTTTACTTTCCACCAGGCGGCCGAATCGGCTGCTCCGGGGACATCGGAGGCGAGCAGCAGCTCTCCCTCGACGCCGAAGTCGACGGGCGCGCCGGTCAGGTTGACGGTGCACAGCACGTCGCCGCGGGAGAAGACCAGTGTGCCCTCGGGCGAGTCGTGCCAGACCAGGTCGCCGTCGAGGGAGCGGCGCAGGCGCAGCGCGGCCCGGTAGAGCTCCAGGGTGGAGCCCGTGACGCCGTCCTGGGCCTGGACGCTGAGGTCCGCCCAGTCGGCCGGGATCGGCAGCCACGGGTCGCGCCAGCCGAGCTCGCGGGTCCACGGCAGCGGCACGCGGCAGCCGTCCCGCCCGCTGTCGGGGTCGCGCAGCCGCTGCGGGTCCTGGCACACCTCGTCCGGCAGGTCGAGCACCTCGGGAAGGCCCAGCTCCTCGCCCTGGTAGACGTAGGCCGAACCGGGCAGCGCGAGGGTCAGCAACGCCGCGGCGCGGGCTCTGGCCAGGCTGCCGTAGCGGGTGACGTGCCGCTTGACGTCGTGGTTCGACAACACCCAGGTGGTGGGCGCGCCCACGGAGCCGGCTGTGGCGAGCGAGGAGTCGATCACCGCGCGCAGCTCGGCGGCGTCCCACGGGGTGAACAGGTAGTGGAAGTTGAAGGCCTGGTGGAGCTCGTCGGGCCGGACGTACATGGCCAGGCGTTCGGCGGTGGGCGCCCACGCCTCGGCGACGCCGATGCGCTCGCCGGGGTAGGAGTCGAGCACCCGCCGCCAGGCCCGGTGGATCTCGTGCACGCCGTCGTTGTCGAAGTACGGCACCGGCTCGCGGCCGATCATCCTGGTCTGGTTGGGGTGGCCGATGTCGGGCAGGCCGGCCGGTTTGACCATGCCGTGCGCCACGTCCACGCGGAAGCCGTCCACGCCCAGGTCGAGCCAGAAGCGCAGGATCGACTCGAACTCGCCGCGCACCTCGTCGTCGTCCCAGTTGAGGTCGGGCTGCGCGGGGTCGAACAGGTGCAGATACCACTGGCCGTCCTCGACCTGCGTCCAGGCCGGGCCGCCGAAGATCGACTCCCAGTCGTTGGGCTGGTCGCGGAAGATGTACCGATCGCGCCGCTCGCCGCGCAGCGCGGCCTGGAACCAGGCGTGCGCCGACGAGGTGTGGTTCGGCACGACGTCCACGATGACGCGCAGGCCGTGGCCGTGGGCCTCGTCGATGAGCGCCTTGGCGTCGGCCAGGGAGCCGAACAGCGGGTCGACGTCCCGGTAGTCGGCCACGTCGTAGCCGAAGTCGGCCATCGGCGAGGTGTAGAAGGGCGTCAGCCAGACGGCGTCCACCCCCAGCTCGACCAGGTACGGCAGGCGATCGCGCACGCCTATCAGGTCGCCGACGCCATCGCCGTTGCCGTCGGCGAAACTGCGCACGTAGACCTGGTAGATCACGGCGTCACGCCACCACATGTTCATGGATCTCCCCCCGGGTTTCCGCACCATGAAAGCCCTTGCCGCAAGTTTACGCAAGCCCTTCCATGCACCTCGTTTCGGGATTTATGGGTATACGGCCGCCTAAAACCCCTGGCCGAAACCCCTGCGGGTGAGATTCTTTATGTCAAGGGTGGACATCCAGCGTTAAGGCGCGATGTACTACCTCTTCAATCAGCCTCGTCACAGGTGACACGCGCGCAAGGTGTGGGCCCATGAGCTCGGTCGTTCTCGACAAAGTGACCAAGGTGTATCCGGGCGACTACCTGGCAGTCGACCGGCTGAGCCTGCAGGCCGAGGATGGCGAGTTCCTCGTCCTCCTCGGTCCTTCCGGTTGCGGCAAGTCCACGCTGTTGCGGATGATCGCCGGCCTGGAAGAGATCACGGAAGGCGATCTCTGGCTGGACGGCCAGCTCGCCAACCACCTGCCGCCGCGCGACCGCGACGTGGCCATGGTGTTCCAGAACGGCGCCCTCTACCCGCACCGGACCGTGCGCGGGAACATCGCCTTCCCCCTGGAGATCGCCAAGTCGGACCCGGCGATGGTGCGCGACCGCGTCACCGAGCTGTCGAAGGCGCTGCACATCGACGAGACGCTCGACCGCCGCCCCGGCACCCTGTCGGGCGGCCAGCGGCAGCGCGTGGCGATGGGCCGGGCGATCGTCCGGCAGCCGAAGCTGTTCCTCATGGACGAGCCGCTGTCGAACCTCGACGCCGGCATGCGCACCGAACTGCGGATGGAGATCTCCGCGCTGGTCAGGTCGCTCGGGGTCACCACGATCTACGTCACGCACGACCAGGTCGAGGCGCTCACCCTGGCCGACCGGATCGCGATCCTGAATCGCGGGGTCCTGCAGGACGTCGGCACTCCGGCCCAGATTTACAACGATCCAGCGACGGCGTTCGTGGCCGCCTTCCTCAACTCCCAGCAGTTGAACCTGTTGGCGGCCGGTGTCAGAACGCCGCAGAACCAGTACGTCATGCTCGACTTCGGCCCGCACCGGCTCACGATGCCCTGGAGCGATCCCAGGGCATACGCGATCTCTCAGCACACGGGCGGGCAGGTGCTGGTCGGCATGCGTCCCGACGGGCTGGCGCCGGTGCCGGAGTCGTATGACGGGCCGTCCTTCTACGGGCGGGTGCGGGCGCTGGAGTACCACGGGCACGAGTGGCTGGCGTACCTGGAGTGCGGCATGCCGGCGATGCCGGTGCCCGAGCCGCCGGACCCGCGCGCCCGCCTCAACGGCGAGCGCAACGGCGCGGGCGGGCTGACCGGGATGGTGCGGCGGCTCTTCTCGCAGCGCGCGCCGGAGCACGAGGAGCAGGAGCAGGTCGGCCAGAACGTGGGCAGCGGCTTCCACCGCCGCTCCGACCTGATCGTCCGGCTGGGCAACCGGCCGATGTGGCGGGCGGGGGACGCGGCGAAGGTCGCGGTGGACCTGTCCCGCCTCATGATCTTCACCCTGGACGGCGCCCGCATCGACCCGCCGCGCCGCTGACCCCTGGCGCGCCTCGAAGGCACAGCGGTATCGACACCCCGTCACCACCGTCGAGCGCACCGACCTGACGCCCCGCCGGACTCGCGCCGCACCCACCGTGCCGCGCGGGCCCGGCTTTCGCCATGCCCCGGCACAGCCGCACCTTGACCAAGCGGACCTCGGTCCGTATCGTTGGCGACACTAAACGGACCGCAGTCCAGAAAGGTGTCCGCCATGTCCAGGTTGCTGCACATCTCCGCCTCACCCCGCGGCACGGAATCGATCTCCGCCGCCATCGCCGAGACGTTCGTCCAGGAGTACCTCGCCACCCACCCCGCCCACACCGTGGACCGCTTCGACCTCTGGGACGGCACGCTGCCCGAGTTCGGCCCCGCCGCCGCCCGCGCCAAGATGACGGTGTTCGGCGGCGGCACCCCCGCGGGCGAGGAGGCCGAGGCCTGGGCCGCGGCGGTCAGGACGTTCGAGCGCTTCGACGCCTACGACCGCTACCTGTTCAGCGTGCCGATGTGGAACGCGGGCGTGCCGTACAAGCTCAAGCAGTTCATCGACGTGGTCAGCCAGCCCGCGATGATCTTCGACGTGCACCCGGAGACGGGGTACCGCGCGCTGCTGACCGGCAAGCGGGCGGCCGTCGTCTACACCAGCGCGGTGTGGGGGCCGCGGCTCGGCCCGGAGTTCGGCGCCGACTTCCAGTCCACGTTCTTCGGCGACTGGCTGCGCTGGACGGGCATCGCCGACGTCCAGGAGATCCGCCACCACCCCACGCTCACCGGCTCCTACGACGCCGAGCGCAAGCAGGCCGACGAGCACGCCCGCCGCGTCGCCAGGACCTTCTAGACCGTCGCCGGGCTCCAGCGCGGACCGGCCGGGGTGTCCTCCACGGTCACGCCGCCGCGCGCCATCGCCTCGCGCAGCGCGTCCGCGATCTCGTACCGCCCCTCCCCCCGCAGCCGCGCGCGCAGGTCGAGCAGGGGTTCGACCAGGGGGCGCAGACCGGCGGTCGCGGCGGCCTCGCCCAGCCGGGCGATCAGCAGCCGCATCAGCTCCCGGGCCTGGCCGACCCCACCGGCGTCCTCCTCGGTGTCGGCCGCCCACGTGACGATCTCCGCCTCCAGGTCGAGCACGAGCCGCGCCGCCGCCGCCAGGTCCGGCTTGCCGACCGCGTCCTCGAACGACTGCTCGCAGGAGCGGATCGTCTCCTCCAGCGTGACGGCGGGCCCCGCGGCGGCGCGGGCGGCGGGCGGTAACGGCGGGACCGCGCCGGACATGGCGCCCGCCGCCAGGCCGCGGACGGCGGCCAGGTTCGTCCGCGTCCCGGCCGGCAGGACGGTCACCGCCCCCGGACGCCGTACGGTCAGGCCGCCGCGCCCGGCCACCTCCACCGCCTCCGACTCCAGGTCGATGATCAGCGCCGTGTGCTCGTCGAGCCCCAGGACGGCGGTCTCCGGCGGCAGCTCCCGCTCCATCCGCGACAGCCGCCGCTCGCCCAGATAGCAGTAGCGGGTGTCGTGGGTGCCGCCCTCGGCGTTGTCGAAGTGCGGGATCAGCACGGCCCGCAGGCCCACCTGCTCCAGCAGGCCGATCCCCTCGCGCCAGTGAGGCTCGGCGCCCACCTTGTAGATCTCGTAGACGGGCACGGTGGCCAGGCCCGCGGTGCAGGCGGCGGCCGAGGCCAGCACGGTCACCCCCTGCCGGGAGCGCACCCGGGCACGCAGGTCGCCGCCCACGCCGGAGGCGGCCCACCGGTCGAGCGCGTACGTGGGGCTGCCCGGCCCGGAGAACACCCAGTCGGCGCCCGTGATCGCGGTGGCCACTTCGACCTCCAGCCCGACGCTGCGGGCGAAGTAGCGGCGGGCACGGGCGGAGATGTCGGCGGCGTTCTCCTGGAAGGCGTAGGGCGTGTCGAGCAGCACGGCACGGGCCCCCGTGCGCAGCCCGCGGGCCACCGCGCGGTGGACCTCGACCATGGTCGGGCTCGTCTCCCCCGACCCCATGAGCACCAGCGAACCCGGCATGACCTCGGCCCCTTCCCACCCGCCGGCGACCGCGGGGGCCCCGGCACGCGCCCTGACCAGCCCCGGGCCCGGCGAGAGCCCAGAGGAGGCCGCGCGACGGCCCGGCGGGGTCCGCGCCGATGACCCGTCCCCCATCTTGCACTCCACGAGCCGGCGGCACGAGCCCGGCGAGAGGATCGTGCCGGCCTACGCGGTGTGCCCCGAGCCGTCGCCCTGGCCGCCCACGGCCGAGGCTCCCGTGACGGGGACCGCGCACGGCGCGGCGCCCGCGGCGGCGGACCGCCGGGAGACCCGCCGGCCCAGCGCCTGCATGGGGCGTTCGACGTAACGGTAGGAGAGCGCGCTGACGGCCAGGATCAGCGCCAGGGCCAGCCCGGCCATCGCGAGCTGGTACGGCAGCGGCGCCAGCCGCAGGTCGCCGGTGACCTCCACGAAGTACTTCAGCAGCGGATGGTGCACCAGGTAGAGCGAGTAGCTGATCAGCCCGAGCCAGGTGAGCACCGCGGGCAGCCGCCGCCCGCGCAGCGCCATCGCGCCCGCGAAGGTGGCCGCCGCCAGCGCGATCGTGGTCAGCCACACGTCGGCCTCGACCCACCACCAGCCGCTCTCGATCGCCCACACCGGAGCCACGACGACCAGCGCCGCCGTCACCGCGACCGGCCACAGGCCGCCGCGCCCGCGCTCCCAGCGGTGGATCGCCGTGCCGGCGAACATGACCGCGACCACGGCCGCGCCCAGCCACGGCACCCGGCTGCTCAGCAGCAGCAACGCCAGCGCCATCAGCCCGAGCAGGCACGCCGCGGTCCGGCGGAACCAGCCGCCGACCACGCAGGTGAGCCCGGCGGCGAACACCGCGCACGACACGTACGCCGGCCATCCGCCCCGCAGCACCGCCCCCGACACCACCAGCCCCACCGCGACGGACGCCCCGGCGAACAGGACGGACACCAGCCCGCTGCGCTCGTGCGCCCCGATCAGGAACAGCGCCGTGACCAGCAGGTAGAACACCATCTCGTACGACAGCGTCCACATCGTGTCGGCCACGCCGCCCACGCTCACGACGTCGAGCAGCATGGTCGCGTGGGCCGCCACCGCGCTCCCGTCGCGCGGCACGCCCTCGCGCACCGGCACCCACCAGGACGCGGCCAGCACCAGCGCGATCACGGCCAGGTAGAGGGGGTAGAGGCGGAAGGCGCGGCTGGCCCAGAAGGCCCGCACGTCGCCGTGGCGTTCCAGCGAGGTCGGGATGATGTACCCGCTGACCATGAAGAACACCAGGATGCCGTAGACGCCGAGACTGAACCAGTAGGGGCGCAGCGCGGGCAGGAACCACGGCAGCAGGTGCTCGGCGACCACCGCGAGCGCGCCGATGCCGCGCAGGGCGTCGAGCCAGGCGAGCCTGGACGGCGCGCCTGGCGTGGTCGTGTGGGGGGTCGCGGCGGTCGGCACCCGCCCCAACTTACCCGCAGCGGGCTAGGTGATGCGGTGGGTCGCCAGGGACGCGTGGTGGTCGGCTCCGTCGGGGCCGCAGGGGTCGGTGTGGACGGTGGCGGCGCGCAGGCGCGGCAGGTCGTGGATCAGGCGGTGCTCGGCCTCGACCGCCACGGCGTGCGCGTCCACGACCGACATGGCGTGGTCGACCAGGATCTCGACCTCGGCGTGCAGGGCGTGGCCGAGCCAGCGCAGGCGCACCGAGCCGACGCGCTCGACGCCGGGGACGCCGGCCAGGATGCGTTCGGCCTCGTCCACCAGGGCGGGGTCGACGGCGTCCATGAGACGGTGGTAGATCTCGCGGGCGGCGTCGCGCAGCACGAAGCAGATGGCGACCGTGATCAGCAGGCCCACGACCGGGTCGGCGATCGGGAAGCCGAGCGCCGCGCCGCCCGCGCCGAGGAGCACGGCCAGGGAGGTGAAGCCGTCGGTCCTGGCGTGCAGGCCGTCGGCCACGAGCGCGGCCGAGCCGATCTGGCGGCCCACGGTGATGCGGTAGCGCGCCACCCACTCGTTGCCGACGAACCCGGCCAGCGCGGCGGCGGCGACCCAGCCGAGCGCCCGGACGTCCTGGGGCTCGACGAGCCGCCGGACGGCCTCGTACCCGGCGAGCGCGGCCGAGGCGGCGATGAGCACGACGATGACGATGCCCGCGAGGTCCTCGGCCCTGCCGTAGCCGTAGGTGAAGCGGCGGGTGGCGGCCCGGCGGCCGAGCGAGAACGCGATGGCCAGCGGGACGGCGGTCAGCGCGTCGGCCAGGTTGTGCAGGGTGTCGCCGAGCAGCGCGACCGACCCCGACGCCACGACGATCACGGCCTGGACCACGGCGGTGAGCATGAGGACCGCGAAGGACACGGCCAGCACGCGCATGCCCCGGCTGCTGGACTCCAGGGCGCTGTCGGTTCTGGCGGCGCTGTCGTGGCTGTGCGGCGTTAACACGTGCGCGGCCTTGGCGGCCAGCGCCCTGAGCCCCCGCCGCTCCCCCGGACCGTGGCCATGCCCATGGCCATGCCCATGGCCGTGCCCGTGCCCGTGACCGTGCCCGTGCCCGTGCGGATGGGTATCGGAGTCAGACATGAGCACCCCTTCGCTTGCGCGTCTCGTCCGCTCCGACCAGGATATGTAGTCATGTACGCACGCGACAACGTCTCAAGTGCGGACCACTCGCAGGAGCAACCCACTCCCGCCCAGGTCAACGCCGCCGTGGACGCCTTCCGCATGCTCAGCGACGCCACCCGGCTCCGGCTGATGTGGGAACTGTCAGCCGGTGAGCTGGACGTGAACTCCCTGGCCGAGGCGGTCGGCGCGGCGCGCCCGTCGGTGTCGCAGCACCTGGCCAAGCTCCGGCTGGCCGGTCTGGTGGACACCCGCAGGGACGGCCGCCGGGTGCTCTACCGCGCCCGCGACGGGCACGTGCGGGCGCTCATCGCCGAGGCGCTGTCCCATGCCGACCACGAGGTCTCGGGGCTGCCCCGGCACGACTAGCTACCAGCCCACCCGGCCCTTGCCGGAGACGAGGGCGCGGGCGATCACCAGCCGCTGCACGTCGTTGGTGCCCTCGCCGATCGCCATCAGCGGCGCGTCCCGGTAGAGCCGTTCGACCACGAACTCCTGGGAGTAGCCGTAGCCGCCGTGGATGCGCATCGCCTCCAGCGACGCCTTCAGCGCCACCTCGGAGGCGAAGTACTTGGCCATGCCCGCCTCCATGTCCACCCGCTCGCCGCCGTCGGCCCGGGCCGCGGCCCAGTACGTGAGCAGCCGGGCGGCCTGGATCTCGGTGGCCAGGTCGGCGAGCTTGAGCTGGACGGCCTGGAAGTCGGCGATGGGCTGCCCGAACGCGGTGCGCTCGCGCGCGTACTCCAGGGCGGCGTCGTAGGCCGCCTGCGCGACGCCGACCGCGCGGGCGGCGATGTTGACCCGGCCGATCTCCAGCCCGCCCAGCACCTGCTGCATGCCGCGCCCCTCGACGCCCCCGAGCAGCGCCGAGACCGGCACGCGCACTTCGTCGAGCACGACCTCGCAGGTCTCGGTGCCCTTGTAGCCGAGCTTGGGCAGGTCGCGGCTGACGCCGAAGCCGGGCGAGGCCGGATCGACGAGCAGCACCGACATGCCCTTGTGGGCGGGCTCGGTGACCGAGGTCTTGACCAGGACGGGCAGCGGGTCGGCGTGCCGGGCGTTGGTGATCCACGTCTTGGTGCCGGTCACCACGTAGTGGTCGCCGTCGCGGACCGCGCGGGTCTGGATGCCCTGCAGGTCGGTCCCGGCGCCGGGCTCGGTGAGCGCGATGGCGGTACGCCGGACGCCCGCGGCCAGGTCGGCGAGGTGCAGGCGTTTCTGCTCGTCGGTGCCGTGTCTGGCGATCATCCAGCAGGCCAGCGAGTGGGAGCCGATCGTGCCGGCCACGCCCATCCAGCCGCGGGCGATCTCCTCGAAGACCAGCGCGAAGGAGACCATGTCCGCGCCGAGGCCGCCGTACTCCTCGGGGACGGTCAGCCCGAACAGCCCCATCTGCTTCATCTTCTCGACGATCTCGGTGGGGTAGCGGCCCGAGTGCTCCCACTCGGTGGCCACGGGCAGGATCTCCTTCTCCACGAAGGCGCGCAGGGTCTCGCGGAAGGCCCTCTGCTCGTCGGTCAGCTCGAAATCCATGGCCTCAGGTCCTCTGCGCGGGAGGGACGGTCGAGGCTCACGTTATTCGTCTGATGTTTGGCCGGTCAATCGTGCGGGCGCGCGGGCGGCCAGCTTGGCGACGACGTCCACGATGCGGACCGCGCGTTCCAGCTCGGCCCGGTGGAAGACGGGCCCGCCGGCGCGGGCGACGACGACGTGCATGCCCTGCGGGACGAAGGGCAGCAACATCAGCCGCAGGTCCGCCGAGTCCAGGGTGATCGCGCGCGGCGGCGGGTCGGGCAGGTTCAGCACCTCCGGCGCGGCCATCGAGGCGTGCCGGACGGCTCCGTCCTCGACCGCGACCGACCACTCGGCGCCGCACAGCGCGGGCAGGGCGTCCACCAGCGTGGCCAGGCCGCGCGCCGGTTCCGTCGCCACGTGCATGAGCAGGTCGTAGTCGGGGGCGGAGCCGGGCACGTCGCGGGTGGGCCAGACGCCCTCGACGCGTACGCCCGGCGTCGCCGACAACCGCTCGCAGACCTCCGTCGCGCTGATCGGGCCCGGCCAGGACACGATGAAGTCGTCCACGGCCCGGCCGGTCTCCCGTTCCAGCACGGTGACCTGCAGGATGTCGGCGCCGAGCGTCCCCAGCGCCTTCGCGACCTGGCCAAGGCCGCCCGGCCGGTCCGGCAGGGACACCCTCAGTCGCAGCAGCATTGGCCGCCCCCTTTCCCAGAGGCTCTCACAGTGCCGTGGACAGGTTTCGCGTATGTTCCACGGATATGTCGCGCATGCTGCGCTTATATCCCAGGATCCGGCGCTAAGTCCGGATTGTCGAACCTGGGTGGCGGTTTGAGCAGGTGTTTTCCCAAAAACGACCAAGGATCGTTCAAGGATCAGGCAGACCGATCCCCGCACGTGGGGATCGGGCGGGGGATCAGGCGGGGATCAGGCAAGGGATCAGGGTGAGGTCAGCCGGGGGTCAGGCGAACACGTCCTGCTGGTAGCGGCCGTCCGCCTCCAGGGCGGCCAGCCAGGCCGCGCCGTCCTCGCCGCCTTCTCCGCCCTCGCCGGTGTGCCGCCGGTGGACGTCCAGCAGCGCCTGGCGCACCGCCGGGGCCATGCGCAGGCCGTCGCCGCAGACGTACACGTACGCGCCCTGCTTCAGCAACTCCCACAGCTCCTCGGCGTGATCGGCCATGGCGTCCTGGACGTACCGATACGGATGCCCGGCCACGGCCGAGAACGCGGTGTGCACGTTCACCTCCGCGCGGGCGGCCCAGGCGGTCACCTCGTCCCGGTACAGCCAGTCGTGGTCGGGGTGGCGGCAGCCGGTGAACACCTCGGCCCGGCCGCCCGCCCCGCTCAGCGCCCGCTCCTCCAGGAAGCCGCGCAGCGGCGCGAACCCCGTGCCGGGGCCGACCAGGATCACCGGGGTGGCCGGATCGGCGGGCAGCCGGAACGGCGGCGCGGGCACGCGTACGTACCCGTAGAACACCTCACCGGGCCGCAGCCCGGCCAGGTACGCCGAGCACATGCCCTGGTAGGTGCCGCTGCCGGACCAGGCGGGCCCCTCGACCAGCCCGACGGTGAGCCGCACCAGGTCGGGGCCGGCCAGCGGCGAGGAGGACACCGAGTAGTAGCGCGGCCGGATCGGCCCGGCCATCTCCAGGAACACCGGCAGCGGCAGCTCGACGGCCGGGAAGCGCTCCAGCAGAGCCAGCGGCGAGACCCGCTTGGCCAGGATCTCGTCGGCGTAGTTCGCGGTCAGCTCGGCGAGCTGACCGCGCGTCCAGGGGCAGCCGGTGTGCGCGGCCAGGGCCTCCAGGTCGGCCCTGGTGGCCACCTCCTGCAGCTCGGCGAACTCGGTCAGCAGCAGGCCGGCCGTCACCGGCGTGTCCACGGGCAGGTGGGTGGCGCCGGCGGCGCGCAGCCGCACCACCTGCTCGCGCGGCACCCGCAGGCAGCGCAGGGCCCACTCGACCAGCTCGGGGTCGTTCTTGGCGAAGACGGCGACGTGGTCGCCCGCCGTGTAGGTGACGCCCTCGGGCAGGCGGGCCACGATGGAGCGCACGCCGGGCCTCGGCGCCTCGGCCGAGAAGTCCCACAGCCCGGCGGGGTCGCCGGTCAGCTCCTCGTTGGACACGACGGTCATCGGCACGGCCCGCTCGGACACGACGGCCGGCCTGACCTCGCTCTCGCCGAGCACCTCCATCTCGTAGCGCGGCCCGGCCGCGCCCGCCGGGGCGCTGTACTCGTCGGCCAGCGCCGCCCACAGCCGGGCCGTCCACGCCGAGACGTCGCCGTCGAAGTCGCCGTCGGCGTCGGCCTCGCCGCGCTCGACGAGCGGCACCGCCCCGGCGGCGGTCAGCTTCTCGCCGGCCCGGCGCGGGAAGTCCTGGTACGTCGGCCACTGGGAGTTGCCGCAGCCGAGCACCGCCAGGCGCACGCCCGACAGGTCGGGCAGCTCCTCCAGGGCGTCGAAGCGCTGGGCGTTGTCGGGCGCCTTGCCGTTGTAGGAGGAGGCGACCACGACGAGCAGGCCCTGCGACGGCGGCGTCAGGTCGTCCAGGGTGGTCAGGGTGGTGGCGAAGCCGGACCGGCCGGCCCGCTCGGCCAGCCGCTCGGCGATGTCGGCGGCGGTGCCCAGGTTGGAGCCGTAGGCGACGGTGAGCGGCACGCCGGTGACCGCGAGGTCGTGCCGCTCCCCCTCACCGGCGGCCTGGACGCCGGCGGCGGGGGCGGTGCGCTCGTGGGCGCGACGCTCGCGCACCCGCAGGGTGAACCCGTCGGGCTTGATGGTCAGCGTCTGCTTGATCTTCATCCGGTAGGCGTCGGGGTCGGAGACGGCGAAGCGGCGCAGGATCATGGCCAGGGCGAGCCGGGCCTCGGTCAGCGCGAACTGGCGGCCGATGCAGGCCCGCTCGCCGTTGCCGAACGGCTTGTACGCCGCCGGGTGGTGGGCCTTCTTGTGCTCCGGCAGCCAGCGGTCGATGTCGAACTCCGCCGGCCGCTCCCACGCCTTGGGGTGGCGGTGCAGCGACGGCAGCAGCACGGCGACGCTCTGGTCGGCCTCGATCTCGTACCCGCCGATGGTGGTGGCCTCGACGGCGCTGACGGCGAAGGCGGGGATCGGCGACCAGATCCGCAGCGTCTCCTCCAGGATCCGGGGGATGACGTCGAGCTTCATGATCGTCTCGTAGCTGGGCGGCTCGTCGCCGGGCAGCAGGCGGTCGACCTCGTCGTAGGCCCTGGCCAGGGTGTGCGGGTCGCGCAGCAGGTTGTACAGGGCGAAGGAGAGCAGGCCGCTGGTGGTCTCGTGCCCGGCGATCAGGAAGGTGAGCACCTGGTTGCGGATGTTCTCGTCGGACAGGCGGCCGCCGGTCTGCGGGTCGGCGGCCGCCAGCATGAGGCCGAGCAGGTCCTTGGCGTCGCCGGCGCCCGCTGCGGGCAGCTCTGTGCGGCGCTGCTTGATCACGTCGTCCACCAGGGCGCGCATGGTCTCGATGTCGCGGCGGTAGGCGTCCTCGTGGCCGCGCTTCAGCTTGGTGACGAACGGGAGCTGCTGGTTGCGCAGCATGGCCTCGGTCAGCGCGCCGCCCATGGCCTTCAGGAACGGGTGCAGCTCGGGAGAGGCGAAGGAGTCGAACCGGAAGCCGAAGCCGGTCAGCGAGATCGTGTCCAGCGTGAGCCGGGTCATGTCGTCGGCCACGGGCAGGTCCTGCCCCTGGCGGCCGGCCCACGAGGCGACGAGCTGCTCGGCGACCTCCAGCATCTGCGGGTAGTACGCCTTCATCGAGCGCTGGCTGAAGGCGGGCAGCAGGATGCGGTGCGCCTGCCCCCACACCGGCTCGTGCGGCTCGGCGGTGAACAGGCCGTCGCCGCCGAAGTCGCGCACGATCGACAGCGGCGGCTTGATGCGCTTGACGAACCTGCTCTCATCGCACACCTCCGCGACCAGGTCGGGGTCATAGACGAGCACGATCGTGCGGCCGGCGACCTCCAGCCGGAAGATGCCCTCCTCGTACCGCTCGGCGACCTTGACGAAGTGCTCCACCGGCGAGTGGGCCGGGATCTGCAGCGTGTTGCCCAGGATCGGCAGGCCCTGCGGGGCGGGGATACGCCTCATGAGTGCTCCCTTCGGGTAGCCATACACCGTATGGCTGACGCTACCATACGCTGTATGGCAGTGAGCGCGCGCAGGGGAGCTCCCCTGAGTCTTGACGAGATCTGTTCCACGGCGCTTCGCCTGATCGACGAGGCCGGCGTCGAGGGGTTGTCGATGCGGAAACTGGCCGCCGAGCTCGACGTCAACCCCATGTCGGTCTACCACCACGTCGCGAGCAAGGAGGCGCTGCTGGCCCGCATCTGCGAGACGGTCAGCGTCCGGCTGCCGCTGCCGCCCGACGACGGCACCCCGTGGCAGGACCAGCTCCGCGCCCTGGCCCTGGCCTACCACCGGCACGCCCGGCAACATCCGGCCATGTGGAACTACCTGCACAACCACCCCGAGTTCAGCGAGGACCGGCGGCTGCCGCTGTGGCAGGCGCTCTACCGCATCCTGCGCGCCTCCGGGGTGCCCGAGGAGGAGCTGCGGCGGACGAGCGAGGTGCTGCACGCGTTCGTCTCGGGGTTCGTCTTCGCCGAGACGCGGGGGCACCTGAGCGGCGACCCCGAGGAGGTCGAGCGCAGCTTCGACGTCGCCCTGCACATGATCATCAATGGCCTGGCCGCCCGATGACGCCTGCGTTGGAAAGTCCAACCCGCTCGCGTTAGAGTGAGTTGGAATTTCCAACGGACAGGAGGCCGCGATGCGCGACGCCGTCATCGTGCAAGCCGTACGCACCCCCATCGGCAAGGGCAAACCCGGCGGCGGGCTGCACGGGACGCACCCCGTCGACCTGCTCGCCCACGCCCTGCGCGCCCTGATCGAGCGCAGCGGCGTGGACCCGTCGCTGGTCGACGACGTGATCGGCGGCTGCGTCGACCAGGTGGGCGAGCAGGCCATGAACACCACCCGCTACGCCTGGCTGGCCGCCGGCTTCCCCGACTCGGTGCCCGCGGTCACGGTCGACCGGCAGTGCGGCTCGTCCCAGCAGGCCGTGCACTTCGCCGCCCAGGGCGTCATGTCCGGCGCGTACGACCTGGTCGTGGCCTGCGGCGTGGAGTCGATGAGCCGGGTGCCCATGTGGTCGAACGTGCCGCCGGGCGCCGACCCGTTCGGGCCCTCGGTGGCCGCGCGCTTCCCCGGAGGGCTGGTCCCGCAGGGCGTCAGCGCCGAGCTGATCGCCGCCAAGTGGTCGCTGAGCCGCGAGCAGATGGACGTCTTCGCCGCCGCCTCCCACGCCAAGGCCGCCGCCGCGGACTTCGGCGCCGAGCTCGCCCCGATCGCCGGCCTGGACCGCGACGAGTCGATCCGGCCCGCCACCACGCCCGAGATCCTGGCCGGGCTGCGGCCCGCCTACGCCGACCCCGGCTACGCCGAGCGTTTCCCGCAGATCAGCTGGTCGGTCACCGCGGGCAACGCCAGCCCGATCAACGACGGCGCGGCGGCCGTCCTGATCACCAGCTCCGAGACCGCCGCGCGGCTCGGCCTGCGCCCGCTGGCCCGGCTGCACAGCTTCGCCGTCACCGGCTCCGACCCGCTGCTCATGCTCACCGGCGTGATCCCGGCCACGGAGAAGGTGCTGCGCCGCGCCGGGCTCGCGCTGTCCGACATCGACCTGTTCGAGGTGAACGAGGCCTTCGCCAGCGTCGTGCTGGCCTGGTTGCAGGAGACGGGAGCCGACCCGGCGAAGGTCAACGTCAACGGCGGCGCCATCGCCCTCGGCCATCCGCTCGGCGCCAGCGGCGCCCGCATCACGACCACGCTCGTGCACGCCATGCGCACGCGCGGCGCCCGCTACGCCCTGCAGACCATGTGCGAGGCGGGCGGCCTGGCCAACGCGCTCGTGCTGGAGAACGCCGGCTGAGGCTCAGGCGGCGGCCCAGACGGCCTCGAACGCCGCCTCGGTGATCTCGGTCAGCTCCCAGATCTCCAGCGGCTGGTCGGTGAGGAAGCCGCGATCGTCCTGGAGCCGGCCCCACCAGTAGCGGTGGGCGACGCGGTCGGTGCCGACCTCGATCTGCCTGATCGCCCAGTGTTCGCCGTCGCCCTCGACGCTCTCGAACAGCCAGACGCGCCCACCGGGATCGGCGGTGTGCGCGAGCTGCTTGACCAGCGGCAGGCGAAGATCCGGGACCATGCCCCGTAGGCTACACCGCTACCGCTGGTAGGCCCCGGCGTCCGGCGCCCCGGACAGCGGCCGGCCCATCACGTCCTTGGCGAGGGCGGCGCCGCCGAACCAGGCGGGCGACAGCGGCAGGCCGCGGCCCAGCGCCGGGGAGCCAGGACGCAGGCGCAGGTCGGTGCGGGAGACGAACAGCGGGTCGGCCCTGACCGACTTCGGCCCCAGCTTGAAGGTGAGCTTGCGGCCGTAGTAGACGCTGCCGCCGTCGTCGACGCCCTTGCCGTCGGCCCAGCCCGCCTCGCCGCCGACCGCGATCACGTTGTTGCGCAGCCTGAGGATGGAGGGCGAGCAGCCGTCGTGGCAGGACCAGCCGATGGTGTCCTTGGCCGGCAGGTAGACCGAGTTGTGCACGGCGATCGTGCCCTTGACCGGGCCCACGACGTGGCCGGGGCCGCGGGTGATGAGGAAGGAGCCGCGGCTGCGGGCGGAGGTGACGACGTTGAAGGCGAAGACGTTGCCGGTGGCGGTCTTGCCCTTCTGGGCGCCGAGTTCGGTGAAGGTCTCGTTGTCGCGCGCGGTGTTGTAGATGACCCGGTTGCGGTCGCCGTTGAAGATCTCGACGGCGGCGCCGTCGGTGCCGTAGTCGTGGCTCTTGGCGTAACTGCCGGTGATGGTGTTGCCGGTCACCAGGTTGTCGTCGCCGTTGAGCAGCACGCCGAAGGCGCCGGAGTCGTTGTCGCCGCCCTCGTCGTCGACGCTCATGCGGTTGTTGCCGGTGAGCGTGCTGTCGCGGACGGTGTTGTGCGAGCCGGACGGCGTGACCCACACGCCCGCGGCGTTGCCGTCGGCCGCGACGCCGGTCAGCTCGATGTGGTGGCCGCCGAGCTGGAACCCGGCGAACCGGCAGCCGGTGGCGCGCAGGCCGCTGATCTGCCAGTAGGCGCCCTTGACGACCACGCAGTCGCGCTCGTCGCCGCTGATGCGGGGCAGGGCGCCGGTGCCGTGGGAGCGGATGACGATGGGCCGGGCGGCGGTGCCGCTCACGGTGAGCCTGAGCGGGCCGGTGAAGCTGCCGCCCCGCTTGAAGCTGACGATGTCGCCCGGCTTGAGCTCGGCGGAGCCGACCTTCTCCAGCGACTTCCACGGCTTGTCGGGGCTGGTGCCGGCGGCGGAGTCGTCGCCGGACCTGGAGTCGACGTAGTAGGTGGTGGCCGCCCTGGCTTCCGCGGCGGTCGGTACGGCGGTAAGAAGCGAAGCTGCGACGGCTACGGAGAGCAACCTCATGCGGGCACACCACTATCCAGTTGAAGACGGTACGGGGCCAGGCCATACCGTAGCGTGATCAGCGTGTGATGCGCCACACACTCACCGAAGGACCGTCCCCCGGGATCATGTCTCCGTCCTGGGCATTGTGGACGCCCTGGGCCTGCGTCCCGATGGGCAGCGCGGCGCCGGGCGCCCGGCGGACGGCCACCAGCAGCGACTCCTCGAACGTCTCGCGCGCGAAGACCAGGCAGTCGGCGTCGGAGTGCAGCCAGCGCAACCCTCCGTGACGCAGCGCGGGCTCGGCGCGGCGCAGCCCGAGCAGCTCGCGGTAGGCCGACAGGGTCGCCAGGTCCTGGTCGTGCGGCCGGTTCCAGGGCATGGGGGTGCGCGAGTGCTCCCCGTTGATCCCGGTCAGGCCGAACTCGCTGCCGGCGAAGACCATGGGCGTGCCGGGCAGCGTGGCCTGCAGGCCGAGGGCCAGCAGGTGGCGTTCGCGCGAGCCGGTCACCGTGCGGATGCGCGGCGAGTCGTGGGAGTCCAGGAGCTGCCAGGAGTGCGTGAGCGAGCGCCAGGACATGTGCGAGGCGAAGGACCTGAACGTGGCCAGGGTGTCGGCGCCGTCACGCTCGGGCACGCCGCCCGGCACGCCGAGGAAGTGCGGCAGGTCCAGGTCGGGGCCGCGTAGCCAGGCCCAGACCGGACGGGTGAAGCCGCCGTAGTTCATGGTGCCGTGCCAGCCGTCGCGGTCGAGGTCGAGCGAGGCGTCGTGGTTGTGCTCGGCGATGAAGGCGGCCTCGGGGCCGAGCTGCCGGCGCAGCATGGCGGCGACCTCGTGGTTGCGGTCGTCGGCGCCGAGCCTGGCGGTCATGTTGGCGACGTCCACGCGCCAGCCGTCCAGCGGGCCGAGCCACTTCTTCAGCACCGCGCGCATGCTGGAGCGCACCAGCTCGCTGCCCCAGTTGAGCTTGGGCAGCGACTTGACGCCCCACCACGACTCGTAGTCGCCGGTGTCGGGGTCGAAGTAGAACATCTCCCGTTCGAGGGCGTTGACGTCGGAGACGGCGGCGGTGAACCATTCGTGGGCGTCGCCGCAGTGGTTGGTGGTGATGTCGCCGAGCAGGCGCATGCCGCGGGCGTGCAGCGCGCCGGACAGCCGGTGCAGGGCCTCGTCGCCGCCGAGCAGCGGGTCGACGTGCTCGAAGCTCGCGGCGTCGTAGCGGTGGTTGGAGCGGGCCGGGAAGATCGGCGTCAGGTAGACGGTGTCGGCGCCGAGGCCCTGGATGTGATCCAGGCGCCGGGTGATGCCGTCGAGGTCGCCGCCGTAGAACTGCTGGGCGGTGCCGGGGCCGCTGGGGATCACCGGGTCGCGGTCCCAGTCGCGCGGCAGCGCCCAGTCGGGCAGGTCCGGCATCGGGCCGGAGCGGTCGAAGCGGTCGGGGAAGATCTGGTAGACGATCGCGTCCGACATCCACGAGGGCGGCGCCTGGTGGCAGACCAGGCGGAAGTCGCTCGCGTCGGTCACGTCGTGGGCGACCGGTCCGGCCGCGGTCAGCCACAGCTGGCCGCGGCGGGTGTGCAGCAGGAAACGGTACGGGGTGACCGGGTTGACGGCGGTGATCTCCGCCTGCCACCACACGTCGTCCGCGCCGTAGCCGGCGACCGGCGTGCCGGTCCTGGAGTCGTCGACGCGGGCCTCGGCGTAGCGGGGCTCGCCGTCGCAGACGGTGCGCACGTGCACCCCGGTGATCCCGGCGGCGCGCGGCGCGCGCAGCCAGAGGGTCACCCGCGAGCCGAGCGCCGGTTCCCGGCTGGAGACGTAGAGAGCTGAGCCGTCGTGGTGCGGCTCGCCGACATGACGCAATGGACCTATCCCTTGACAGCCCCGGCCGTCAGGCCGGAGACGATGTACTTCTGCAGCCATAGGAACACGCTCACCGTGGGTACGGCGGTGAGCAACGTCGCGGCGGCGAACATGCCGAAGTTGGCGTTGCGGTGGTCGCCGGCGATCATGCCGTACATGCCGACGGCCAGGGTCTTGCTCTCGGGGTCGCGCAGGAACACGTTGGCCATGAGGAACTCGCTCATGATGCCGATGAAGGCCAGCAGCGCGGTGACCGCCAGGATCGGCGTGACCAGCGGCATGATGATCCGCCAGAAGATCTGCGCGTGGGTGGCGCCGTCCACGGTGGCGGCCTCGTCGAGCTCCTTGGGCACGGTGTCGAGGAAGCCCTTCATCAGCCAGGTGTTCACGCCGAGCGCGCCGCCCAGGTAGAGCAGCAGCAGGCCCCAGACGGTGTTGAAGCCGAACGCCGGGTACAGCTCGGTCACCCTGGTGAAGATCATGAAGATCGTGACGATGGCCAGGAACTGCGGGAACATCTGGATGAGCAGCAGCGCCAGCAGCCCGACCCGGCGGCCGGTGAAGCGCATGCGGCTGAAGGCGTAGGCGGCCAGCATCGACAGCAGCAGGCTCGCGAACGACGAGACCAGCGCGATGAACACCGAGTTGAAGAACCACCGGCCGAACGGATAGTCGTCGGAGGTGAGCAGGTTGGCGAAGTTGTTCAGGCTCGCCCCCGACGGCAGCAGGTCGGTGGAGGCCAGCGTGCCCATGGGGTTGATCGCGGCCGAGACCACGAACAGGATCGGGAACAGCGCGAACGCGCACACCGCCAGCACGAACACGTGCCTGAGCGCGATCCTCATGCGTAGACCTCCTCCTGCTTGTGGGTACGGCGGAAGGCCACGGCCGAGATGACCGCGACGATCGCGAAGATGAACACCGAGATCGCCGCCGCGAACCCGAACTGCGCCCCGCCCGCGCCGAACGCCAGCCGGAAGGTGTAGGTGATCAGCAGGTCGGTGGCCCCCACCTGCGGGCTCTCGGCCGGGAACGGCCCGCCGTCGGTGGTGAGCGCGATGGCGTTGAAGTTGTTGAAGTTGAACGCGAACGACGAGATCAGCAGCGGCGTCAGCGCGACCAGCAGCAGCGGCAGCGTCACCCGGCGGAACGCCTTCCACGGCGTGGCGCCGTCGATGGAGGCCGCCTCGGTCAGCTCGCGCGGGATCGCCTGGAGCGCGCCGGTGGTGACCAGGAACATGTACGGGAAGCCGAGCCACAGGTTGACCAGGATGACCGCGAAGCGGGCGGTGACGGGCTCGCCGAGCCAGTCGACGCTCAGCCCGAAGAACTGGTTGATCAGGCCGAAGTCGCGGTTGAACATGTCCCGCCAGACCAGGAGCATGGCGAAGGCCGGCATCGCGTACGGCAGGATCAGCGCGATCCGGTAGATCTTCGTGCCGCGCATGCGCGGGTGGTGCAGCGCCAGCGCCACGGCCATGCCGAGACCGAACGTGCCGGCCACGGAGGCCAGCGCGAACACCAGGTTCCAGCCCAGCACGCCGACGAAGTAGCCGGAGATGGTGGGGTTGGTCAGCACCCGGGCGAAGTTGTCGAACCCGACGTTCGCCTGCCAGCCCTGTGCCAGGTGCTCGCCCTCGGCGTTGACGAAGTAGCCCTGTGCCTCGTCGGCCGTCCAGGTGTCGCCGTTGCCCTTGACGCAGTCGCAGGCGGCGTCGTAGACCAGCGCGGCCTTGCCCTCCACGGCCCGGCTGAGGCCGTTGGCCTTGATCGCGCCGCCCGGCGTCGGCACGGACAGCGCCGAGATCTCCTGGCCGCGGGCGGCCGCCTCGGGCGCCTTCAGCACGGTCACGCCGGGGGCCGTCAGGACCTTGCCGGTGAGGCCGACCTGGGCGCCGGCGAGCGGGGTCAGCCCTTCGGCGGTGCCCAGCCGGACCTGCTTGGTCGTGGGGTCGACCAGCAGGAACACCAGCTCGTCGCCGCGCAGGGCGGCGGTCAGGCCGTACTCGGGCGAGCCGGGGGCCTGGCGCACCGAGCCGGTCTCGATGGCGGTGACCGCGTCGGCCTTGTCGCCGCGGTGCCCGTCGCCGAAGTTCGTGAACGCCGTGGTCACCGTGTAGAGCACGGGCAGCACCTGGAAGGCGATCAGGAAGACGGTGCCGGGAACGAGGTACTTGGCCGGGATGAAGCGGCGGGTCAGGTACAGGTAGGAGATGGCCGCGGCGGCCAGCCCCAGCAGCGTGAGCGAGACCCACGACTCCGCGGCGACCAGCGGCGGCGCGGCGTAGAGCAGGATCGCCGCGGCCACGGCCAGCACCGCGATCCTGCTCACCACGAACGCCGTGGTCAGCTCCCGGCGAGGCCGCGGGGACGCGGTGGTCCCCACGGCCTCGTGCACGTCCTGGGCCATGTCAGTTCTTGAGCGCGCCGTCGATGGCCTTCTGCGCGGCCGCGGCGGCCTTGGCGGCGTCGCCGCCCTTGACCACGGCGGTCTCCGCGATGCCGAACGGCTCCCAGATCGCGGCCATCTCGGGGATGGCGGGCATCGGCATGCCGCTCTTGCCGGCGTCCATGAACTTGGCGGCGTCGGGGTCGGCGGCCTGGACCTCCTGGAGGGCGGCGGTCAGCGCCGGGGGCCGCGGGTCGGCCTCGTACAGGGCCTTGGCGACGTCCTTGTTGGTGACGTAGTTGGCGACGAACTCCTGGGCCAGGGCCTTGCTCTTGCCCTTGGCCGCCACGAAGAACGACTGGACGCCGACGAACGGCGTGGCCGGCTTGCCGTCCTTGAACGCCGGGACGGGCGTGATGTCGTAGGAGATGCCGCCCTTCTTGACCTCGCTCATGGCCCACGGGCCGGAGATCAGGTAGGCGCACTTGCCGGCGGCGAAGTTGACGATGTAGTTCTCGTTGGTGACCGACGTCTTGAGCGCGCCGTCACCCTTCTCGCCGAGCTCCTTCAGCTTGCCGAACGCCTTGACCGAGCCCTCGGAGCCGAGCAGCACCTGCTTGGGGTCCGGGTCGCCGGAGGCGGTCTGGCCGAACAGCGCGCCGCCCGCGGAGGCGAACAGCGGGTAGGCGTGGAAGGCGTCGCCCTTGACGCCGACGGGCAGGCAGAGCACCTCCTTGACCTTGCCGGCCTTCTTCAGCTCCTTGCCCTTGTCGATCATCTCGTCGAGCGTGGCGGGGGCGTCGGGGGCGAGCTTGGTGTTGCGGATCAGGGCGATGTTCTCCACCGCGTACGGGGCGCCGTACACCTGGCCGTTGAAGGTGACCGCCTTCATGGCGATCTCCGAGAAGGCCGCCTTCTGCTCGTCGGTCAGCGTGACGGGGTCGATGGCGCCGTTCTGGACGAGGTTGCCGATCCAGTCGTGCGCGCCGATCATGATGTCCGGGCCGCTGCCCTGCTGGGAGGCGGTCAGGAAGGTCATCTGGTTGTCCTTGCTGATCTCCTTCACCTCGACGGTCACGCCGTTCTCGGTGCCGAACTGGTCGGCGAAGGGCTTGAGCGGCTTGACCCGGCTCGGGTCGGCCCAGATGACCAGCGTGCCGCCCGCCGCGGCGGCCGGAGCCGAGGCCGAGGCCGAGCCGCTGGGCTGCGCCGACGGGGCGGTCGAGCCGGAGTCACCGCAAGCCGTGGCGGCGAACGCGAGGGTGGAGAGGGCGGCCACTCCCAGGACCCGAACACGCATGAGACCTCCCGAGGTCATGGAGGAGCGGCGACGCCTGCGTGCGCCGCCGCCGAAGATCGTTTTCCGCCGCTGTTCACGGCTTACGTTTCCGGGACGTTAGCGGCTCTTTGCAAGAATTGGAAGAACTTGCGAAAGAGCGTTACCGGAACCACATCCGACCCGCGACGCGCTGACCTCGCCGCACCTCCGATAACGGGCGTACCGGGAATCTGCAACTTTCCGAAACTTGCACTTGACCTGTCGCAAGGACGCGCGACATCCTGCACCAGACATCACGGACATCGGGGGAAGGAAAGCCATGCTCGGCAACGACGACTGGTGGCGGGACGCCGTCGTGTACCAGGTCTACCCCCGGAGCTTCGCCGACGCCGACGGCGACGGCACCGGCGACCTGAAGGGCGTGCGGGAACGCCTGGGCCACCTCGCGCGGCTGGGCGTGGACGCGATCTGGCTGAGCCCCTTCTACACCTCGCCCATGGCCGACGGCGGCTACGACGTGGCCGACTACCGGGACGTGGACCCGATGTTCGGCACGCTGGCCGACTTCGACGCCCTGATCGGCGAGGCCCACGAGCGCGACATCCGGGTGATCGTGGACCTGGTCCCCAACCACTCCTCGGACCGGCACCCCTGGTTCCAGGCCGGCCTGCGCGACCGTTACATCTTCCGCGACCGGCCCAACGACTGGGAGTCGATCTTCGGCGGCCCGGCCTGGACCCAGGTCGAGGACGGCCAGTGGTACCTGCACCTGTTCGCGCCCGAGCAGCCCGACCTCAACTGGGACAACCCCGAGGTGCGCGCCGAGTTCCGCGACGTCCTGCGCTTCTGGCTGGACCGGGGCGTGGACGGCTTCCGCGTGGACGTGGCCCACGGCATGGTCAAGGCGCAGGGCCTGCCCGACGTGGGCCCGAAGGAGGGCCGCCAGGCCGAGATGCTGGGCGACGAGCAGGTGCCCTACTTCGACCAGGACGGCGTGCACGACATCTACCGGGAGTGGCGGCCGATCCTCGACTCCTACCCCGGCGGGCGGATGGCCGTCGCCGAGGCGTGGGTGTCCTCGCCCGAGCGGCTGGCCCGCTACGTCGGGCCGGACGAGCTGCACCAGGCGTTCAACTTCGAGTTCATGATGGCCGACTTCCACGCCAAGTCGTTCCGTACGGTGATCGAGAAGTCGCTGGCGGAGGCCGAGCTGGTCGGCGCGCCCACCACCTGGGTGCTGTCCAACCACGACAAGCCGCGCCACGTCACCCGGCACGGTGGACTGGCCCGCGCCCGCGCGGCGACGCTGCTCATGCTGGCCCTGCCCGGCTCGGCCTACCTCTACAACGGGGAGGAGCTGGGCCTGCCCGAGGTCCTCGACCTGCCCGACGAGCTGCGCCAGGACCCCGCCTTCCGGCGCACCGGCGAGAGCCGCGACGGCTGCCGGGTGCCGATCCCGTGGACGAACGAGCCGGGCTGCGGCTGGCGCGACCCGTGGCTGCCGATCCCGCCGTCGTGGACGCAGCTGTCGGCCGAGGCCCAGGAGCACGACCCGGACTCGACGCTGAACCTCTACCGGGCCGCGCTCCGGCTGCGCAAGCAGCACCCGGCGCTCGGCGGCGGCACGCTGCGGTGGCTGGAGGCCCCCGAGGACGTGCTGGCCGTCCAGCGCGACCCGGGCCTGGTCGTGATGCTGAACACCGGCGAGCGCCCGGTCGCCCCGGTCGTGCCCGGCACGGTGCTGCTGGCCAGCGGCCCGCTGGCGGCCGACGGCTCGGTCCCGCCGGACACCACCGTGTGGATCCAGCGTTGAGGTTGGGGGAACCTTTCCCTTGACGCGGCATTTGGCGGCAATGACGGTTAGTAGTCTCGGGGAGTGCCACCCCTGTGGGCCCGCTCCCTGCGCGGACGCGTCACCCTCATCGCGACGGCCGTAGCCGCCCTCGTGCTGATCCCCGTGGGCGTCGCCGGGTGCATCGTCTCGCGCTCGCTGGTGACGGCCGGCGTCTACCGGGACACGCGGGACACCGCCGAGCGGGTGGCCTCGGAGATGCGCGCGGGCGGGCTGCCGCAGGGCGCCACGATCCCGGTGCCCAACCCGTCCATCGACCTGATCCAGATCGTCGGCACCGACGGCCGCGTCCTGGCCAGCAGCGACGCGGCCAGGAACCTGCCGCCGCTCAGCGACGTGCGGCCCACCGCCGAGAGCCGGGTGGTCAACACCACCAACTGCCTGCCGACCGAGTGCGTGCACCTGTCGGCGGTCAAGGCCGGCATGTCGGAGGACTCCCCCATCGTCTACGCCGGCCGCAGCACCCCGGAGGTGCTGGCCTCGCAGACGCTGGAGGTGATCGTGTTCTCCCAGGTGGCGGTGCTGATCGCGCTCACCGCCTGGGCGACCTGGCTGGTCACCGGCCGCGCGCTGCGCCCGGTGGCGACCATGCGCGCCGAGCTGGACGCGGTCAGCGCCGGCGACCTGAGCCACCGGGTCACCCAGCCGGGCGGCGAGGACGAGGTCGCCATGCTGGCCAAGGCCGTCAACAACACGCTGGCCCGATTGGAACGTTCCGCGCTGCAGCAGCGCCAGTTCGCCTCCGACGCCTCCCACGAGCTGCGCACCCCGATCGCCGGGCTGCGCGCCCAGCTGGAGAGCGCCCAGCTCTACCCCGAGGACACCGACGTCGAGGCGCTGGTGGACAGCGCCCTGCGGGACACCGACCGGCTGGAGGCGATCATCACCGACCTGCTCCTGCTGGCCAGGATCGGCTCCCGGGTGGACGTGGCCAGGGAGCCGGTGGACCTGGCCCAGCTCGTCCGGCAGGAGCTGGCCGTGCGCAGCGACAAGCTGCCCACCCGGCTGGAGCTGACCGAGGGCGTGGTGGTCGAGGGCGTGCGCCTGCAACTGGCCAGGGTGCTGACGAACCTGCTGGACAACGCCCAGCGGCACGCCGAGACCATGGTGCGGGTCGTGGTCACCAGGGAGGCGGGCCCGGCCAGGGGCGGCACCGCCGTGCTGGCGGTGGAGAACGACGGCCAGGAGATCCGCGAGGCCGACCGCGAGCGCATCTTCGAGCGGTTCACCCGCCTCGACGCCGCCCGCAGCCGCGACTCCGGCGGCACCGGGCTCGGCCTGGCCATCGCCAGGGACGTGGCGATGGCCCACCGGGGCAGCGTGCGGGTGGAGGACCGTCCGGGCGGGGCGCGGTTCGTCCTGCGGCTTCCGGCCATCTGATGTCGAAAGCGTAGATTTCCGGCAGCCGGTTAGTGGATCATGCCCTCATGACGCAAGAAGTCCCCCAGGGCGTGGATCCTCACATCCCCAACACCGCGCGCATGTACGACTACTTCCTGGGCGGAAAGAACAATTTCCCGGCCGACCGTGAGCTGGCCGAGCTGGTGCTGAGCGCGATGCCGGAGGTCAGGGACGGCACGCGGGAGAACCGGCTGCTGATCGGCCGGGTGGTGCGGTACCTGTGCGAGCAGGGTGTCACCCAGTTCCTCGACCTGGGCTCCGGCCTGCCGGCCGCCGAGAACGTGCACGAGGTGGCGCTGCGGTACGCGCCGCAGGCCCGCGTGGTCTACGTGGACAGCGACCCGGTGGTGGCCGCCCACGGGCGGGCCCTGCTGGCCGGCCCCGAGCAGGTGGCCATGCTGCACGGCGACGTCCGGCGCCCGCGGGAGGTGCTGGACAGCCCCGAGGTGCGCGGGCTGCTGGACTTCGGCAGGCCCGTCGCCGTGCTCATGATGTTCCTGCTGCACCTGATCCCCGACACCGACGACCCGCAGGGCTTCGTGGCCGCCTACCGCGACGCGCTCGCGCCCGGCAGCTACCTGGCCCTGTCGCACGTCGGCACCGACCACGCGCCCGAGCGCGTGGCCCGCGTCAGCCAGTTCTACCGGCGGGCCAACGCGCCGTTCTGCCCGCGGCCGGGCAAGGAGATCGCCGCCTTCTTCGGCGACTTCGAGCTGATCCCGCCCGGTCTGGCCACGGGCAAGGGGCCGGAGCTCGGTTTCCCGTTCACCGACCCCGAGAGCCCGCCCTTCTACGACGACGACTTCGCCCGCATGGGGTACGCGGGCATCGGCCGCAAACCCTAGAGCTGCGAGCGCCGAGAGCCGGCAACCCTAGACGCGCGCGGCCCGCCGATCGGGCTCCGGCTCGGGGCGGTCGTCCTCCTCGTCGATCAGCGTGGACTCGTCGAACGGCGCCCGCCCGGCCAGCACCTCGGCGGCCCGCTCCCGGTCGAAGTCGCCGGTCCAGGTGCCGACCACGACGGTGGCCACGGCGTTGCCCGCGAAGTTGGTCAGCGCCCTGGCCTCGGACATGAACCGGTCGATGCCGACGATGAGGCCGACGCCGTCCACCAGCTCGGGGCGGTGCGACTGCAGGCCGCCGGCGAGCGTGGCCAGGCCCGCCCCGGTCACGCCCGCGGCGCCCTTGGAGGCGACCATCATGAACAGCAGCAGCGAGACCTGCTCGCCGACCTGCAGCGGCGCGCCGGTGGCCGAGGCGATGAACAGCGTGGCCATGGTGAGGTAGATGGCGGTGCCGTCGAGGTTGAAGGAGTAGCCGGTCGGCACGGTGATGCCGGCCACCGTCCGGCTCACGCCGAGGTGCTCCATCTTCGCGATCAGCCGCGGCAGCGCCGTCTCCGACGACGACGTGGACAGGATCAGCAGGAACTCCCGGCCGAGGTAGCGCAGCAGCGACCACAGGTTGACCCGGGCCACCAGCCACAGCAGCGCGCCCAGCACCACGCCCACGAACAGCAGGCAGGCGACGTAGAAGGCGATCATGATGATGGCCAGGCTCTTGAGCGCCTCGATCCCGGTGGCCCCGACCACGGCCGCGATGGCCCCGAACGCGCCGACCGGCGCGGCCCACATGACCATGGCCAGGATGCGGAACACCAGCCGCTGGACGTGCTCGACGCCGCGCAGGATCGGCGCGCCCCGCTCGCCCATGGCCTGCAGCGCGAACCCGGCCAGCAGCGCCACCAGCAGCGTCTGCAGGACCGAGCCCTCGGTGAAGGCCGACACCAGCGTGACGGGGATGATGCCGAGCAGGAAGTCGACCCCGCCGGTGGCCTCGCCCTTGGCCGCCTCTGCCTCGGCGGCCTGCCGGGCGGCGTCGGTCAGGTGCAGCCCGGAGCCGGGGTCGATGACGTTGCCGACCAGCAGGCCGATGACCAGGGCGACGGTGGACATCACCATGAAGTAGCCCAGCGCGAGGCCGCCGACCTTGCCGACCTTGGCGGCCTGGCGTACCGAGCCGATGCCGAGCACGATCGTGCAGAAGATGATGGGGCTGATCAGCATCTTGATCAGCGCCACGAACCCGGTGCCGAGGGGTTTGAGCTCCTTGCCCGCCTCCGGCCAGACGAACCCGACCAGGATGCCGAGCAGGACCGCCACGATGACGGCCAGGTACAGATAGCGAGTGCGATCACGCATGAGGGGTCTCCACCGCTTGGGAAAAAGGGGCTGGTCGTGCGACTATGCGGCTCGCTGTGACCCACGTCACGATTGAGTAAGTTTCGTTCACGCAAGGGGGGCTCATGCGCCGCTGGAGCCTGGCGGGCCAGATGCTGGTCCTGCAACTGGTCGTGGTCGCGGTCGCCGTGACGGGCTGCGCGGTGCTCGCGCTGGTGCAGGCCCACCGCCTGCTCACCGAGGAGGCCGGCGCCACGGCCAGGGCCGTGGCGGTCAGCGTGGCCGCCGCGCCGGGCGTGGCCGCCGCCCTCGACGGCCCGGAGCCGACCCTGGCCCTGCAGCCGTACGCCGAACGGGTGCGCAAGGAGACCGGCGTCGACTTCGTCACCATCATGAAGCCGGACGGCACCCGCTACACCCATCCGAACCCGGCCGAGATCGGCCGGCGCTTCCTCGGCCACACCGGGCGGGCCCTGGCCGGCCGGACGTTCGTCGAGACCTACACCGGCACGCTCGGCCCCTCCAAGCGGGCCGTGACGCCCGTGTGGTCCGGCGGCCGGGTCAGGGCCCTGGTCAGCGCGGGCATCACGATCGACCGGATCAGCGCCCGGCTGCGCGACCAGGTCGCCTGGAGCGGCCTGGTCGCCGCCCTCGCGCTCGGCCTCGGCGCGGCCGGGACGTGGCTGGTCACCGCACGCCTGCGCCGCCAGACCCACGGGCTCGGCCCGGTGGAGCTGGGCCGCATCCACGACCACCACGACGCCGTCCTGCACGCCGTGCGGGAGGGCCTGCTGCTGGTCGGCGGCGACGGCACGCTGACGCTGTGCAACGACGCCGCCCGGCAGCTCCTGGACCTGCCGCCGGACGCCGAGGGCCGGCACATGGCCGAGCTGGGCCTGTCGGCGCTGCTGGAAGGCCAGGAGGAACGCGTGCACCTGGCCGGCGACCGGGTGCTGGCCGTCAACGGCGCGGCCAGCAGGCTCGGCACGGTGGTGACCGTACGCGACCACACCGAGCTGCAGGCGCTGGCCGGGCAGCTCGACGCCGAACGCGGCTTCGCCGACTCGCTGCGCTCGGCCGCGCACGAGGCCGCCAACCGGCTGCACACCGTGATCACGCTGGTCGAGCTGGGACGCACCGAGCAGGCCGTCGCGCTGGGCACGGCCGAGCTGCGCGCGGCGCAGGAGCTGACCGACCGGGTGGTGGGCGCGGTGCGCGAGCCGGTGCTGGCCGCGCTGCTGCTCGGCAAGAGCGCCGAGGCGGCCGAACGCGGCGGCGAGCTGCTGCTCACGCCCGACAGCGACCTCGACGACCTGGGCCTGGACCCGCGCGACCTGGTGACGATCGTCGGCAACCTGGTCGACAACGCCCTCGACGCGGCCACCCGGGTCGAGGTGCACCTGAGCGCGGACGGGGACGGGGTGGTGATCAGGGTGGCCGACGACGGGCCGGGGCTGACCGCGCCGGAGGCGTTCGCGAAGGGCTGGACCACCAAGGGCGACGGCCACGGGCTCGGGCTGGCGCTGGTCGGGCAGGCGGTGCGGCGGCTGGGCGGCACGATCGAGGTGGCCGGGTCGGCGTTCACGGTGCGGCTGCCGGTCCCGGAGCGGGTCCGATGAACCGGCCGGACACCGGCCCGCTCGCCGGGCCCGGAGCGGGCGCGGCGAGCGGGCCGGACGGGCCGGTCTCCGTGCTGATCGTGGAGGACGAGGAGATCACGGCCGAGGCCAACCGGGTCTACGTCGAGCGGGTGGCCGGGTTCGAGGTGGCCGGGGTGGCGCGTTCGGGCGGCGAGGCGCTGCGGTTCCTGCGCGGCCGGCCCGTCGACCTCATCCTGCTCGACCTGTACCTGCCCGACATGCACGGCCTGGAGGTGTGCCGCGCGGTGCGGGCCGGCGGGCTGCTGTGCGACGTCATCGCCGTCACCTCGGCGCGCGACCTGGCGACGGTGCGCTCGGCGGTGTCGCTGGGCGTCTCCCAGTACCTTCTCAAGCCGTTCACCTACGCGACCCTGGCCGAGAAGCTGGCGCGTTACGCCCGGTTCAGGCAGGACACCGGCGTGATCGTCGCCCAGGGCGACGTCGACCGGGTGCTCGGCACCCTGCGTGGCAGCTCCGAGCTGCCCAAAGGGCTGGCCCGCGACACCCTCGACGCCGTGTCGGCGCGGCTGCGCGAGCGGCCCGGCGGCAGCACCGCGCAGAGCGTGGCGCAGGCCGTCGGGGTGTCCCGGGTGACCGCCCGCCGCTACCTGGAACACCTGGTCGAGCTGGGGACGGCGGTGCGCGTGCCGCAGTACGGCGGGGTGGGCCGGCCAGAGTTGCTCTACCGGATCCCCATGGAAAGTTAATGGCGGTGACGCTGCCCGTTCAATCCGGGCCCTTAGCTTCTGGGTGCGATCCGATGCACTGAGGAGAAGTCACTTGCGAGTCCTGGCCGTTGTTCCCGCCCGCGGAGGTTCGGCGGGCGTTCCCCTGAAGAACCTCGCCCTGGTCGGGGGCGTCCCGCTGGTCACCCGCGCGGTACGGGCGTGCCTGCGGGCCGAGCTCGTCGACCAGGTCGTGGTCAGCACCGACCACCCGCAGATCGCCGAGACCGCCCGCGCGGCGGGGGCGACCGTGGTGGAGCGGCCCGAGGAGCTGAGCGGCGCGACCGCCTCCAGCGAGTCGGCCGTGCTGCACGCCCTGGACGCGCTCGGCGCGGACCCGGACGTGGTCGTCCTGGTGCAGTGCACCAGCGCGTTCATCGACCCCGAGGACCTGTCGGCGGCCGTGCGCAAGGTCCTGGACGGCGAGGCCGACTCGGTCGTGTCCGGGCTGCCGACGCACGAGTTCCTGTGGACGGCCGCGGGCGCGGGCGTCAACCACGACCCCGCCGTACGGCCGCGCAGGCAGGACCGCGAGCCGCAGTTCCGCGAGAACGGCGCCTTCTACGTCATGCGCACCGCCGGCCTGCGCGAGCACGGCCACCGCTTCTTCGGCGAGGTCGCCGTGCAGCCGGTGCCGCCGCAGCACGCCATCGAGGTCGACGACCCCGAGGACCTGGAGCTGGTGCGCGCCCTGGCGCCGTTCATCGACAAGCCCGAGCCGATCGACGTGGACGCGGTCATCACCGACTTCGACGGCGTGCACACCGACGACCGCGCCTACATCGACTCCGACGGCCGGGAGATGGTCCTGGTCAGCCGCTCGGACGGGATGGGCGTCTCGCTGCTGCGCCGCTCCGGGGTCAAGGTGCTGGTGATGTCCACCGAGCAGAACCCGGTCGTGGCCGCCCGCGCCCGCAAGCTGGGCGTGCCCGTGCTGCAGGGCCTGGCCGAGAAGCGCATCGTGCTGCGCGACTGGCTGGCCATCGAGGGCCTGGACCCGGCGCGCGTGGCCTACGTCGGCAACGACGTCAACGACCTGGGCCCGATGGCCGAGGTCGGCTGGCCCATCGCCACCCCCGACGCGCACCCGCGCGTGCGCGCCGCCGCCCGCGTGGTGCTGACCAGGCCCGGCGGCTCCGGCGCGGTGCGCGAGCTGTGCGACCTGGTGGTGGCCGCCCGGCCCGAGCCGCCCGTCGCCGAGGCCAAGGCCCGGCCGCGGCTCGGCCCGGTCGCGATCGGCGACGTGCTGGTCGGCGACGGCGAGCCGGTGTACGTGATCGGCGAGATCGGCATCAACCACAACGGCGACCTGGACCTCGCCCGCCGGCTCATCGACGTGGCGGCCGACGCGGGCTGCCAGGCCGTCAAGTTCCAGAAGCGCACCCCCGCGATCTGCGTGCCCGAGGAGCAGAAGGGCCAGATCAGGCAGACGCCGTGGGGCGAGATGACGTACCTGGAGTACAAGGAGCGCACCGAGTTCGGCCACGACGAGTACCGGCAGATCGCGAAGTACTGCGACGAGCGCGGCCTGCACTGGTTCGCCTCGCCGTGGGACGTGCCGTCCGTGGAGTTCCTGGAAGACATGGACGTGCTGACGCACAAGATCGCCTCGGCCAGCGTCGCCGACCACGAGCTGCTGCGCGCCCTGGCGGCCACCGGCAAACCGCTCATCCTGTCCACCGGCATGTCCACGCTGTCGGAGATCGACCAGGCGGTCGAGATCCTCGGCACCGACCGGCTGATCATGATGCACGCCACCTCCACGTACCCGCTGCCGCCGGAGGAGGCCAACCTGCGCACGATCACCACGCTCAAGGAGCGCTACGGCGTGCCGGTCGGCTACTCCGGGCACGAGCGCGGCCTGCAGATCTCGCTGGCGGCGGTCACCCTGGGCGCGGTCTGCGTCGAGCGGCACATCACGCTCGACCGCACCATGTGGGGCTCCGACCACGCCGCCTCGCTGGAGCCGTCGGGGCTGGAGCACCTCGTCCGCGACATCCGCATCATCGAGCAGGCCATGGGCGACGGCGTCAAGCGCGTCTTCCCCGGCGAGGAGGCGCCCAAGGCCCGGCTGCGCCGGGTGACCGTCTGAGTCATGACGCCGACCACTCTCTCCGTCGTCGTGCCGGTGCGTGACGGTGAGCGCTTCATCGCCGACGCGCTCACCTCGCTCGCCCGCAACGCCCGGCCCGACTTCGAGTTCATCGTCGTGGACGACGGCTCCGTGGACGCCACCCCGGACATCATCGCCGACTTCGCCCGCGACCTGCCCGGCCTGGCCGTGCTGCGCAACCCCGCCCCCGTGGGCCTGGCCGACGCCCGCAACACCGGGCTGTCGGCCGCCTCGGGGCGGTTCGTCACGTTCATGGACGGCGACGACTGGCTGGCGCCCGGCTACCTGGCCGGGCTGGTGGCGGCCATCGACGGGCTCGGCTGCGACTTCGTGCGCGTCGACCACGTCCAGGTGGAGGGGCGCAGGCGGGTGGTGCACCGGGCCCCGCTGTCGCGCCGCGGCGTCGTGCTCGACCCCCGCTCGGCGATCCTGCCGGCCGGGGAGCGGACCATGGTGGACTACCCGTACGCGTGGGCCGGGGTCTACCGGCGTTCGCTGCGGGACCTGCTGCACTTCCCCGGCTCGCTGCACACCGCCGAGGACCGGCCGTGGATCTGGCGGCTGCACCGGGAGGCGGCCACGTTCGCGGTCGTGCCGATGGCCGGGGTGTTCTACCGGCGGCTGGTGTCCGGATCGCTGACGCAGGTCGGCGACGAGCGGCAGCTGCACTTCTTCGACGCCTTCGAGCTGGTCCTCAAGGACCTGGAGCCGGAGTTCCTGCCCAAGGCGGCGCGCAACTTCTGCGCGCTGCTGGCCCACCACCTGGAGCTCGCGGGCCGGTTCACGCCCGCGCTGCGCGCCCGGTTCGAGGAGCGGGGCGCGCAGATGGTCCGCGGCCTGCCGCCCGCCCTGGTGGCCGACGCCGTGTCGCGGATGGCCGTCGAGCGGGAGGCCGTGCTGCGCGCCCTGGTGCCCGACATTCCCCCCAGCCCCCATGTCCGGATCCGCCGGGATCGGGAGGACTCCTGATGAAGGTCTTCTACGCCTCGACGCTGTTCGGCGCGATGTCGCTGGCCGCGGCCATCGACGACGGCCGCTTCGGCGCCGGTCGGCGCGTGCTGATCGTGTCGAACAACGCGGCGATCCCCGAGGTGTCGGTGCCGCTCGACGGCACGCCCGGCTTCGCCGCCCTGCGCTCGCGCTTCGACGAGGTGCACTCCTGGAACGAGCTGATCGCCCCGCTGCACCCCTCCGACTGGCGGGCGCGGGTCATCGAGGTGCCGATGTTCGAGCGGCTGATCCGCTCCCACCTGGCGCTGGACGACGTCGAGGAGCTGGTGCTGGAGTCGATCGCGGTGCCGCCCGCGCGCACGATCGCCGGCCTGGTGCGCGACTGCCCGATCACCGTCTACTCCGACGGCCTGATGAGCTACGGGCCGACCCGCGACCCGCTGCCCGCGGAGATCTCCCGGCGCATCGAGCGGCTGCTCCACCTGGACCTGGTGCCCGGCCTGACCCCGCTGCTGCTCAGCGAGTACGGCGTGCCTCCCGTGGTGCTGCCGCAGGAGCGCTTCCTCGCGGTCGTGGACGAGGTGGCCGCCACCGCGCCGGACCTGCGCGCCGGGCAGGCGGTCGTCCTCGGCCAGTACCTGTCGGCGCTGGAGATCGTCACGCCGGAGGAGGAGGCCGGGCTGCACGCCTCGATGCTGCGCGCGCTGGCCGCCCGCGGCTGCACCGACGTGGTGTTCAAGCCGCACCCGGCCGCCGGACGCCGGCACGCGCAACTGCTGCGCGCGGCGGCCGGGCCGCTGGGGGTGCGGCTGACGGTGGCCGGGGAGAGCGTGCCGGCCGAGGTGTGCTTCGCGACGCAGCGGCCCGAGCTGGTCGTGGGCTGCTTCTCCACCGGCCTGGTGACCGCCCGGCGCTACTTCGGCCTGCCGGTCGCCTCCTTCGGCACCGGCCTGGTGCTGGACCGGCTGACGCCGTACGAGAACAGCAACCGGGTGCCGGCCACGATCGTGGACGCGCTGCTGCCCCGGCTGAACGCCGACGGCGTGATCGACGAGCCGCCGCGCACGGACCTGCCCGCGCTGGTGCGCGCGGTCGGCTACTGCATGCAGGCCGACGCCTATCCCGAGCTGCGCCCGTCGGGCCCGGGGTTCGACGGGGCGTTCGACGGGCGCTACTTCAAGCGCAAGCGCCTGGAGACGCTGGGGCTGGCCGAGCCGCCCTCGGCGCTGTCCAGGCTGCGCAGGAAGATCAGGTCAGCGATCTGAGGTAGCGGCGCACCCGCCGCTTGGCCCGGTAGCCCGCCCGCAGCATCGTGGGCGGCACCTCCACCCGCAACCTGGCCCGGCGGCGGGCCGCGGCGTGCTCGGGGCCGTCCAGCAGGGAGCGGGCGGGCGGGCGCGCCCCGTCCGCGGCCAGGCCGGTCAGCAGGGCCGCCCAGTCGTCGCGGCCGGCCGGGTGGAAGTAGTTGGCCTCGCACCAGCGCGGCTCGGCCGTGCGGAAGTCGCCCAGGGCCAGGTCGTCGAGCGTGCCGAGCAGGCCGCTGCCCTCGAACACCAGGTTGATCATCTCGGCGCTGACGCCGAAGTCGCTCAGCACCAGCGACGGCACGCCCATGGCGACGGCCTCCAGCGCGGCCGTCGAGCTGACCGTGACGAACCCGGCCGCCCGCGACAGCTGCTCGTGCATCGACCCGGCCGCGAACGTCAGCCTGCCCGGCTCGCCCATCTCGCGCCACAGCCGCTGGTAGTGGTGGCGTTCGTTGTGGGTCTGGCGTTCGTGCTCCAGGGCGCGCAGCTTGACCACGACCTCCAGGCCGGGCCGGCGGGCGGCCAGCTCGGCCAGCGCCGTCAGCACCCGCTCGCGCTCCTCCCGCGCCCGCGGCACCTTGGCCTGGGTGGCGAACACGACCCGGTCGCCGCCGCCGGACACCGCGCCGGGCCGCAGGAACGGCAGCCGGGCCAGCCCGACCGCCCCTCCCCCGCCGAGCCGGCCGGCGATCTCGGAGAACTCGGCCACCTCGCGCTCGCTGTGGACCACGAACAGGTCGCAGCCGCTGCGGAACAGCCACGCCTTCTCCGTGGCCGGCACCGAGATGCCGGGCAGCCCGCTGACGAACACCGGCCGTGCCCGGCCCGCCGGCCGCAGCCCGGCCAGCACGTCGGCCACCAGGACGTCCACCACCGGGCCCGTGCAGCCCACCAGGATCGCGTCGGGGCGGGTGCGCTCGGCCAGGCGGCGCAGCGAGCGCGCCGACAACACCGGGGGCGCCGCGCGCCCGCCCACCGCCGCCGCGATCTGCTCCGGCGAGGGCGCGATCGGGGTGCGCACCACCACCAGCTCGCTCTCGCAGCCCGCGGGCAGGTCGTCGAGCAGGCAGGCCGCCCACTTCAGATACGAGTCGGAGTCGGCTATCGCCAGCACCCTCACCTGGAAGCTCCTGTCAAATGCGATCGCAGGCCGGGGGCCGCCCTGCTCGTCCACCAGTCGTCGGGAACGTCCACCGGCTCGACCTCGACGCCGCGCGGGCCGAGCAGCACCCGCAGCGAGGTGATCGCGGTCGAGGGCAGGCTGAGCACCCGCTGCCCGGCGTCGAGGCCGCGCAGCGTCAGCTCGGCCGGCACGCCCGCGTCGTGCACGGTGATGCCGGGACGTTCGCCGATCAGCGCCAGGTCGACGGGGTCCTCGCGGCGGTGCGGGTAGTAGGCCAGCGGCTCGCGTCCGGCCAGGTCGGTCAGCCAGCGCAGGTAGTGGTCGCGGTGGACCAGGCCGTTGCGGACCAGGGACGTGCCGAGGACGACCGTGCGCTCGGCGGGCCCCTGGGCGCTCGGCGGCTGGGCGCGCAGCCAGGCGAAGTCGTGGCGGACGAGGTCGACGCCCGCCCCCCGGACGGCGGCGGCCAGCTCGTCGGGGACGGGCAGGGCGGTGAAGACCGACACCCGGCTCATCCGCAGCCGCAGCGCGGCGGCCAGGCCGAGCAGGGCGCGCGCCCGCGAGGGGGTCGCCCGCGCCCGCAGCAGCGGCCGGAACGGCCCGGCGGCCAGCAGTTCGAGCAGCCTGAGCGTGGCCAGGCCGTCGTCCACGACGACGATGCGGCCGGGGTCGGAGGTCAGCCAGCGCATCTGGACCTTGCCGGAGAACGCGTCGCCCACGGCCTGGACGCGGCGCGGCATGCGCTCGCGCGGCTCGTCCAGCACCAGGCCGGCGGGCAGGTCGAGGCGGCGCAGCTCCTTGCGGGTGGCGCGCAGCGGGCGCAGGCCGGCGCGCGGCACGACCACGGTGTCCGGGCCGAGCAGCCCGGCATGGTGGGCCTCGACGGCGCACAGCATCTGGAGCGGAGACTCCACCCAGGCCGACGCCTGTCTGACCACTCTGTTTCCCCCAGCCGGTGGATGGCCTTGCACGACCCGCCTCAAGGTAGCCCGGCCTGCTTAAGCCGCAAGAAACGACACGTGAACAATGGAGGGTATGAACTCGCTGATGCTCAACACCGACGGTGTGCAGATACCACAGCTCGGCTTCGGCGTCTGGCAGGTCTCTGCCGACGACGCCGAGCACGCGGTGACGGCCGCGCTGCGCGCCGGATACCGGCACATCGACACCGCCGCCGCCTACGAGAACGAGGAGGGCGTCGGCCGGGCCGTGCGCGCCGCCGGGGTGCCACGGGAGAAGGTGTTCGTCACCACCAAGCTGTGGAACTGCGACCACGGGCGCGCCGAGCAGGCCTTCGACGAGAGCCTGGCCCGTCTGGGCCTCGACTACGTAGATCTTTTCCTGATCCACTGGCCGGTCCCGGAGCAGGACAGGTATGTGCAGGCCTGGCGGGGGCTGGAGAAGATCTACCGGGACGGACGGGCCAAGGCCATCGGGGTCTCCAACTTCACGGTCGCCACCCTGACCCGGCTGATGGAGGAGACCGACATCACGCCGTCGATCAACCAGATCGAGCTCCACCCGTACTTCCAGCAGCGCGAGATGCGGGCCTTCCACGAGGCCAACGGCATCCTGACCGAGGCGTGGAGCCCGCTCGGGCAGGGCAAGGGGCTGCTGGCCGACCCGGCGCTGCGCGTGTTGTCGGAGAAGTACGGCAAGACGCCCGCCCAGATCGTGCTCCGCTGGCACCTGCAGCTCGGCAACGTGGTGATCCCCAAGTCGGTCACGCCGTCGAGGATCGAGGAGAACATCGACGTGTTCGACTTCATCCTCGACACCGAGGACATGGCGGCCATCGGCGCGATGAACGCGGGGCGGCGGATCGGGCCCGACCCCGACTCGTTCAACCTGACCTGAGCGCTCTACGATCTCGGTCGTGCGAGATTTCACCTGGGGAATAGCGGCGACCGGCGGCATCGCGCGTACCGTGGGAGCGGCCATCGTGGCCGAACCCGGCATGCGGGTGGCCGCCGTCGGCTCGCGGAGCCCGCTCAGGGCGCGGGCGCTGGCCGACGAGCTGGGCGCGGAGTCGGCCTACGGCTCCTACGAGGCCCTGTGCGCCGATCCGGCCGTCGACGCGATCTACGTCGCCACGCCGCACGCCCAGCACCTGGAGGTGGCCGAGGCGGCCATCGCGGCGGGCAAGTCGGTGCTGTGCGAGAAGCCGCTGGCGGCCGACGTGGCCGACGCCGAGCGCATGGTGGCGCTGGCCCGCGCGGCCGGGGTCTTCCTCATGGAGGCCATGTGGATGCGCTTCAACCCGCTCATCCAGCGGGTGGCGGCCGATCCGCGCTTCGGCGAGATCCGGTCGGTGCGGGCCTCGTTCGGCTTCGCGCTGCCCTACGACCCCGCCCATCGGCTGTGGGCGCCGGAGCTGGGCGGCGGGGCCCTGCTCGACCTGGGGATCTACCCGTTCGGGCTGGCCCAGCTGCTGCTCGGCATGCCCGCGGAGCTGCGCATGGCCGGCTCGCTGGCGCCCAGCGGGGTCGACGCCGAGGCCGGCGGGCTGCTGCTGTACCCGGACGGGCGGCGGGCCCTGGTGGACGTGTCGCTGCTGGCCCATCACGCCAACGACGCGAGCGTGGTGGGCACGTCGATGCGGGCCGACATCCTGGCGCCGTTCTGGGCGCCGCGGCGGGTGCTGCTGTCGGGGCCGTCGATGGAGACGGAGGAGCTGGTGCTCGCCCCGGCCGACAACGGTTACGCGGGCGAGCTGCGCGAGGTGCGCGCGGCCACGATCGAGGGCCGCACGGAGAGCGCGATCATGCCGCTTGACGAATCCCTTGCCATGATGGGGCTTCTGGCCGAAGCGCGGGCGCAACTCTCCTAGCTGGACCTTTAGCCACTTGCCTTGCTCTTGCCCGATGTATTACCTTGTGGGGCATCTCGCGGCAGACGTCCGGTTTGTCCGGCTTTGTCCAACCATCGCAAGACATTTCACAGGATCGTCCTGTGACCGCTGAATCCGCCTTCGGGCGGAACCGGGGACCCACGTCCTTTGGGGTGAATCGGCACTTCGGTGCCGTAGGGCAGCTTCCACGTCCGAACCCGTCAGCTAACCCGGTAAGCGGCATGGAAGCAAGGAGTCAATGCCCTCGATGGCCACGCACCGTCCCATCCGTGCCCCGAAGATCACCTACGCTCACGCCGCGCTCGGCGCGGCCATCCTCGCCTCCGCCATCGGCGCCCACGCCACCGCCGCCGCCGCCGACAGCGCCGGCCCGGCCGCCGCGGCCGGGCACTCGGCCGTCGCGCCGCAGACCGCCGCCCAGACCCGCAAGGCGGAGGAGACCCAGGTCAACGTCACCGCCCAGCAGGTCCTGGCGATGGCCAAGGCCCAGGTCGGCACCTCCGAGAACGCCTACGGCGGCGGCACCAAGTTCCAGAAGTGGTACGCCGACTCCCAGCGCGCGGCGGAGACCATCGCCCGCGACGGCGGCACCCGCGCCATGTACCTGAACGCCCCCTGGTGCTCGATCTTCGTCTCCTGGGTCGGCGAGCACACCGGCGCCCGCCCGCAGGTCGGCTGGGACGCCTGGACCGTGGCCCACGCCAAGTGGTTCGCCGCCAACGACCGCTGGGGCGCCGAGGCCAGGCCCGGCGCGGTGGTCTTCTTCTCCTGGGGCGGCAGCAAGAGCCTGGACGCCATCCAGCACGTCGGCTTCGTCGTCAAGGACAACCAGGACGGCACGATCTCCACGATCGAGGGCAACACCGGCAACGGCAAGGTCGAGGAGCGCGTCCGTCCGAAGTCGCAGGTCGTCGGCTACGGATACCCGCAGTACGCGAGCTGACCTCCCCACGCTCCGAGCGCGCGTCCCCGTACGAGGGACGCGCGCTCGCCGCGTCTCAGGGCCGGACCGCCAGCAGCGAGTACAGGATCGGCAGGTGCGAGTCCCCGAAGGGGAACCGGTACCGGCCGTCCGCGCCCTCGGCCAGCAGGCCGCGCGGGTCCATGTCGGTCTCGACGTGCTCGCCCAGCTCGGCCACCGTGAACCCGGCCCGCGCCGCCGCCGTGACGATCTCGCCCACCGAGTGCGGGTACTCGACCGCCTCGTGGGCCTCGGTCACCACCGCGGCGTCGGCGTACGTCCCGGTCACCGTCTCCCGGTGGGCCTGGCCGCCGCCGTAGGGCCAGTCGGCCACCAGCGGGTCGAGCGAGGACACCGTCGCGTAGGCCGGATGCAGGTCGACCAGCACCAGCCGCCCGCCCGGCCGCAGCGCCATGGCCGCGCCGCGCATCCAGGCGTCCAGGTCGCCGATCCAGCACAACACGCCGTACGTGGCCACCGCCAGGTCGAAGCCGCCGGCCAGCGACTCCGGCAGCCGCTGCGTGTCGGCCTCGACGAACGTGGCCGCCAGCCCGGCCCTGGCCGCCAGGTCGCGGGCGCGCGCGACCGCCACCGGGGAGAAGTCGACGCCGGTCACCCGCGCTCCGAGCCGTGCCCAGCTCAGCGTGTCCAGGCCGAAATGGCATTGCAGGTGGAGCAGGTCCCGGCCGGCGACGTCGCCGGCCAGGCGGCGTTCGAGCGGGTAGAGGGTCTGCCGGCCGGCGAGGAAGGCGTCGACGTCGTAGAACCGGTCGGCCGAGGTGGAGCCGTGGACGCGGGCGCGCTCGTCCCAGAGGGCCCGGTTGGGGACGGGGGCGTCTTGTGCGGGTTGGTGCATGGGGCGAGGATGGCACATCGGCCACCCGGCCGCACGACCGGTACGGTGCCCTGGAAGCGGACGGTCCGCGCCCGCGTGTCGATCCGGCCGGCGCCCGTTCGACGCTTCGGCGAGGCCGGCTCCGCCCCGGGGCCGCGGACGGAAGGGACGGCAGGATGAAATTCATGATCGTCGGCAAGGCCAACGGGGAGACCGAGGCCGGGGCGCTGCCCAGCCAGGAGCTCGTCGACAACATGCACGCCTACAACGAGGCGCTGGCCAAGGCCGGGGTGCTGCTGGCCGCCGAGGGGCTCTACCCGAGCTCGCAGGGCGCGCAGATCGCCTACAGCGGCGGCCGGGCCACGGTGATCGACGGCCCGTTCGCCGAGGCCAAGGAGCTGATCGCGGGGTTCTGGCTGATCCAGGTGAAGTCCAGGGAGGAGGCTCTGGAATGGGCCATGCGCGTGCCCGTCCCCGAGGGCTATGACGGGATCGGCCTGGACGTGTGGCGGGTGTACGACGCCTCCGACGCGCCCGACGCGGCCTCGTCCGACCCGGCGGAGGTCGAGCGGGAGAAGGCCATGCGCCGGCGTCTGGGCGGGCGGGAGAGCTGACCTCGGCTTGCGGACCCCGGACGGTGCTGGTGTCATGAGCCGGTGATGGCTTCCGACACCCACCGGGCGATCGAGGCGGTCTGGCGGATCGAGGCGCCCCGGCTCATCGCCGGCCTGGCCGGGCTGGTCCGCGACGTCGGCCTGGCCGAGGAGCTGGCCCAGGACGCGCTGGTCGCGGCCCTGGAGCAGTGGCCGGAATCCGGCGTGCCACGCAACCCGGGCGCCTGGCTGATGACGGTGTCCAAGCGCCGCGCCGTCGACCTGATCCGCAGGAACGAGCGGATGTCCCGCAACCTGGCCGAGCTGGGCCACCGGCTGGAGACCGCCGGGGAGCCGCCCGAGCCCGACGAGATCGAGGACGACCTGCTGCGGCTGGTCTTCACCGCCTGCCATCCGGCGCTGTCGATGGAGGCGCGGGTGGCCCTGACGCTGCGAGTGCTCGGCGGCCTGAGCACCGACGAGATCGCCCGCGCGTTCCTGGTGCCCGAACCGACCGCCGCCCAGCGGATCGTGCGGGCCAAGCGCACCCTGGCCGACCGGAAGGTCCCGTTCGAGGTGCCGCAGGGCGCCGAGCTGGCCGGACGCCTGTCGTCCGTGCTGGAGGTCATCTACCTGATCTTCAACGAGGGGTACTCGGCGACCGCGGGCGACGACTGGATGCGGCCCGGCCTGTGCGAGGACGCGCTGCGGCTGGGCCGGGTGCTGGCCGGGCTGATGCCCGCCGAACCCGAGGTGCACGGGCTGGTCGCGCTCATGGAGATCCAGGCGTCCAGGGCGGCGGCCCGGGTGGGCCCGTCCGGGGAGCCGGTGCTGCTGCTGGAACAGGACCGCACCCGGTGGGACCGGCTGCTCATCGGCCGCGGGCTGGCGGCCCTGGCCCGAGCCGAGAGCCTGGCCGAGGAACGGGCCGCGAGCCTGGAGGAGGAGGGGGCGGGCGTGGCGGGGGCGTACACGCTGCAGGCCGCGATCGCGGCCTGCCACGCCCGCGCGTTCGACCCCGGCGACACCGACTGGGTGCGCATCGCCGGCCTGTACGAGTCGCTGGCCCGGCTGGCCCGCTCCCCCGTCGTCGAGCTCAACCGCGCGGTGGCGCTGTCGATGGCCTACGGCCCGGCGGTGGGCCTCGACCTGCTCGACCAGATCGTGGACGAGCCGGCGCTCAAGGGTTACCACCTGCTGCCGAGCGTCCGCGGCGACCTGCTGTTCCGGCTGGGCCGGCGCGGCGAGGCGCGGGCCGAGTTCGAACGGGCGGCCTCGATGACCCGCAACTCCCGCGAGCGCGCCCTGCTCCACGAACGCGCCGCCGCCTGCTGAGGCCCGCATCAGGCTGAGGCCGGACGCTGTGGCGGGCACTCTGCCGACCGCTGGGCCGACCGCTGGGCCGGGCACTTACAGACCGCGCGAATAGGGCTTGGGGCGGAGGGCGCAAGTGGCTACGTGCCTCGGCTGTCGATCATCATCGTGACCAGGCTGGACCTATGCTGAGCCAATGACCGACAACGGCGCCCCCACGAGAAGCTCGGGCGCTGAAGAGCCTGGCGTTGACGCGAAACTGCCCGCGACCGTGCGTATCGCCGGGGTTGTGTTGAGAAGGATGGAGAGCCCTCCATCGCTGGCCTGCTGGACCGGTTACTTCCCGGAGCCGGCAGGCGCGGTCGAGACCGGGATGAGTCTGGTGATCGAGCCGGCCGCCCCGCCAGAAGAGGCCACCCTCCATTTCGCTCACGACGTCGTGAGCCACTTCGATGTCTTCGTCGACCGAGCTTTGGAGTACTGCCGCACCCGACTCCGGGAATCGCACTTCGAACTCACAACTGAGGAACTGAGCTGGCTCGACCTTCCGGAGTTGCCACTGGCAGGTCCCGAAGCAACCGTGTGGGCCGACCAAACCTGGGCAATCCGTTTCACGGAGAGCAGGCTCCGGCTGGCGGACCCCTACGGAATCCTCGTGACGTTCGACGGAAGGCAGCCTGTCGACGTCGAGGGCCTCGACGACGAGCAGTGAACCGCTCGACGCGCCGTCGGGCGTGTGTTCACGGGTGGCGGTTGGGCCGGTTGTCCCAGCGGTGGGGTTGTCCAGGCCCGTCGGATCAGGCCGCGTAAGAACGCGGCAATGACCGTTGCGTGGTGTTCGTGGCAGCGGGCGAGGCGCTGGAAGGCGTTCTGCCAGGCATGGGTACGCTCCCCATGCCACCTGTCGCTTGCCTGGACCGGTGCCTTCTCGCCCTTGTGCGCGATCCGGCCGTCCAGTCCACGTTCGGCAAGCAGGGGGCGGGTCTTGTCGGAGTCGTAGCCGGCGTCCAGGTGCACGGTGATATCGTCGGGCAGGGGCCGGAGGTCGTCCAGCAGGTCCAGTGGTGCGGATCGTCGTGGCCGAGCACGTCGCATTCCATGATCGCCAGGACTCGTACCCGCTCTGCCACCAGTCTCCCCAACCGCCCCTATCCGCGCAGCCACTCAGCCGGACGCCGCCGACGCCGCGCCGGACGCCGCGGGCGGGCCCCGAGTCAACTCGTTGGAACGCTCCAGAAGATCGTCACGCTCCGTGACAGCCATACCTGACCGGGAGCAAGCCTGGAGGGTCCGGGCGACATGCCCTTGATGCGGCACGAAAGATGTCTCTTGAGGTGGGAGCGCTCCCAAACAGCCCTTCACACCCTTCATCCCCTTAAATCCTGATTCTGGGTGGCAAAACGCACGATTGGTAACGGTTCCGTTTCGGCGGATTGACGGACACAGCCGGTAAGTGCACCCTTTGTGGGAGCGCTCCCAAACACTCCCACCGCGGCGGAGCGCGTGCCGCGGTGCACCTCCCATCAGTCACCCGAGAAGGGGTCTCTCATGATGATCAGCAAGCGTCGCGGTCTGGCCGCGGCCTCAGCCCTGGCCGCGGCGGCGCTGACCGTCGCGTCGTGCGGCAGCGGCGACACGCCGGCCGCCGGCAACAGCCCCGCCTCCTCCGCGGCGGCGGCCGAGCCCGTCACCATCCGGGTGCAGACCTTCGGCGGCGGCTCCAACTTCGGCTACAAGAACGCCATCGAGAAGTGGAACGCCGAGCACAAGGACATCCAGATCAAGGAAGAGCACCTGACCGACCAGTTCGAGCAGCAGTACTGGCCCCAGATGATCCAGTGGCTGCAGTCCGGCAACGGCGCGGGCGACGTCGTCGGCATCGACGAGGGCGGCATGGGCCTGGCCAAGGCGCACCCCGAGTGGTGGGCCGACCTGAAGGAGTACGGCCTTGAGGGCCGCAAGGCCGACTACCCCGCCTGGAAGTGGGAGAACGGCGTGACGGCCGACGGCAAGATCTTCGGCCTCGGCACCGACATCGGCGGCATGAGCCTGTGCTACCGCACGGACCTGTTCAAGAAGGCCGGGCTGCCCACGGACCGCGAGAAGGTCGCCGCCCTGTGGCCGACGTGGGACGACTTCATGAAGGTCGGCCAGCAGTTCCAGGCGAAGGTGAAGGACACCAAGTTCACCGACGGCACCAACACGCTCTACAACGTGGTGCTGTACCAGGAGGCGGCCAAGAACGGCAACGTCGCCTACTTCGACAAGGACAACAACCTCATCGTCGACAAGAACCCGGCGGTGAAGGCGGGCTTCGACTTCGCCTCCAAGCTCAGCCAGTCCGGCCTGACGGCCAAGCTGCGCAACTTCACCGACGAGTGGGCGGCGGGCACCCAGAAGGGCGCCTTCGCCACGGTCGGCTGCCCGTCCTGGATGCTCGGCGTGGTCTCGGGCAACGCCGGCGACGGCATGAAGGGCAAGTGGGACGTCGCCTCGGTGCCCGGCGGCGGCGGCAACTGGGGCGGCTCGTGGGTGGCCGTGCCCAAGCAGTCCAAGCACCCGAAGGAGGCCGCGCAGGTCGCCGACTACCTGACCAGCGCGCAGACCGAGGCGAGCATCTTCACCGACTTCGGCAACATGCCGAGCAACAGCAAGGCCCAGGCCGACGCCGCCGTGCAGGGCGCGAAGAACGAGTTCTTCAGCGACGCCCCGATCGGTGAGATCTTCGCCAAGTCCGCGGAGAGCCTGCAGCCGGTCTTCCTCGGGGTGAAGCACGCGCAGGTCAAGAACGCGGTCGAGTCGGTCATCCAGGGCATGGACGACGGCTCGGTGGCCTACGACAAGGCCTGGCAGCAGCTGGTCGACGACGCGGTGAAGGCCGCGGGCTGATCTTCCCCCGCCCGGCCCGCCGCCGGCGGGCCGGGCTTGCCGCTGAAAGGTCTGTTATGAGCCTCGACACCCTTCCGCGGGCGGCGCGGAACCACCATCGCCGCGATCGCCCGCCCGGCCGCCTCTGGCGTTCTCGACTCGACGTCAAGGCCATGCCGTACGCCCTGGTGTCCCCGTACTTCCTGCTGTTCGCCGCCTTCGGGCTGTTCCCGCTGGCCTTCACGCTCTACTACTCGCTCTACGACTACGACCTGGCCGGCGACACCAAGTGGGCCGGGCTGGGCAACTACGCCGCGCTGCTGGCCGACGAGGACTTCTGGAACGCCGTCACCAACACCGTCGGCATCTTCCTGCTGGCCACGATCCCGCAGATGCTGATGGCCCTGTTCCTGGCCAACGCGCTGAACAAGAAGCTGCGCTGGCGCCTGCCGATCCGCATGAGCGTGCTGCTGCCGCTGGTCACCTCGGTGGTCGCGGTCGCGGTGGTGTTCACCCAGCTGTTCGCGCGCGACTGGGGCCTGGTCAACTGGGTCCTGGGCTGGTTCGGCGGGGACAAGATCAACTGGCGGGCCGAGCGCTTCCCGTCCTGGCTGGCCATCGCCGCGATGGTCGACTGGCGCTGGACGGGCTACAACGCCATCATCTTCCTGGCCGGCATGCAGACGATCCCCAAGGACCTGTACGAGGCCGCCGCCATCGACGGCGCGTCCCGGCGGCGCCAGTTCTGGCAGATCACGCTGCCGATGCTGCGCCCGACCATGATCTTCGTGGTGCTCAACTCCACGATCGGCGGCCTGACGCTGTTCTCCGAGCCGACCACCTTCTACAACGGCAACGTGGACGGCGGCTCGCAGGGCCAGTTCCAGACGGTGGCGATGTTCGTCGTCAAGCAGGGCTTCCGCGAGTTCGACTACGGCTACGCCGCGGCGGCCGCCTGGCTGCTGTTCCTGCTGATCCTCATCGGCGCGGCCGTCAACTTCCTGTTCGTCCGGCGGATCGGAGGCGCCAAGTGACCGGCTGGAAACCGACCGTCATGACGCGGGTCATGCTCGGGGTGGCGATCTTCCTGTCGGCGTTCCCGCTGTACTGGATGCTCGTCATCGCCTCGCGCACGAACTCCGACGCCGTGTCGGTGCCGCCGAAGTTCCTGCCCGGCGGCAACCTCGGCGAGAACATCGTCGCGGTGCTGGAGAACGAGGACGCGCACTTCCTGCTCGGCCTGACCAACTCCTTCTTCAGCGCGGCGATCGTCACCGTGTCCGTGGTGATCATCTCCACCCTGGCCGGGTTCGCCTTCGCCAGCCTGCAGTTCAAGGGCCGCAACATCCTGCTGCTGCTCGTGCTGCTGACGATGGCGGTGCCGCTGCAGCAGATGGGCGTGGTCCCGCTCTACCGCATGATGGTGAGCCTGGAGTGGACCGGCACCCTGAAGGCCATCATCCTGCCCTACCTGCTCAACGGGTTCGGCGTGTTCCTGATGACCCAGTACACGCGCCAGGCCGTGCCGAACGAACTGGTCGAGGCGGCCAGGGTGGACGGCGCGGCGACGCTGCGGATCTGGTGGAACGTCGTGCTGCCGGCCGTGCGTCCGGGCATGGCGGTGCTCGGCATCAACACCTTCATGCTCATGTGGAACGACTACATGTGGCCGCTGATCGTGCTGACGCCGGACAACCCGACCGTGCAGATCGCCATCAACTCGCTCAACGCGCGCTACTCGACCAGCTACTCGCTGATCTTCGCGGGTACCGCGCTGTCCATCATTCCGCTCATCGCGGTATTCGTCGCATTCGGCCGCCAGATCGTCGGCGGACTCATGGAAGGTGCGGTCAAGGCGTGACGACACAAGAGGAACAGATTCGTCCCGGGCTGCGCTTCCCTCCCGGTTTCGCGTTCGGCGCGGCCACCTCGGCGTACCAGATCGAGGGCGCGGTCACCGAGGACGGACGCGGCCCGTCCATCTGGGACACCTTCACCAAGACCCCGGGGCGGGTGCTCAACGGGCACCACGGGGACGTGGCCATGGACCACTACCACCGCTACCGCCAGGACGTCGCCATCATGGCGGACCTGGGCCTGACGGCCTACCGCTTCTCGGTGTCCTGGCCGCGGATCCAGCCGACCGGCTCGGGCGCGGTCAACCAGAAGGGCCTGGACTTCTACAAGCGGCTCACGGACGAGCTCCAGAACAACGGCATCGACCCGTGGCTGACCCTCTACCACTGGGACCTGCCGCAGGAGCTGGAGGACAAGGGCGGCTGGCCCAACCGCGACACGGCCTACCGCTTCGCCGAGTACGCCGCGATCGTGCACGAGGCGCTGAAGGACCACGTCCACACCTTCAGCACGGTCAACGAGCCGTGGTGCGCCGCGTTCCTCGGCTACGCCTCGGGCGAGCACGCCCCTGGCCGGCGTGAGCCGCGCAACGCGATCAGGGGCGCGCATCACCTCAACCTCGCCCACGGCCTGGCCGTCCAGGCGATGGACGCGCGCCGCGCCGGCGGCTGCGTCAACCTGTACGCGATCTCCCCCGAGACCGGCAGCGAGGCCGACCTGGACGCGGCCCGCCGCATCGACGGCCTGCAGAACCGGTTCTTCCTGGACGCGCTGCTGACCGGCCGCTACCCCGAGGACGTCCTGAACGACATCCCGATCGACGACGACCTCGTGCGGCCGGGCGACATGAAGACCATCAACGCGCCGATCGACGTGCTGCTGGTCAACTACTACAGCCGCTTCACGGTCTCCGGCGCGCCCGGCGGCAGGGCGTCGGCGGCGGCGGCCCCCACGGACACGGCCTCGCCGTGGGTGGGCAGCGAGCACGTCTCGTTCGTCAACGGCGGCCGGCCGGTCACCGCGATGGGCTGGGAGATCGACGAGGACGGCCTGGTGGAGGTGCTCACCCGGGTGGCGCGGGACTACCCGCCGATCCCGATGGTGGTCTCCGAGAACGGCGCCGCCTTCGACGACGTGCTGGCCGACGGCCGCATCCACGACGCGCAGCGGCAGGCGTACGTGGAGGCGCACCTCGGCGCGTGCCGGCAGGCGATCGACGCGGGCGTGCCCCTGCAGGGCTATTTCGCCTGGTCGCTGATGGACAACTTCGAATGGGCCTGGGGCTACGGCAAGCGTTTCGGCCTGGTCCACGTCGACTTCGACACCCAGGAGCGGCTGCTGAAGGACAGCGCGCACTGGTACTCGGAGATCATCCGGCAGAATAGGCGACATGAACCGACCGACTCTTGAGGCAGTCGCGGCTCGGGCCGGTGTGGGCCGGGGCACGGTGTCGAGAGTCATCAACGGCTCGCCGAACGTCAGCGCCAAGGCCCGCGAGGCCGTCGAGCTGGCCATCCGCGAGCTGGGCTACGTGCCCAACAGGGCGGCGCGTGCCCTCGTCACGCGCCGCACGGACACGGTCGCCCTGGTGGTGTCGGAGTCCCAGTTCCGGGTCTTCGACGAGCCGTACTTCGCCGGCACCATCCGCGGCATCGGCTCGGCGCTGGCCGAGACCGGGCTGCAGCTGATCCTGGCGATGGCGCGCTCCCCCGAGGAGCACGAGCGGCTGGAGACCTACCTGACGGGGCAGCACGTCGACGGCGTGCTGCTGCTGTCGCTGCACGGCGCCGACCCGCTGCCGGGCAGGCTGGAGGAGATGGGCGTGCCGACCGTGCTCGGCGGCAGGCCCGTCGGCCTCGACCCCTACAGCTTCGTGGACATGGACAACCGGGCGGGGGCCCGGCAGGCGGTCAAACACCTGCTGGGCCTCGGCCGGGGCGCGATCGCCACGATCGCCGGCTCCCAGGACATGGGCGTGGGCGTCGACCGTCTGGCCGGCTACCGCGACGCGCTGCTGCCCTCGGGGCTGCCGGAGATCGTGGCCTTCGGCGACTTCTCCGAGGAGAGCGGCGCCACCGCCATGCAGGAGCTGCTGGAGAGCCATCCCGATCTCGACGCCGTCTTCGCCGCCTCCGACCCGATGGCCCTGGGCGCGATGCGCGTGCTCAAGGCCGCGGGCAAGGCGATCCCGGGCGACGTCGCCGTGATCGGCTTCGACGACTCCAAGGCCGCGCTGCACGCCGATCCGCCGCTGACCACCGTCCACCAGCCCACGGAGGCCATGGGCCGCCAGATGGCCCAGCTCCTCGTGGCCCGTATCAACGGCGAGGAGCTGCGCCAGCCCGTGGTGATCCTCGACACGCACCTGGTTCGCCGAGAGTCTGCCTGACCAGGCGTTATCCTGGCCCGGCTCGCTCGCACGCCCGACGAAAGGACCTTCTCCCGTGCCCCAGCTCGAAGGCGGCGGCTACACCGCGCAGCTCAGCCCGCGCGGCGCCGCGCTCAGAACGCTCCGGCACGGCGGGCGCGACCTGGTGACGACCTGGCCCGAGCAGGGCCCGGTCCCCTACTTCGCGGGCACCGTCCTGGCCCCCTGGCCCAACCGGGTGGGCGGCGCCCGCTACACCTTCCAGGGCCGCTCGCACCGGCTTGAGGTGACCGAGCCCGACCGCGGTCACGCGCTGCACGGCCTGGTCGCCGTCGTCGACTGGAAGGTGGCCGAGGCCGGGGCCGATCGGGCGCGCCTGACGTACGAGCTGGCCGGGGCGCCCGGTTACCCGTTCACGCTGGCGCTGTCGGCCGAGCACCGGCTCGACGCGGGCGGCCTGACCACGACGGTCACGGCCCGCAACACCGGCGAGGCCGACGCCCCCTACGGCTGCGGGCCCCACCCGTGGCTGCTGGGCGAGGAGCTGGAGCTGCCCGCCGCCCGCTGCCTGACGACCGACGACCGGCTGCTGCCGGCCGGCCTGACCGACGTCGCGGGCACCCCGTACGACTTCAGGAAGCCGCGCCCGGTCGGCGACACCGTGATCGACCACGCCTTCACCGGGCTCGACCGCGGCGAGGTGCGGGTCGGCGGGGTGCGGCTCGCCTGGGACCCGGCGGTGCTGCCCTGGGTGCAGGTCTGCACGAGCCGGCAGCTCGGCTACGAGGGCGTCGCGGTCGAGCCGATGACCTGCCCGCCCGACGCCTTCAACTCCGGCACCGACCTGGTCGTGCTGCGGCCGGGCGACGAACACGTGGCGAGCTGGACGATCAGCGTCGCCTGAACCCGGAAGGGGCCTCGCGTGGACAGCAGGACCAAGCGCCGCTTATCGCCCGCCGAGCTCGACGCGCTGGCCAGACGGGCCGTGGGGGCCGGTGTCTTCACGGCCGTCGAGCTGACCGACGGCTACGCCAACGCCGTGTGGCGGCTGACCCTGGAGGACGGCCGCGAGGTGGTGCTCAAGCTCTCCCCCTCGCCTGACCTCGACCAGCTCAGCTACGAGCGCAACCTGCTGCGCATGGAGGCCGCCGCCTACGAGCTGGCCGCCGCGGCGGGCGTGCCGATGGCCGAGCTGCTGGTGGCCGGGTTCGACGACCCGGTGCTCGGCGGCGACTACCTGATGCTGACCGCGCTCGACGGCGTCTCCTGGAACGACGTCAAGCCCGAGGGCGAGCAGGCGCTGCGCCGGGAGCTCGGCCGCCACCTGGCCGCCTTCAACGCGGTGACCGGCGAGGTGTTCGGCTACCCGCACGCCGGGATCGTCGGCTCGACCTGGCGGGAGGCGTTCCTGGCCATGGCGGGCGCGCTGCTGGCCGACACCGAGCGCTACCCGGCGCCGCTGCCCCGCCCGGCCGCCGAGATCATGGCGGTCTTCGAGCGGGCCGCGCCGGTGCTGGACGAGGTGACCACGCCGTGCCTGGTGCACTTCGACGTGTGGGCCGGGAACGTGTTCCTCGACCTGACCGGCGAGCCGCGCATCCAGGCGATCATCGACCACGAGCGGGCGTTCTGGGGCGACCCGATCGCCGAGTTCGTCACCCCGACGATCTTCGACGAGCTGCGCGAGGACGACCCGCTGCTGGCCGGCTACCGCGAGGTGACGCCGCTGGAGCTGACCTCCTCGGCCCGCGTCCGACTGGACCTGTACCGCGCCTACCTCTACCTGATCCTGCTGGTGGAGAACGGACCCCGGCAGTACCCGGAGTCCGAGTACGCCAGGGTCCGCGATCTGGCCGTCAGCTCACTGACGGACGTCCTGGACCGCCTCGTACGGCTTCCCCTTGACGCCCGCTGACAGCTTGCCGCACTGACCGCCGCCCGCGCCGTTCACCTGGTTCGGCACGCCGAGGTCGGCCGGCCCGGGGGTGTTGCCGGTGCAGGCGAGCGCGCCCTTGACCGTGGCGCCCGACAGGATCGGCGCGGTGTTGCCGGTGAGCACGGCCGCGCCGCGCAGCTCGGCGCCCACGACCGTGAGCCGGCCCGCGCCGGTGACGCTGAGCGCGCCGTCCACGCGCGTCCTGATCAGGTGCACGGCGGCGGGCCCGGCGGCGGTGAGCGTGCCGCTGATCCGGCCTCCGTCGGTCACCAGCGAGGCGCCGGCCTTGACCGTGACCGGGCCGGTGACCTGGGCGTCCTTCAGGCAGGTGACGCCGTCGGCCACGGTGAGCGGGCCCCGGTGCGCGCCGGTGACCGTGCGGTCGCAGGCGGGCGGCGGGGCGATGGTGGTGACGGTGAAGCTCTTGGCCTGCCCGTAGTTGCCGGCGGCGTCGATCGAGCGGTACTCGACGGTGTGCCGGCCGCGCGGCAGCTTGCCGTAGACCAGGGAGTCGATGACGGTGCCCTGCTCGGTGAACGTCCAGGGCAGCTCGGAGGAGGTGGGCCAGCCGAAGTAGTTGAACCAGCCGTCGCCGTCCACCCGGGACTCCGAGACCACGTAGCCGTCGCGGTCGTCGTCGCCGGTGAGCTTCATCGTGAACGGGCCGTTGTAGACGTAGGTGTCGCCGGAGCGCGCGAGCGGCTCGGACAGCTCGTACCCGGTGGTGGGCGCGGCGGCGTCGACCTGCCAGGTCAGCGTGGTGGCGCCGAGGGTGGCGGTGAGGGTGTGGGCGCCGGGCGCCAGGTCGGCCGCGCCCAGGTCGAACTCGGTGCCGGTGCCCGCCGGCCGGCCGTCCAGCGCCCAGGCGACGGCGGGGACGGACGCCGCCGGGTGGGTGGTCTCGACGTACACGACGGCCTCGCGTCCGGCCGGGCGGTCCGTCGGCGTGGACGACACGACGGCGGCCTGGACGCCGTCGGGCGGCGTGGTGAGCGTGGTGTCCACGGTCCAGGTGCGGGTCCGGCTCATGGCGGTCCGGATCGCCGGGTCCCGGACGAACTCCGTGGGGTCGGCGACCGTGGCCGTGACCGTGTGCGTGCCCGCGGCCAGGCCCAGCGTGCGCAGGTCGAGGACGTCGGCGTCGCCGGGCAGGTTCTTGCCGTCCACGGCCCAGGTGGTGGTCAGCGAGTGCCCGGCCGGGCGCATCGGCTCGACCCAGAGCACCCGGTCGGCCCCGACGGGCGCGGCGGTGGGCGTGGAGTCCTGGATCAGCGTGGTCTTGGCGGTGATGCGCTGGGTCATGACCTCGCGGCTGACCTGGTCGAAGTAGTAGCCGAGGGTCTTCATCATGGAGTGCCTGCTCGGCCGCCACACGCCGCTGGTGTAGTACAGGCCGCCCTCGTAGCGGGCGATCGGGCCGCCGGACTCGCTGTCCTCGCCCAGCCACCGCCACCACTTGCGGCGCTGGTCGAGCATCTGCTGCTCGGTCAGCAGGCTGTGGTGCGCGCTGGAGGGCTCGGAGCCGCCGTAGGTCCCGCCGGGGACGCCGCGCTGGTAGTAGTCGTACTCGTCCTGCAGGCCGCCCAGGGAGTGGCCGAGCTCGTGCGGGCTGATCAGGGCGGACATGGAGTTGCTGCCCGAGGCGGTGGCGTAGCTGCCGCCCGCGCCGCCGTAGGTGCCGCTGTTGGCCAGGGCGAGGATCTGCCGGTTGCCCGACGTCGTCCCGGTGACCAGGTTCGCGAACCGGGTGGCGGCGGAGTTGTCCATGGTGATCAGTCGCTGCACGCTGCCGGGGTTGCAGCCGCCCCAGAAGCCCATGCTCAGCGGGGTGGTACGGCGGGGCGCGTCCAGGCCGGGGTCGCAGCTCACGCCGGACTCGCCCGAGACGATGTCGATCCGGTAGACGTTGATGTAGTCGCGGTAGGTCTTGAACGGCTCGATCGACCACATCACGTTGAGGTGCCGGTCCACGTCGGCCCGGAACTTCGCCTGCTCGGCCTCGGTGTAGCCGTCGCCCATGACGATCAGGTTGAACCGCTTGGCCGGGGCGCCGGTGACCTGGACCGGCACGACCGTGGCCGCGCCGGGCCCGTCGGCGGCCGCCGACGCATGGGCGGATGGGACATATAGGACGGCGGCGGCCAGTACCAGGGCCGCGAATCTACGCATGTCATGCACTATCGGCCCGATAGATCCGGCAGTCTCATCCCATAAGGGCATAACTCCGGAGTGATAGCTTCTGCGGGATGCAGCTCGAACTGAGACATCTCAGGACGCTGCGCGCCATCGCCGACCACGGCAGTGTGACCAGGGCCGCGGCGGCGCTCGGCGTCTCCCAGCCCGCGCTCACCGCCCAGCTCGGCCGGATCGAGCGCCTGCTCGGCGGGGCGGTCTTCACCCGCGACCACCGCGGCGTGGCGGCCACCGCGTTCGGGGAGTTCGTGCTGGCCAGGGCGCGGGTGGTGCTCGCCGGGGTGGACGACCTGCTGGCGGCGGGGCCGTACGAGCTGGCCGGGCAGGCGATCCGGGTGGGCGGCTTCGAGAACCCCGTCGTCGTGCCCCTCGTCGCGAACCTGGCGGGCGCGCTGCCCGAGGCCCGGATCACGCTGCAGACCGAGCACTACGTCCGGGTGCTGGTGGACATGGTGGCCAACGGACGGCTCGACGTGGCGCTGGTGGCCGACTACCCCGACCACGAGTTGCGGCTCGGCCCGGCCATGGGGATGGGCGTGGTGGCGGTCGAGCCGGTGTTCGTGGCGCTGCCCGCCGCCCATCCGCTGGCCGGGCGTACCGAGGTGGAGCTGGCCGAGCTGGCGGGCGAGCCGTGGGTGCTGCCGCCGCCCGACGGGATGGGCTGGCCGGAGCACCTGCTGGAGGCGTGCCGGCGGGCCGGGTTCACGCCACGCGGGCGGTACCAGCTCGTGGAGGCCGGGGTGCGGCGGGAGCTGATCGCGGCCGGGCACGCGGTGTCGGCCTGCCAGGCGCTCTACGACCCGGGCGAGCGGGTGTCGGTGCTGCCGCTGCGCGGGAACCCGCTGTGGATGCGTCAGGTGCTCATCTGGCGGTCGTCGTTCGCCGCGCACGCGCCGGCGCTGCTGGAGAGCGCCCGGGCGGCCCATGCCGCCGTGGCGGCCCGCAGCCCGGTCTACACCGCCTGGACCGCCCGCTACGGCCGCCCGCCCCTCCCCTCCTGACCCCATCCCCTCCCACCGCCCCTCCGGCACGCCGAGGGGCGCGGGGGGTTGCTCATTTCCGGAGACATGGCACAATCTCATTGGGTGATGAATTATGACTTGTGTGATAGCCGGAGGCGGTCCCGCCGGGGCCGTGCTCGGACTGCTGCTGGCCAGGGCCGGCGTCGAGGTCACGCTGCTGGAGAAGCACGCCGACTTCCTGCGTGACTTCCGCGGCGACACGATCCACCCCTCCACCCTGCGCGTGCTGGCCGAGCTCGGCCTGGCGGAGGACTTCCTGAAGCTGCCCCACCGCAAGGCCCACGAGCTGCGGCTGGTGACCGACACCGGCGACATCAGGCTCGCCAGCCTGCGCGGCCTGCCGGGCGGCTACGACTACATCGCGTTCGTGCCCCAGTGGGACTTCCTCAAGCTGGTCACCACGGCCGCGAGCGCGTACCCGAACTTCCGGCTGCTGATGAACGCCGAGGCCCACGACCTGATCCGCGAGGGCGGGGCCGTGCGCGGGGTGCGTTACCGCGACCCGTCCGGCGAGCACGAGCTGCGGGCCACGCTGACCGTGGCGGCCGACGGGCGGCACTCGGCGCTGCGCGCCCGCGCCGGCCTGGTCCCCCAGGACCTGCACGCGCCGATGGACGTGGTCTGGTTCCGCCTGCCCCGGCACGACGACGACCCCGACGACACGTTCCTGCGCATCTCCAGCGGCCACATGATGGTCGCCATCAACCGGGAGACCTACTGGCAGCTCGCCTACCTGATCCCCAAGGGCGGCTTCGGGCGGCTGACCGGGCAGGGCGTCGACGCCCTCAGGCGGCCGGTGGCCACGCTGCTGCCGTACCTGGCCGACCGGGTCGGGCAGATCGAGGGCTTCGACGACGTCAGCGTGCTCACGGTCGCGCTCAACCGGCTGCGCCGCTGGCACCGCCCGGGGTTCCTGTGCATCGGGGACGCCGCGCACGCCATGTCGCCGGTGTTCGGGGTGGGCATCAACCTGGCCGTCCAGGACGCCGTGGCCGCCGCCAACCTGCTGGCCGCGCCGCTCGCCGCGGGCCTGCCGATCCCGGAGTCCGTCCTGCACCGGCTGCAGCGGCGGCGCATGCTGCCCACGCGGGTCACCCAGGCGGCCCAGCGCCTGGTGCAGAACCAGGTGATCACGCCGGCGCTGGGGCGGCGGTTCGACGCGTCCAGGATGCCGCGTGACCTCACCAGAATTCCGCTGTTCAACCGGCTGCCGCGGCGTTTCATCGGCCTCGGGGTGCTGCCTGAGCATGTGAAGTCTCCCGAAAGCTGATAAATGCATTCTCACAACGTGGACAAGAGGGTCGGTGGGGCCGGGTCAGTGGAATACCCTCGTATCTCGTGAGCAGCAATCTCGTGGATCTCGATTCCTGGCGAGCCCTTCCCGCGGCCCAGCAGCCCGACTGGCCCGATCGCGATGAGCTCGACAAGGTCGTCGCCGAGCTCGGCGGCCTGCCCCCGCTCGTCTTCGCCGGCGAGTGCGACCAGCTCAAGAGGCAGCTGGCGGCCGTCTCGCGCGGAGAGGCGTTCGTCCTGCAGGGCGGCGACTGCGCCGAGACCTTCTCCGGCGCGACCGCCGACAACGTGCGCAACAAGCTCAAGACGTTGCTGCAGATGGCGATCGTGCTGACCTACGCGGCGAAGGTGCCGGTCGTGAAGATCGGCCGGGTGGCGGGCCAGTTCGCCAAGCCGCGGTCGAAGGGCACCGAGATCCGCGACGGCGTGGAGCTGCCGGCCTACCGGGGCGACATGGTCAACGGGTTCGAGTTCACCCCCGAGTCGCGCGAGCCCGACCCGTGGCGGCTGCTCAAGGCGTACCACTCCTCGGCGGTGACGCTCAACCTGGCGCGCGCCTTCACCAAGGGCGGCTACGCCGACCTGCGCCAGGTGCACGCCTGGAACCAGGACTTCGTGGCCGAGTCGCCCGCCGGGCGCCGCTACGAGCAGCTGGCCCGCGAGATCGACCAGGCGCTGGCCTTCATGCGGGCCTGCGGGGCCGAGCCCGAGGAGTTCCACACGGTCGAGTTCTACTCCTCCCACGAGGCGCTCATCCTCGACTACGACCGGGCGCTGACCCGCATCGACTCGCGCACCGGCCTGCCCTACGACGTCTCGGCGCACATGGTCTGGATCGGCGAGCGCACCCGCCAGCTCGACGGCGCGCACGTCGACTTCTTCGCCGGCATCCGCAACCCGATCGGCGTCAAGCTCGGGCCGACGACCTCGCCGGAGGAGGCGCTCGCGCTGATCGAGAAGCTCAACCCGGACAACGAGCCCGGCCGGCTCACGTTCATCACCCGGATGGGCGCGTCCAAGATCCGCGAGCACCTGCCCACCCTGGTCAAGGAGGTCACGGCCGCCGGCGCCCAGGTGGCCTGGATCTGCGACCCGATGCACGGCAACACCTTCGAGGCGCCGAGCGGGCACAAGACGCGCCACTTCGACGACGTGCTCGACGAGGTGGCCGGGTTCTTCGAGGTCCACCGCGCGCTCGGCACCCACCCGGGCGGCATCCACATCGAGTTCACCGGCGACGACGTCACCGAGTGCGTGGGCGGCGGCCACGAGATCGTCGAGGGCGACCTCGGCACCCGCTACGAGACGGCCTGCGACCCGCGGCTCAACCGCGGCCAGTCCCTCGACCTCGCCTTCCGCGTGGCCGAGCTCTACCGGGGCTGAGCTCTACCAGGGCTGGGCTCTACCAGGGCTGAGCTCTATCAGGCTGGGCGCTACCAGGGCTGGGCCGTGCCGCTGAGGGCGGGGGCTGCCCTGGGTGAGCCGGTTCCGCGCGGCGCGGGTTCGTGACGCGCGCCGCGCGGACAACCGAACCGAATTCCAGTGCGGGCGGGGTCGGCGAGGCTATGATCACCCGAAGGACCGAAATTTCGGGAGAAATCGTGGACAGTGCCCCCGAGGGGGTCGACCCCAACGTCCCCAACGTCGCGCGGATGTACGACTACTACCTCGACGGCAAGGACAACTTCGCGGCCGACCGCGCCGCGGCGGAGCAGATCCTCAAGGTGTTCCCCAACACCAAGGAGGCCGCCCGCGCCAACCGGGCGTTCCTGCAGCGGGCCGTCCGGCATCTGGTGGACTCGGGCGTACGGCAGATCGTCGACCTGGGCGCCGGGCTGCCGACCCAGGGCAACACGCACGAGATCGCGCCCGAGGCCCGCGTGGTCTACGTCGACTACGACTCGGTGGTGTGCGTCCACGGCCGGGCGCTGCTGGCCCGTACGGACAACGTCGACATCCTGCAGGCCGACATCCGCGAGGTGGACGCCCTGCTGGACAAGCTGGGCGCGCTGATCGACTTCGACCAGCCGGTGGCCTTCCTCATGCTGGCGATCCTGCACTTCATCCCCGATGAGCAGGCCCACCCCATCGTGGCCCGGCTGCGCGAGGTCAGCGCCCCCGGCAGCCACCTGGTGATCAGCCACGCCATCGACGCCAGGCCCGACACCACCCCGCAGGCGCTGGAGGTCTACAACCAGGCCACGGCCGCGCTGAGCCTGCGGACCGACAAGGAGATCCTGACCTTCTTCGAGGGCTACGAGCTGGCCGACCCCGGCCTGGTCTTCCCCCAGGACTGGCGTCCCACCGAGCCGCCCGCCCTGACGAACGGCACCGACGTCGGCTACGTCGGCGTCGCCCGCAAGCCCTGACGGACGGCCGGATCGCGGCCCCCGGTCCGGGCCGCGGTCAGGGGCCCGGTCAGGGGCCCGGTCAGGGCAGGGCCGCCAGGAGGTGTCGCACCCGGGCCGTCGGCGGCCCGGCCGGCACGGCGAGGTACGTGCGCACCTCGGGCTCGTCCAGGCCGGCGTAGGCCACGCCGCGGATCGGCGGCAGCTCGTCGAAGACCGGGTAGAACAGCGTCCACGACGGCGGGCCCGAGGCCAGGTCGATGAGCGTGTCGTGCAGGCCGGTGAAGGCCGGGCCGCGCGGCGGGTCCACGCCCGCCCGCGCCAGGGCCCCGGTGACCAGGTCGTGGAAGGGCGGGTTGCGCTCGCGGGGGGCGAGCCGTACGGGCAGCTCGCCCAGCTGGGCGAGGCTGAGCGTGCCGGAGCCGGCCAGCGGATGGGCGGCGGGCAGCGCCACGACCAGCGGCTCGGTCCAGGCGGGGAAGAACTCCAGGCCGGGCGCGGCGTCCACCAGACGCACCAGCGCGGCGTCCAGGTCGCCGGAGCGCACCGCCGCCAGCCGCTCGGCCAGCCCCTGTTTGGCGAGCCGGACCCGCAGGCCGGGGTCGAGCCGGTCGAGCATCGGGTACAGGCGGGTGCCGGGCGCGGCGGACACGCCGAGCCGCAGGGTGGCCTCGGCCAGATGGCCGGTGACCGCCCGGCGGGCCCGTTCGGCCGCGGCGAGCACCTCGCGGGCCTCGGGCAGCAGCCGCTCCCCCGCCTCCGTCAGCCGCACGTGTCGGGTCGACCGGTCGAACAGGCGGGCGCCCAGCTCGCGTTCCAGCCTGCTCACCTGCTGGCTGACCGCGGGCTGCACGATGTGCAGCCGCTCGGCGGCCCGGCCGAAACCGCCCTCGTCGGCGACGGCGACGAAGTAGGCGAGCTGCCGCAGCTCCACTGTGTCTCCATTCATCATGATCTGTGATGACTGTCCAGGAGAACGTCTCCTGGTTCGCCCGCTCTTCCCGCGATGGACTGGCCGGCATGAACGGGAGTGGATCGATCGGGATCAGGCTGGGCGCGCTCTTCGGCCCGGCCGTGTTCGGCGTCACGGCGGCCGGGGTCGCCCTGCCGGACGTCGCCGCCGCACTGGGGGCGCGTCCTGGCGCGGTGGTGTGGGTGCTGACCGCGCACGCGCTGGCGCTGGGCATCGGGACGGCGCTGTTCGGGCGTCTGTCGGACGCGTGGGGGGTGCGCCGCACCCTGCTGCTCGGCTCGGCGGTGCTGGCGCTCGGGGCGCTGGCCTGCCTGGTGGCGCCGTCGCTGGGCGCGCTCGTGGCGGCGCGGGCGGTGCTGGCGGCCGGGTCGGGCGCGCTGTCGGCGGTCGCGCTGAACCTGGCGGCGACGGCCGAGCCGGAGCGCCGTCAGGCGGTGCTGGCCTGGTTCGGCAGCGCCATGGCGGTGTTCTCGGCGGGCGCGACGCTGGCCGGCGGGCTGGTCACCCAGGCGTTGTCGTGGCGGCTCACGCTCGCGCTGCCCGCGCTGGCGCTGGTGGCGGTGCCGTTCTGCCTGCCGGTGGCGCGGCGGGCGGGGTCGGGCGGCCGGGTGGACGTCGTGGGCGCGGGGCTGCTGGCGGCGGGCGTGTCGGCGTTCCTCGTGCTCGTCCAGTCGGCCAACCTGGGGCTCACCTGGCCGGTCGCGGCGCTGGCCGGGGCGGTGGCGGTGCTCGCGGGGGCCGCGCTGGTCCGGCGCACCCGTACGGTCGCGGTCGGGTTCGTCCCGCGTGACCTGCCGGCCGACCGCGTCTTCCGCGGGGCCGCCCTCATCGGCGTCGGCGTGTACGGCGGCCTGTTCGCCACCATGTGGGCCGCCCCCCAACTCCTGGCCGGGGTGCACGGGTGGAGCGTGCCGGCGATCGGCGCCTGGCTGCTGCCGGGCGCGCTGGTGGGCGTGGTGCTGGCCAGGATCGCGGGCACCCGGTCGTGGCTGCTGCCCGCGGTGGCCGCGGCGTTCGCGCTCTGCCTGGTCGCGGCGGGGCTCGCCGGAGCGCTCACCGGCGGGCAGGACGGGCACGGCGGGCCGGCGGGATGGGCCGCGGTGCTGCTGGTGGTGGCCGCCTCGCTCGGGTTCCCGGCGTTCTCGCTGGCGCAGGTGGTGATCACGGCCCGGATGTCGGCGAGCTTCCCGGTGGAGCGGCGCGGCGGCGCGATGGGCCTGCTGAACCTGACGTTCTTCGTCGGCGGCGGGATCGGGCTGGGCGTGGCGGGCGCGTTGTCACGCCTGGCCGGGCTGCCCGGCACGCTCGTGGTGATCGCGCTGTTCCCGCTGGCCGCCGCCCTGGCGCGGGCCGGGCGACGCGAGGGCCCCGCCGTGCCGGCGGGGCCTGCCGGGGTCAGTTCTGCTCGGCGTTCTTCAGCTCCTCGCTGAGCTCGGCCCGGATCGCGTCCATGTCGAGGGCGCGGACCTGGCGGATCAGGTCCTCCAGGGCCGGGGCCGGGATCGCGCCGGCCTGGGCGAAGACCACGATGCCGTCGCGGATGGCCATCAGCGTGGGGATCGAGGTGATGTCGAAGCCCTGGGCGAGCGCCTGCTCGGCGTCGGTGTCGATCTTGCCGAAGGTGATGTCGTCGTGCTTGTCGGAGGCCGCCTCGAAGATCGGCCCGAACTTCTTGCACGGCGGGCACCACGTCGCCCAGAAGTCGAGCAGCACAATGCCCTTGTCGGCGATGTCGTTGAAGTTCTTCTCTGTTACTTCGATGGTCGCCACAAGTGGCTCCTCGCTCTTCGGTGAAATTGCAACCGTGTCAACCACGTACCCCCCACCAGCATTCCATGCCCTGAGGGCCCGCAACCCCGCTGCGGCGGGCGATCCGGAACGCCGGAAGGCGCGGCCCGCGGGCCGCGCCTTCCGCACGGGTCAGCGGCCGCCGGGCAGGGTCAGGCCGATCACCAGGGGGTCGTGGTCGGAGGAGCGGTAGGCGTCCGGCTGGTAGAGGCCGGGCGGGTTGAACTCGGTGTTGTAGTCGCGGATGCGCGGCTCGTCGGAGTTGATGTGCCAGATCGTGGTGCTGGTCACCCGCTTGAGCAGCTGCTTGCCGGCGAAGGCGTGGTCGAGCTCGCCGGCCAGGCCGTCGAACAGGTAGCTGTAGCGCTGCGCCTGCGGCACGAACCGCTTGGTGAGGCTGGTCAGGCCGCCGGCCTCCAGCGTGTCGATCGGGTCCTCCTCGCCGTAGGCGTTGAGGTCGCCGAGCACCAGCGGGTTGGGCAGGTCCTGGTCGCCGATGATGCCGAGCAGCGCCTGCGCCTGCTTGACGCGGGTGGGGTTCCAGCAGCTCTGGCCGTCGCCCTGGTCGGCGTCGGGGCCGTCGGCCGGGCAGCTGCCCTTCGACTTGAGGTGGTTGACGATCATGGTGAACGGCTGGCCGCCGCCCTTCCTGCGGAAGGTCTGGATCAGCGGCGGACGGCTGAACACGGGGTCCTGGGAGGCTCTGGTCTCGCCGACCGGGGTGAGCTTGCCCGGCTTGTAGATCAGGCCGACCTGGATGAGGTCCGTGCCGGGGTAGGGGTGGCTGAGCGCCGCGTACGTGCCGGCGCCTACCTCGGCGTTGACGGCGTCCACGAGTACCTGCAGCGCGGTCTGGCCGTTGTTCTCGACCTCCATCAGGGCGACCGCGTCGGCGTCCAGGCCCTTCAGCGCGGCCACCAGCTTGGCGAGCTGCCGCTGCTGCTCGTTGGCGTTGCTCGCGCCGCGCGAGCCGATGGTGGTGAACCAGTTGAGGGTGTTGAACGAGGCCACCTTCACGTTGCCCACCACCGGGAAGGGGCGCGGCGTGCGCGGGTTGGCGTCCAGGTAGGCGATCGGCTGGGTGGGCTGGAGGCGGTACTCGCCGAAGCCGTACCCGAGCACGCCGGTGACGCCGGCGGCCACCGTGCCCGCCCGCGTGACGGGCGGCAGCGTCGCCGGGTTCTCCCGGTTGGAGCCGTCGTCGATGAGCAGCGAGCGGCGCGTGTCGGCGGCGGGGTCCACGCCGGGCCGGTCGGTGGGCTGGTACAGCCGGCCGTGCGCCGACACCGTGACCTCGCCGAAGCGGCCCAGGTTGTAGTTGTCGTCCACGGTGAGCGGCTGCGGGAAGGTGAGCAGCATGTTCTCGACGGCCTCCAGGCCGTCCGCGGCCGGAGGCAGCGTGTACGGCTGCGCCGCCACGCTCCCGGTGCCGCAGACGTCCACGGCGGTGACCGGGGACAGCTCGGTCCAGCCGTTGAACTCGGTGGCCTTGCCGGTGACCAGGACGCGGTCGCCGGTCTTGACGTCCTTGACGGACTCGCGGGCGAAGACGAACAGGCCCTCGGAGGTCCTGGGGTCGGCGTCCGGCCGCGGGTCCTGGAGGAAGAAGCCGCTGAGCTGGTCGGTCCGCTGGAAGTCGCCGGTCACGATGCCTTCGACCCGTACGGTCTGGCCGGTCAGGGGGCCGGTGTCGCCGCTGCCCTGCACCTCGGCGACGCGGCGGTCGGCCGGGGTGTCACAGGGCGCCGCCGCCGTGTCGGCGATGGCCGGGGTGGCGGTCAGGGCGCCCGCCACGAGGGCAGCGAGTGCTGCTCGGGATAAAACGCGCATGACCGGCACTTTAGAGGGATTATTGACCGCATATTTCCACACAAAAGTGGATAGAACATTAAATCATCGAACCTTGACATCGGCGGCACGCGGGTATGACCAGTGCATGGACTGGGTCACCTGCGCGTTTTCTGCTGCCTGCCCCGGAATCGCCCAACAGCCGTCCGGCCTGTGCCTGGCGCATCTGCCGGCCGAGGACCTGCCCGCCGTCCTCGCCCGGTTGTCCCCCGGCAGGCTGCTCGACCTCCGCGGCACCACCGTCAACGGCGACCTGCTGTCGCGGGTCCTGGAGGCGACGAGTTGCAGACCGGGCCGCGCCCGGCTCGACCGGGCCAGGTTCACCGGCGACGTCAGGCTGTCGGGCGTGACGTTCGCCGGGGACGTGTCGCTCGACGGAGCCAGGTTCGAGCGGCTCGCCTCCTTCTTCGGAGCCCGATTCGAGGGCAACGTGTCGCTGGCGGCGGCCAGGTTCACGCGCGAGCTGTCCTTCCACGGCGTACGCGTCCGGGGGCACGTCTCGCTCGACCGGGCCGTGATGTCCCGCGACGCGCTGTTCGGCCAGGCCGTCTTCGAGCACGGGCTCTCCTGCGAGGGCGCCCGGTTCGACGGCTACGCCACCTTCGACGACGCCCGCCTGGGCACCGGCGCCACGTTCCGCGGGGCCAGGTTCGGCCGGACGCTCTCCTTCCGCAAGGTGCGCGGGCAGGCGGGGTTCGACTACGCCCACTTCGCCGGGGACGCCTACCTGTCGGCCTCCGGCAGGCTCTCGGCCGCGCGCGCCCGCGCCGACGGCCTGCTCGACGTGACGGTCGCGCGCTGCGGGGTGGACCTGCGGCGGGCCGAGGTCTTCGGCGCCGCCACCGTGCGGCTGACCGACTCCAGCGCCGACCTGGAGGGCGCCGTGCTGCACGGGCCCGCCTCGGTGACCGGCAAGGGCCTGTCGATGCTGAGCTCGCTGCGCCAGGTGGACGCCGCCAGCCTCACGCTGACCGGCCTCGACCTGTCGGGGTGCGGCTTCGCCGGGCTCACGCACCCGGCCGGGGTGCGGGTCAGGAACTGCACGTTCGCGCTCACGCCGCGCGGCGTGCGGGTCAGCCTGCGCCGTCCGATGCTGCGCTGGATCTCGCGGCGCAGCGCGCTGGCCGACGAGCACGCCCTGCGCGGCTGGGACGCCTCCGGCGGCTCGCCCACCACCCCCGACCTGCTGGCCGCCCTCTACGCCGAGCTGCGCGGCCGGATCGAGGACCGCGACACCTCGGCCGACTTCGCCTTCGCCGCCATGGAGATGCGCCGCCAGGCCGGTGAGCACTGGTGGCTGTCGCTGTCGTGGCTGCTGTGGGGGTACGGCATGCGGCTCGGACGCGCGGTGGCCTGGTGCACGCTGCTCGCGGCGCTGACCGCGGCGGCGGTGTTGTGGAGCTCCACCTCGCACGCGGCCCGCCAGGCGGTCCACCACAACCCGGTCCTCCACCAGTAGCCGGGCCGAGCCGTCCACCACCGGTCATCCACCGGCAGGCGGGCCGAAATGCGGTGGCGGCGGCGGACCGGGCTCGCTAGGGTCGCGCCGGTGAGTACCGATCCGCTGCCGCTGCTCTGGTTGACGGGCCCCACGGGCGCCGGGAAGTCCTCGGCCGGGTGGGAGATCTTCGACCATCTGGGCCGCGGCGGCGTCAAGGCGGCGTTCCTCGACGCCGACCAGATCGCCCTGTGCCATCCGGCGCCGGAGGGCGGCACGCATCGCCTGCGGGCGCGCAACCTGGCGGCCCTGTGGCCCGGGTTCCGGCGCGCGGGGATGCGCTGCCTGGTGCTGGCCGGGTTCGTGGACACCCCCGAGGAGGTCGGCGAGTACACCGCGCTGCTGCCCGGCGCGGCGTTCACCGTGTGCCGGTTGCGGGTGCCGCACGCGGAGCTGCGGGAGCGGTTCCTGGGGCGGGGCTGGCGTCCGGACCTGGTGGAGGCGGCCGTGGCCGAGGCCGTCGAGCAGGACCGCAGCCGGTACGCCGACCTGTGCGTGGACACCGGCGGCCGGACGGTGGCCGAGACGGCCCGGCTGGTGCTCGACCGGCTGGGCGGATGGCCGCCGCCCGTCCCCGCCACCGCCACCGGGCCGGCGCCCGCCCCGGCCGATCCGGGCGGGGGTGCCGGTGCGGGCGTGCCGGTTCCCCTGGTGTGGTTCTCGGGGGCGACGGCGGCCGGGAAGTCGACGGTCGGCTACGAGGTCTTCAGCCGCGTCCACCGGTCGGGCGTCCGGGCCGCCTACGTCGATCTGCGGCAGATCGCCGCGCTGCGCCCGTCCACCGAGGAGGAGGTCCGCCGGCTCAGGGCGCACGGCCTGGCCGCGCTGTGGGACGGGTACCGGGCGGCCGGGGCCGGATGCCTGGTCGTCTCCGGCGGGGCGGACTCCGACGAGACCGTCCGCGCCTGCACCCGCCTGCTTCCCGGCCTGACGCCGACCGTGTTCCGGCTGCACGCCTCCCCCGCCACGCTGCTGGAACGCGTGCTGCTGCGGGGCCGGGGAGGCGGCCCGGCGCTGCCCGGCGACGAGCTGCGGGGGCTCGGCCCGGACGCCCTGCGGGCCGTGGCCGGGCGGGCGGCGCGGGAGGCCGCCGCCCTCGACCGGGCGGGGGCGGGCGACGTGCGCCTGGACACCGACGGCCGGCCTCCGCAGGAGGTGGCCGCGCAGGTCATGGCCCTTCTCCGGCTTCCGTCCTAGTGACTTTGCGCATTTGCTCGATTACTTTGGGTGACGAGTCGCAGAGTGCGGCCGACAGTTTCGGAGGTGTCCCCCGTGCCCCGCATCGTCACCAAGATCAGCGCTGTGCTGGCGTCCGTCGTCCTGCTCGCCGCGGCGGGAGCCGTCCCGGCCCAGGCGGCCGGAGAGGCGTACTTCGAGTTCACCGACACCGACGGCCGGTCCCGGTTCGTCATGCAGCTCACCGACCCCGACTCCATCCGGCACGCCCGCGACCTGCTGGCCGGCGCCACCGACGAGCGGCCGCACGTGCACGGCCGCATCGTCAAGCGGCCCGTCGCCTACAACGCCCGATGGAGCTACCACCTGCAGCCCGAGACGATCAATTTCTTCGACGTGGCCATCGAGGTCTGCGACGCGAGCATGACGTACGTGGAGGACCACCTCGACGAGGCGGGCGGCGCGTTCCTGCCGGGCGGCCACTGGTGCCCGTGGAGCTCGCGCCTGACCCGCGAGCTCCCGGCCATGTAGGAGCCCGGCTCAGAGGGTGGCGGCCAGGTCGCCGATGACGGCGAAGTGCCGGGGCCAGCCGCCGCCCATGATCCGGCGGGAGAGCTGCTGGGTGGGGTCGTCGGGGTCGAAGCCCTCGTGGTCGAGGAACAGCCGGGTGCCCCGGCCCTCCGGCACCAGCCGCCAGGTGACCGTCCAGTCGGCCTGCTTGCGGTCGCTCCAGCTGATCCGCAGCAGCTTCTCCGCCTCGAACTCCAGCACCTGGCAGTGGACCGTCCCGTCGAACCCCACCGCCTTCCTGGGCTGGGTGGTGAACGTGAACCGGTGGCCCACCTCCAGCCGGAAGTCGTTGGGCATCAGCCAGCGGGCCATCAGCTCGGGATCGGTCAGCGCCCGCCACACCTTGGCCGGCGGGTGCTTGAGGAACTCGTCCAGCCTGATCGCGGTCCGGTCCTCAGCCATCCTCTTCCTCCATCTCGTCGAGCAGTGCGGACAGGCCGGTCAGCTTCTCGCGCCAGAACCTCTCGTACGGGGTGAGCCAGTCGCGGATCTCCATGAGCGGCTCGGCCTCCAGCTGGTAGTGCCGTTCGCGCCCCTTGCGGGCCTCGGCCACGAGCCCGGCGTCCTTGAGCACCTTGAGATGCTCCGAGACGCTGGGCCGGCTCATGTCGAAGCGCTCGGCCAGCCGTCCGGCGGGCTGGGGGCCCTCCTGGAGCAGCAGGCGCAGCAGTTCGCGCCGGGCCGGGCTGGCCAGCGCGGTGAAGACGTGGTCGGCGGTCATGCCTGGCTGACCACGAACCCGTTGCCGAAGGGGTCCTGGAAGAGGAGCTGGCGTCCCCACGCCTGCTCGCTCGGCCCCTCGAAGGCGACGTCGTGCGCGGCGAGCCGGGCGGCCAGCGCGTCGAGGTCGGGCGCGGCCACCACGAGCCCGCCGACGGGGGCCATCTCGGGGAACCAGGAGGCCAGCAGGAGCGTGGTCGCCGCACCCTTGGGGGCGACGGTGAGCCAGCGGCCCATGGGGAACGGGTTGTCGGTGCGCACCTCGAAGTCGAGCACGCCGGTGTAGAAGTCGAGCGCCCGCGCCTGGTCGGCGACGGGCACGGTGACAGTGAGGATCCCGGAAATCAGCATGTCGGACACTATACGTAGGATTTTTCCGACATATCAAGTCGCGGCGCGAAATATCGGGGACTTCCCTGATAGGCCATCGGCGGCTCACTCCGTAAACTGGGATCATGCGGATCGACGACTACGTGGCCGACCTCGATCGCGCGCTCTCCGGCCCGTCCGGCGCGAAGCGCGACCTGGTCGTCGAGGCCCGCGACAGCCTGTCCGACACCGCCGACGCCCTGGAGGCCGACGGCCTCGACCGCGCCGAGGCCGAGCGGCTGGCGGTCGCGGAGTTCGGCCCGGTCACCGAGATCGCCCCCGGCTACCAGAGCGAGCTGACGGCCGTGGCCGGGCGGCGGCTGGGTCTGCTGCTGTTCATCAGCGTCCCGCTGACCGCGCTCATGTGGTCGATGGTGTGGCGGACCTACCCCGCCGACCCGGCGCTGTGGGTGGGCCGTCCGGCCTGGTACCACCTGATCTCGAAGCTGCTCGACATCTGCCAGCTCGCCACCGGCCTGTACGGCGGCCTCGCCCTGCTGGCGCTGGGCCGGGGCGCGCGCTGGATCCGCCGTCCGCACCTGGTGACCAGGTCGCTGGGCATCGTCGTGTGGGGCATGCTGCCGCTCGGTGGCGCCATGAGCCTCGTGCTGTCCTACAGCCCGCCCGGGCCGGGCACGATGACCGGCTACCTGCCCGCGTTCCTGGCCAACCTGGTCACGACCGCGTTCTGGGGCCTGCAGATCTACGGCGCCACGCGCTGCCTGCGAGTCAGCCGCACCCGCCGGACCGCCGCCGCCCCGTCAGCCTGAGGCCCGCGCGTCGGCCCGGGTGTCGGCCTGGAGCACGCCGCCGATCACGCTGGTGAACTCCCGCCAGGCCGACCGCTCCCCTTCGAGCTGCTTCCTGCCCGGGTCGGTCAGCCGGTACGTGCGCCGCTTGCGCCCGCCCACCGTGGCCCACTCGCTGGCCAGGTAGCCGACCCGCTCCAGCCGCCGCAGCGCCGGATAGACGGTGCCGGTGGGCACGCTCAGCGCGCCCCCGCTGCGCTCCTGGAGCGCCTCGATGATCGCGTAGCCGTGCAGCGGCTCCCGCTCCAGCACCGAGAGCAGCAACGCGTCCATGTGCCCGCGCAGCGCGTCTGGATTCATGCTCCTGATCCTAGACAACCGTTCGCCATGTAGCCAGTCTACATGTAGGCTGCCTATATGTAGGTAGACACAACAACGGAGTCGATCGAATGGACGTACTCGAACTCGCCCGCACGCAGTTCGCCGTGACGGGAAGCCTGCACTTCCTGTTCGTCGTGCTCACGCTCGGGCTGGCGCCGGTCGTGGCGCTCATGCACACCCGCCACGTGGTCTCCGGCAGCGCGCTGCACGGCGGCATGACGCGGTTCTGGGGGCAGATCTACGTCATCAACTACGCCCTGGGCATCGTCACCGGCCTGGTGATGGAGTTCCAGTTCGGGCTGTCGTGGAGCGGGCTGTCCCACTACGCCGGAGACGTGTTCGGCGCGCCGCTGGCCATGGAGACGCTGGTGGCCTTCTTCCTGGAGTCCACGTTCCTGGGTCTGTGGATCTTCGGGTGGGGGCGGCTGCCCAAGTGGCTGCACCTGGCCTGCATCTGGCTGGTGACGCTGACCGCGTACGCCAGCGCGTTCTTCATCATGGTCGCCAACTCCTTCCTGCAGAACCCGGCCGGTTCGGTGGTCAGGAACGGCCGGCTGGAGCTGGTCGACTTCGGCGCCCTGCTCACCAACAAGACGCTGGTCTTCTCCTTCCCCCACGTCATCGGCGCTGGGCTGCTGACCGGCGGCCTGGTGCTGGCCGGGGCCAGCGCGTACCAGCTGCGGCGGCGCACCCGCGAGACGCTGTTCTTCACCAAGTCGCTGCGCACGGGGGTCGGCGTGGCGGCGGTCGGCGCCTTCCTGGCCCTGGGCTTCGGGTACGCGCAGTTCGGCGGCGTCCAGGAGGGCAAGTTCGACGGCGACGCGGGCGCCGGGGTGCCGCTCGGGCTCATGATCGAAATTGGCCAGCTGCTGGCGTTCGTGCTGCTGTTCGTGCTCCTACCGCTCATCTACTGGCTGCCGCGCTGGCGGTGGACGCACCTCGTGCTGATCGTGATGACCCCGGTGCCGTTCGCGCTGGCCATCCTGGGCTGGATGGCCAGGGAGATCGGCCGCCAGCCGTGGATGGTCTGGCACAAGCTCACCGTGGCCGACGCCCTGACGCCCGGCCTGACCTCGGGCATGGTCACGGCCTCGCTGATCGGGTTCGCCGGCGTGCTGGGGCTGCTGGCGGTCGTCGACTACGTCCTCATCGCCCGGGTCGTCCGGCGCGGCCCGCGCGACCTCGACCTCGGGGCGGTCCCGGCCGGCGCCGAGCCCGCCCCGGCGCTGAGCTACTAGGAGTGCTGACATGGAAGTGATCTGGTTCCTGTTCTTCGCGGTGCTGCTGGCCGGGTACTTCGCCCTGGAGGGCTTCGACCTCGGCGTCGGCCTGCTGCTGCCGGTGCTGGGCAGGACGCGCGGCAACCGCGACCGCATGGTGGCCGCGATGGCGCCGTTCGTGCTGGCCAACGAGGTGTGGCTGGTGGCGGTGGCCGGGACGCTGTTCGGGGTGTACCCGCGCCTGGAGGGCGAGGTGCTGTTCGGGCTCTACCCGCTGGTGGTGGCCATGCTGCTGAGCTGGATCGTGCGCGACGCCGGGCTGTGGTTCCGGCGGCGGCTGGACGGCGCGAGGTGGCGCGGCTTCTGGGACGCGATGATCGCGTTCGGGTCGCTGGGGTTGTCGTTCGGGTGGGGCATGGCGCTGCACGCCGCCGCGACCGGGTTCGCCTCCTCGCCGGTGAATCCGGTCGGGGTGCTGCTGGGCGTGCTGGTGACGCTGCTGTTCGCCTTCCACGGGTGGACGTTCCTGGCCTGGCGGGAGCCGGGCGCGTTCGGGGCCGTGCGGTCGGGGCGGGCACTGCTGCTGTCCGGGCTGGTGGCCGCGCTGCCCGCGATCGGCCTGCTGGCGGGGGCCATGCCGTACTTGCTGGAGCACAGCGCGCCGGCGGCTACGTTGAATGTGCTCAGTGTCATGGTGTTGCCGTTCGCGCCGATCATGCTGGGCGCGCAAGTATGGGTATGGCGGACTTTCCGGCCAGGTAAGGGCGCCGTCCCGCTCCCCTCGTTCTTCTGAAGGCCACGTGCATAAGGATCTTCTGCGGCTCATGCGGGCCGAGCGCTCGGTGCGCCGCCACCTGACCGTCACCATGGTCGCGGCCGTGCTCGCCGGGCTGCTCGTGCTCGCGCAGGCCGAGCTGCTGGCCGGCGTGCTGTCGGGCCGGTTCACCACCGCCGCGCTGGGGGCGCTCGCCGCCGTCGTGGGCGTCCGGGCGCTGCTGGCCTGGACGCAGGGCGTCTTCGCCGGGCGCACCGCGACGGGCGTGAAGTCCGCGCTGCGCCACCGGCTGCTGGCCCGCCTGGGCGAGCTGGGGCCGTCCAGGCTGACCGGTCACCGGTCGGGCGAGCTCGTCACGCTGACCGGCCGCGGCCTGGACGGCCTCGACGCCTACCTGACCGGCTACCTGCCCTCGATCGCGGTGGCGGCCGTGGTCCCGGTGGCCGTGCTGGTCCGGCTGTTCGCCGCCGACCTGGGCAGCGCGGTGATCGTGCTGGTGACGCTGCCGCTGATCCCCGTCTTCGGCGCGCTGGTCGGCATGACCACCAAGGCCGTCACCGAGCGGCAGTTCCACGCCCTGTCGCGGCTCGGCGGGCACTTCCTCGACGTGGTGCGCGGGCTGCCCACGCTGCGCGCCTTCGGACGGGCCCGCTACCAGGCCACGGTCATCCGGCAGGTCGCCGACGCCCACCGCGGCGCGACCATGCGCACCTTGCGGGTGGCGTTCCTGTCGTCGCTGGTGCTGGAGCTGTGCGCGTCGCTGTCACTGGCGCTGGTGGCGGTGCCGATCGGGCTGCGGCTGCTCGGCGGGTCGCTGGACCTGACGACGGCGCTGCTGGTGCTGCTGCTGGCGCCGGAGGCGTACCTGCCGCTGCGGGCCATGGGGACCCGCTTCCACGCCTCCATGGAGGGGGTGGCCGCCGCCGACGCGGCCTTCGCCGTCCTGGACGAGGCCGCCGGCGACCCGTCCGGCCCGGCCCGGCCGTACGACGGGCAGGGAGCGCCGGAGATCCGCCTGGAGAACGTGACCGTCCGCTACCCCGGCAGGGACGAGCCCGCCCTGGAGAACGTGACGCTCACCATCGCGCCCGGCGAGCGCGTGGCGCTGGTCGGCGAGAGCGGCGGCGGCAAGAGCACCCTCCTCCACCTGGTCCTGGGCTTCCTGCGCCCGTCCGAGGGACGCGTCCTGGTCGACGGCGCCGACCTGCGCGAGCTGGACCTGGACAGCTGGCGGGCAGCCCTGGCGTACGTGCCGCAGCGGCCCCACCTGTTCACCACCTCCGTGGCCGACAACATCCGGCTGGGCGCGCCCGGCACCACCCTGGAGGAGGTCCGGCGGGCGGCCGCCGCCGCGCACGCCGACTTCGTGGACGGCCTGCCCCAGGGTTTCGACACCGTGGTCGGCGAGCGCGGCGCGAACCTGTCGGCCGGCCAGCGGCAGCGCGTGGCGCTGGCCCGCGGCTTCTGCCGCCCGGACGCCACGGCGCTGCTGCTCGACGAGCCCACCGCCCGCCTCGACGGCCGCAGCGAGGCCGCCGTCGTGGCCGCCACCGCGCAGCTGGCGCGGGGGCGCACAGCCGTCATCGTCGCCCACCGGCCCGCGATGATCGACCTCGCCGACCGGATCGTGCGGGTGCACGAGGGCCGCGTCGTCGCCGACACCACCCGCGACCGGCCGCCGGCCCACCCGGACGGCGACGGTCAACGGGAGCCGCAGAGCGCGGTCTCCCTTCCCGAGGGGAGCGCGCGATGAACCGGCGCATGGGCACCCGCCTGGCCTGGGCCGTGCTGGCCGGGGCGGCCGCCGACCTGGCCGGGCTGGGGCTGATCGCGGCCGCAGCCTGGCTGATCACCAGGGCCGCGCAGCAGCCGTCCCTGGCCGCGCTGAGCGTGGCCATCGTGGCGACCAGGGCGTTCGCGACCGGCAAGGGCGTCTTCCGCTACGCCGAACGGCTCACCGGCCACGACGTGGCCCTGCGCGCCCAGGCCGGCACCCGCGAGCGGCTCTACCAGGCGCTCGTCCCGCCCCAGCGTCCCCGCCACGGCGGCGCCGACCTGCTCAGCCGCATGGTGGACGACACCGAGGCCGTCCAGGACCTGCTGGTCCGCGCGCTGCTCCCGGCCGCCGCGGCGCTGCTGACCGGGCTGGCCGCGGTCGCCATCGGGCTGTTCGTGCTGCCGCTGACCGCGCTGGTGCTGGTGGCCGGGCTCGTGGTGGCGGGCGTGCTGCTGCCGGCCGCGACCGCCGCCGCCGCGCGCCGCTGGTCGGCCCGGATCGCGCCGGCCAGGGCCGCGCTGGCGGCCCGCGTGGCCGACCTCGTGCACGGCTCGGCCGACCTGGCCGCCTACGGCGCGGGCGAGCGGGCGCTGTCCGGCGCGCTGGCCGCCGACGAGGCGCTGGCCGCGCTGGAGCGCCGCCAGTCGCGCGTGCACGCCGCCGCCCTGGCGGTCGGGACGCTGGCCCAGGGCCTGACGGTGGCGGCCATCGTGCTGCTCGCCCAGGGGGCGGGCGCCGGCTCCGTCGCGACGGCGGTGCTCGCGCTGACCGCGCTGGTGTCGTTCGAGCCGGTGCTGCCGCTGGCGGCGGCGGGCGAGCGGATGGCCGGGATCACCGCAGCGATCCGGCGGCTGCGCGAGGTCCGCGCTGCCGCGCCGGCCGTCGCCGAGCCGGCCGCGCCCGCGCCCGTGCCGTCGGCTCCGCTGACGGTCGAGGTCGACGACCTCGTCGTCCGCCACCCCGGCGCCGCGCGGCCCGCACTCGACGGTGTCTCCCTGCGCCTGACCCCGGGCCGCCGGGTGGCGATCGTGGGCCCGAGCGGGGCGGGCAAGAGCACGCTGCTGGCCGCGCTGATGCGCCTGGTCGAGCCCGAGTCGGGAAGAGTGCGCGTCAACGGGACCGACCTGCGCGACCTGTCCGGCGACGACGTCCGCACCCTGATGACCGGCCTCACCCAGGACCCGTACATCTTCCGCACCACCCTGCGCGACAACCTGCGCCTGGCCGGGCCGGACGCCGGCGACGAGCGGCTGACGGCGGCCGTGCGGGAGGCCAGGCTCGGCCCGTGGGTCGAGCGCACCGGCTGGGACGCCGAGCTCGGCGAGGACGGCAGGACCGTCTCCGGCGGCCAGCTCCAGCGCCTGGCCCTGGCCAGGGCGCTGCTGTACGACCCGCCCGTGCTGCTGCTGGACGAGCCCGCCGAGGCGCTCGACGAGGAGACCGCCGACCGTCTGATGGCCGACCTGCTGGACGTCATCCGCGACCGCACCACCGTGCTGGTGACCCATCGGCTCAAGGGCCTGGAGTCGGTGGACGAGGTCGTGGTGCTCGACGAGGGCCGCGTCGTCCAGCGCGGACGGCACGACGAGCTGGTGGCGGCGCCCGGGTACTACCGCGACCTGTGGGAGTCCGAGGCGCTGACCCGGCGGTAGCCGTTCCTCTTGCCCTCGCTTTGAGTTTGCGCCGCCATCAGGTTTATGATGCAAACCTGTTTGCGGTAAAGAGGAGTTGGCATGGTGGACGACGATCGGGCGCGTACTCCCGAGGAGACGCTGCGGCTGATCGAGCAGCAGCGCACCGCCACGGTCCGGCGCCTGCACGGCGACCCGGTGCTGCTCTACGTGCCCTGGGGCGTGGCCTGGCTGCTCGGCTTCACGGCGCTGTTCCTGCACTACGGCCTCGACGGCGTCCCCTACGCGCCGATCTCCCGCCCGCAGGCGCTCATGGTGCTGTTCGCGGGCATGTCGCTGGCCGGGGCGATCGCGATCTTCGGCATGGTGAAGATGGGGGCGCAGGTCCGCGGCGAGACCTCGGCCAAGGGCATGATGTACGGCTACGCCTGGGCGGCCGGCCTGGTCTCCATGACGGTGCTCGCCATCCGCGTCAGCCCCCAGCTCCCGGCCACCGAGAGCGGCCTGCTGTGGGGCGGCGGATTCATGATGCTCGTCGCGCTGCTCTACATGGCCGGCGGCGCGATCTGGACGTACTGGCCGATGTTCTTCGTCGGCGTGTGGGCGGCGGTGGTCAACGGCGTGGGCGTCATGCTCGGCGCCGGCTGGCACGCGCTGCTGACGGCCGTGCTGACCGGCGGCGGCTACATCGCGGCCGGCGTCGTGCTGCGGCGGCGGATGTGAGCCCCGACGGGGCCGTCCCCGAGCTCGACCCGGTGATCCACGCGCAGGCCAGGCTGCGGGTGGTCGCCACGCTCAACACCCTCGGCGGGCGCGACGAGATCGCCTTCCCCTCGCTGAAGGACCTGCTCGGGATGACGGCCGGCAACCTCTCGGTGCACCTGACCAAGCTGGAGGACGCCGGTTACGTCCGCATCACCAAGACCCACAAGGGCCGCACCCCCGTCACCTACGTCGCGCTCACCCAGCGCGGACGGCTGGCCTTCGAGGACTACACCAAGGCGATCCGCGCCTTGCTCGACAACGCTGGAGGAACCCCATGACGGCCCTCGCCAGAACGGTGGAGGTCACCCGCCGCTACGGGGACGTGCTCGCGCTCGACCGCGTCTCGCTCGACATCCGGGCAGGAGAGCTGGTCGGCCTGCTCGGCCCGAACGGCGCGGGCAAGTCCACCCTGATCAACCTGTTCGTCGGGCTGCGCCGCCCGACCTCCGGCACGGTCGAGCTGTTCGGCGGCTCGCCCCAGGATCCCGTCATCCGCCGGGGCATCGGCGTGACCCCGCAGGAGACCGGCCTGCCCGAGTCGCTGCGGGTCGGCGAGATCGCCGACTTCGTGCGCGCCCACTTCCCCGACGCGCTCGGCAGGGACGAACTGCTCGACCGCTTCGGCCTGAGCGACCTGGTCAAGCGGCAGGTGGGCGGGCTGTCCGGCGGCCAGAAGCGGCGCCTGGCCGTGGCGCTGGCCTTCGCCGGCCGCCCGCGCCTGGTGTTCCTGGACGAGCCGACGACCGGCCTCGACGTCGAGGCCAGGCGCACCCTGTGGGACGGCATCCAGGCCTTCCACGCCGAAGGCGGCACGGTCGTCCTGACCAGCCACTACCTGGAGGAGATCGAGGCGCTGGCCCAGCGCGTGGTCGTCGTCGGGCAGGGACGCGTCCTGGCCGACGACACCGTGCGGGCCGTGCGCGACATGGTGGGGGTGCGGCGCGTCTCGCTCGACGCCGAGGACCTGCCCGAGCTGCCCGGCGTGCTCAGCACCGAACGCCAGGACGGCCGCGTCAGCCTGCTGACCACCGATCCCGACCGGCTGGTGGTCGAGCTGGTGCGCAGCGGCATCCCGTTCTCGGGGCTGGAGGTCAGGCCGACCACGCTGGAGGAGGCCTTCCTCACCATCACCTCGACCTCGCCCCCCAAGGAGAGCGCGCATGTCTAGCCTGATCGTGGCCCACACCCGGCTGCAGCTCGTCGAGCAGTTCAGGGTGCCCATCGGGATCCTGGCCAGCTCCATGTTCCCGGCCATCTCGATGCTGGCGTTCGTGGTGCCGTTCGCGGGCGGCGACCCGGCGGCGGCGACGTCGGCGACGGGGGCGCTGATGTTCTTCGGCGCCATGTCCTCGGCGGTGATCGGGCTCAGCGCGTCGGTATCACAGGATCGCGAGCAGCCCTGGGACCCCTACACGCGCACGCTGCCCGCCGGGCCGTTCCCGCGCCTGGCCGGGCGGATGGTCTCGACGGTGGTCCTCATGCTGCTGTCGGTGGTGCCGGTGCTGGTGGTCGCGGCCCTGCTGACCGAGGCGGTCATCACGCCGGTCCGGCTGGCCCTGGGGCTGGCCGCGCTGGTCGGCGGAGGGGTGCCGTTCATGCTGATCGGCCTGTTCCTCGGCCTGACGCTGCCGTCGAAGGCGGCGCTCGCGGTGGCGCAGATCGTCTTCTTCCCCGTGGCGATCGTGGGCGGGCTGATCCTGCCGCCGCAGATCCTGCCGGACATCGTGGAGGCCGTCTCGCCGTACGTTCCGTCCAGGGGCGCGGCCGAGCTGATCTGGGCGGCCATTTCGGGGGCCCGCCCTGACAGCATCGCGCTGATCATGCTGGGCGTCTGGACGGTGATCGCGGCGGCCGCCGCGACGTGGGCGTACCGCCGTGACGAGGGCCGGCGTTTCGCCTGATGGGGGGGTGTGCCGCCGAGTCCGCAGCGATCTCAACGGCACACCCGTCTCCGGGAGGGGGTCCTGGTGTTTACTTCTTCTCTTGGAGGGTGACGGTGGCCTCCGCGGACCGACCGTCCCTCATATATGTGATCTTGACCTGTTGGCCCGGTTTGAAACCTCTGACCTGTCCAACAACGGTATCGCCTGAGTCAACAGGTGTGTCCCCAATCTTGGTGATGAGGTCGCCCTCCTGCAGCCCGGCCTTGGCCGCCGGGCTTTCCGCGGTCACCTGCCGGATCAGCGCGCCGGGCACGTCGCCGGTGGCGTCGGTGACGCTCACGCCGAGGAAGGCATGGCTGACCTTGCCGCTCTTGATGAGCTGCTCGGCGACCTGCTTGGCGGTGTTGACCGGGATCGCGAAGCCGACGCCGCCGCCGGCCGCGTCGGAGGCGATGGCGGTGTTGATGCCGACGAGCGCGCCCGCCGCGTTCACCAGCGCGCCGCCGGAGTTGCCGGGGTTGATGGCGGCGTCGGTCTGGATGACGTCGCCGATGGTGGTGCCCTCCACCGGGGCCTGCTGCTGCTCGCCGCCGAACCCGGGGGGAAGCTGCTGACGCTGCTCGCCGCCCAGCTTGAGCGTACGGTTCAGGGCGCTGACGATGCCCCTGCTGACCGACCCGTCCAGGCCGAGGGGGCTGCCGATGGCCAGCACGTCGTCGCCGACCTTGAGCTGGTCGCTGTCGCCCAGCGTGGCCTTGGTCAGGCCCGAGACGTCCTCGGCCTTGATGACCGCGAGGTCGGTGGCCGGGTCGGTGCCCACGACCCTGGCCTTGGCCGTCTTCCCGTCGCTGAACTTGACCGTCATCTGACCCCCGCCCTGCGAGGCGCCGACGACCACGTGGTTGTTGGTGAGGATGAGGCCGTCCTCGGAGAGCACGACCCCCGACCCCTCGCCCGTCTGCCCCTGGATCATGACCACCGACGGCTGCACCCGCTCGGCCACCTCAGCGGTGGAGAGCTGGCTGGAGGCGGCCCTGAGCACCGGGCTCGGCGCGCTGACCACCTGCTGCGGCTCGGGCTGGAACGCGGTCGCGACGGCGGCCCCCACGACACCGCCGCCGATGGCCATCGCGGCCAGCGCGAGCCCGGCGACGGCCTTCTGCCCGGCGTTGAGCCGCGCCTTGACGGGGGTGGACGGCGGAGGAGGAGGCGGCTGCTCCATGACGATCGTGTCCCGCCGGGGGAAGCCCCCGGCGGCCGGCGGGGTGGCGCCGAACTGGCTCCACCCACCGGTGCCCTGCTCGCGAGGCTCGTTCGCGTTCATCTGTCATCTCCCTCAAGTCCCTATGACTCAAGGGTGCCAAGAGGGGCGTAAGACCTGGTTAAGGCGCTGATCGGAACTCTGTGAGACGACTCACTCACACCTTATCCGCGCTGCTCACCGGCCGGACTTCGGGCCACAAAAGCAGAAAAGAATCTACAAACCACGCTCGTACGGGGTGCGGCGCAGCCGGGGCGGCGGGTTCACCGGCGGGCGCGGACGGCCGCTTCGATGCGCAGGGCGAAGCCGCCCAGGGCGATCACCAGGTAGACGAGCAGCCACGCGGTGGGCTCGTCCTGCCACGGCGTGACGATGGTGAGCACCGACAGCGCCAAGCCCAGCCAGATGGCCACGGTGCCGACCACGCGCACCGCCGTGGCGGGGTCACCGTCCCCTCCGGTGGACGCCACGAGGACGGGGACCTGGACGGGGACTTGGTCGTCGGCGGGCTCGCCTGCTGAAGAGGTCACGGGTCGAGAGGCTGCCATCCCGAGATCAAGATCCGATAGCTGCCGGGTCCACGATCCGGCAACGAGGAGCCACGGCGTCCGTCTGGGGCGGGGTCAGGTCTGGAGGGAGCGCCAGGACTCCACCGTGGCTGCGGCGATCGTCTCGATGCGCCGGCCGTAGGCCGGATGGCCGTCGGACACGAAGCTGCCGTCGCGGACCGGGAGGTCGCTGAACGTGGCGCGGAAGTGCCGGGGCGGCCCGCCCGGCGGGAGCGGCTCGTACGCCGACAACGGTTCCAGGTCGTGGGCCGGCCGCGCCCCGTGCCTGTTCCTGGCCACCTCGCGGGCTCCCACGCGAAGCAGCGCGTCCAGACCCCGGTCCAGGCAGAGCTGCAATTGGCGGAACTGGCCGTCGAGGTACTTCGGGTGCGCCCCGGACGGATGCTGCAGGAAGTACGCGCAGACCACCACCGCGTGCCACCTGTACATGCCGGGATCGGCCTGCTCCTCGGACAGGACGGCGTGGTAGTAGTCCACGCAGGCGCCCAGCGGTCCGGCGGCCGCGCCGCACTCGCACCGAGCCATGGTGAGACGCTCCGTCATGGCCCGCACCCTAGGCGGCCAGAGCGGCGTTGTCGACGAGGCGTCCGGCGCCGGGGCTACCGCCGGCCGCGGTTGGCGAGCCTCACCGCCACGAACACGATGCCTCCTAAGATCAACGCCCCGAGGGCGAGGATCACCAGAAGAGCGAGGATCTCAGGGACTCCGATGTTGGTCATGCTCGTCTCCCGTCCAGGTCGGTGCGGGGCCGTCACGCCGGCCCGGCCGCCAGGGGCGGCCGGGGGATGAGGGGTCGCCGCCTCGCGGGAACGGGCCCCCGGGTGTCGGTCCCGGACTGTTCGCCCCCGGCCCGTGGCAGGGCCGGGGGCATTACCGAGCCTCCCCCATCGACCTGCGCACGCGCCAGAGGCGGCGACGGACCGGGCTTCCTCTCGCAGCCTCGGCCCGTCCACCACGGGACATCCTGGACGCCGGTCGCGTGATCGCGGCCCTGTGGTCAGGTGCGGGCGGGCCAGTATTCGTCCCTCAGGAGGCGTTTGTAGAGTTTGCCGGTCGGGTGGCGCGGAAGCTCGTCGCGGAAGTCGACCGACTTCGGGCACTTGTAGTGGGCCAGGCGCTCCCGGCAGTACGCGATCAGCTCCGCCTCCAGCGCCGGCCCCGCCTCCGCCGCAGTCATCGCCTGGACCACGGCCTTGACCTGCTCCCCCATCTCCTCGTCCGGTACGCCGAACACGGCCACGTCGGCCACCTTGGGATGCACGGCCAGCACGTTCTCGGCCTCCTGCGGGTAGATGTTCACCCCACCCGAGATGATCATGTACGAGCGGCGGTCCGTGAGGTACAGGAAACCGTCGGCGTCCAGGTAGCCGATGTCGCCGAGGGTGGTCCAGCCCCGGCCCTTCGGGTCCTGCGCCGAGCGGGTCTTGTCGGGGTCGCCGTGGTACTCGAAGCGGGCGCCGTTCTCGAAGTAGACCGTGCCGTGCTCGCCCGGCGGCAGGTCCTCGCCCTCCTCGTCGCAGATGTGCACGACGCCGAGCAGCGAGCGGCCGACCGTGCCCCTGTGCTCCAGCCAGTCCTGGGAGCCGACGTAGAGGAAGCCGTTGCCCTCGGTGCCCGCGTAGTACTCGTGGATCACCGGCCCCCACCAGGAGATCATCTGCTCCTTGACCGGCACGGGACACGGCGCGGCCGCGTGGATGGCGCAGACCAGCGACGACAGGTCGTACTTCTTCCGGGTCTCCTCCGGCAGCTTCAGCATCTTGATGAACATCGTCGGGACGAGCTGCGAGTGCGTCACCCCGTACCGCTCGACCAGCCGCAGGTACTCCTCGGGGTCGAAGCGTTCCATCACCACCACCGTGGCGCCGAGCCGCTGGAAGGACAGGCAGTAGCGCAGCGGCGCGGCGTGGTACAGCGGCGCGGGCGAGAGGTAGACGCTGTCGGCCGACGGCGCGAACAGCGCCTGGATGAGTCGGACCAGCGTGTTCGACTCGGTCAGCGGGGCCAGCGAGGCGGCCACCTTGACGCCCTTCGGACGCCCGGTCGTGCCGGAGGAGTAGAGCATGTCGGCGCCCTGGCACTCGTCGGCGATCGGGGTGACCGGGCAGCCGGCCACCGTCTCCTCGTAGGAGGCGAAGCCCTCGGCGAGGCCGTCGAGCATGAGCCGCAGCTCCACCCGCGGCGTGGCGTCGGTGATCGAGGTGGCCACCTCCGCCAGGTTCGCGCTGGAGATGAAGACCCGGGCGCCGCAGTTGTCCACGATGTAGGCGAGTTCGTCGGTCTGCAGGCGGGAGCTGATCGGCGTGTAGTACAGGCCCGCGCGGTGCGCGGCCCAGGCGACGGCCAGGAAGAGCGGGTGGTTGGCGAGCATGAAGGCGACGTGGTCGCCGGGCTTGAGCCCGGCCGCGCGGAAGGCGTGAGCCAGGCGGTTGGACTCCTCTTCGAGCTCGCGGTAGGTGAGGACCTGCCCGGAGCCCGCCATGATCACAGCGGGCTTGTCGGGGGTGACGGCTGCGATGGCTCCCGGGTACATATTAGAACAGTATTCGGTCCGTCGGCGGCGGCGCTAGGGCGCGCCGAAGCCGCGGCTCCCCGATGGGGAAGCCGCGGCTTCGGCGTCGGCCGACGCCGGGATCACTCGGCGCGGACCACTCGGCGCGGATCACTCGGCGGGGATCACCGAGCCCTCGTACTTCTGCTTGATGAAGTCCTTGACCTTCGGGTCCTGGAGCAGCTTGCCGAGGGTGACGATGTTGGCGTCCTTCTCGTGGCCGGCCTGGACGACGAGCCCGTTGACGTACGGGTTGCCCTCGGTCTTCTCCAGCACCAGCGCCTGGCTGGCGGGCTTGAGCCCGGCCTCGATGGCGTAGTTGCCGTTGATCACGGCGGCGTCCACGTCCTCGAGCGAGCGCGGGAGCTGGGCCGCCTCAAGGGGCTTGAACTGCAGCTTCTTGGGGTTGTCCGTGACGTCGCGCTCGGTGGCCGCGGTGCCCGCGCCGTCCTTGAGCTTGACCAGGCCGTTGTCGGCGAGCAGCTTGAGCGAGCGGCCGAGGTTCGTGGCGTCGTTGGGGACGGCCACGGTGGCCCCGTCCGCCAGCGCCGACAGCGAGGTGATCTTCTTGGAGTACAGGCCGAGCGGCTCCAGGTGCACCGGGGTGACGAAGCTCAGCTTGGTGCCCTTGGAGGCGTTGAAGTCGTCCAGGTAGGGCTTGTGCTGGAAGAAGTTGGCGTTCAGCTGGCCCTCGTCGAGCTGCACGTTCGGCTGGACGTAGTCGGTGAACTCGACGATCTCCAGCTTCAGCCCGGCGGCCGGGGCCAGGTTGTCCTTGACGAACTTCAGGATCTCGCCGTGCGGGACGGGGCTCGCGCCCACCTTCAGCACCGTGTCGGCCGACTCGGCGGCGGGGGTGGTGGTCGCGGACTGCGACGTACCGCATGCAGCGAGCAACAAGGACAGCGCAGCAGCACCCAATATCGAGCGAATCTTCATGATTTTTCCCTTACTTATGTGAAATGCGCCGAGCGACCCAGTCGCCCAGACTCTGCAGAATTTGCACGATGACGATGAGCAGGACGACGGTCACGATCATCACGAGCGTCTCGAACCGCTGGTAGCCGTAGCGCACGGCCAGATCGCCGAGCCCGCCGCCGCCGACGGTGCCCGCCATGGCCGAGTACCCGATGAGCGCGACGATCGTGACGGTCAGCCCCGACACCAGGCCCGGCAGCGCCTCGGGCAGCAGGACCTTGCGCACGATGGCGGTCCGGCTCGCCCCCATGGCCTGCGCGGCCTGGACGACGTCGGTGCCGACCTCGCGCAGCGCCGTCTCGACCAGCCGGGCGAAGAACGGCACGGCCCCCACGGTCAGCGGCACCACCACGGCCGCCGTGCCGATCGTGGTCCCGATGACGAGCCGGGTGAACGGGATGATCGCGATCATCAGCACGATGAACGGCAGCGACCGCCCGATGTTGACGACGATCCCCAGCACGGACTTCAACGCCGGCAGCGGGCGCAGCCCGTCCCGGTCGAAGGCCACCAGCGCCACGCCGAGCGGCAGCCCGAACAGCACGGTGAACAGCGTGGCCCAGCCCACCATCTGGGCGGTCTCCCACGTGGCCGGCCACAGCAGCGGCGCGATCTCTTCCCAGGTCATGCGGCCTCCCCCGCGACTTCGACGAGCAACCCCGACTCCCGCAGGAACGACAGCGCCGAGGAGGACTCGGCGCCGGTCAGCGCCACACGCAGGCGGCCGACCGAACCGCCGGCCAGCTCCTCGATCGAGCCGCCGAGGATGTTGACGTCCACGTCGAACTTGCGCGCCATCTCCGAGACCAGCGGACGGCCCGGGTCACCGGTGAAGGTGAGCGTGACGGAACCGGCCGGAGCCGGCTCGGGCAGCGGGAAGATCTCCCTGGTCAGGCGGGATCCGGGGGTCCTGATGAGGTCGGCGATCGCCCCCGACTCCTCGACGCGGCCCCCGGCCATGATCGCGACCGAGTCGCAGACGCTCTTGACGACGTTCATCTCGTGGGTGATGAGCAGGATCGTCAGGCCCAGCTCGGCGTTGAGCCGCTTGAGCAGGGCGAGGATCGACTGGGTGGTGGCCGGGTCCAGCGCGGAGGTGGCCTCGTCCGACAGCAGCACCGACGGGTTGCCCGCCAGCGCCCTGGCGATGCCGACGCGCTGCTTCTGGCCGCCGGAGAGCTGGTGGGGGCGGTCGCCGCCGCGTCCCTGGAGGCCGACGAGGTCGAGCAGCTCGGCCACACGCCGCTGCCGTTCGGCCCTGGGCACGCCCATGACCTCCAGCGGGAAGGCGACGTTGCCGGCCACCGTGCGCGAGGACAGCAGCGCGAAGTGCTGGTGGATCATGCCGATGCGCTGCCTGGCGCGGTTGAGCTCGCGGCCGGGCAGGGCGGTCAGGTCCTGCCCGGCGACGGTGACCGTGCCCGCGGTGGGGCGTTCGAGCAGGTTGACGCAGCGCAGCAGCGTGCTCTTGCCGGCGCCGCTCTGGCCGAGCACGCCGTAGATCTCGCCCTCGCGCACATGCAGGTCGACGCCGTCGAGCGCGACGGTCTGGCCGTACTGCTTGCGCAGGCCGGAAGCCTGGATCACGAAATTTCCCCACGAGTGAGAGCGGCCGGGTGGCGGGCCGCTTCCTTACACGAACATCACCGTCGGAGCGGTGGGATCTAGTGGCTGCCCGGAGGGAACGGCAGGTGGCTCAGCCTGCGCAGCACGAAGCAAAAAGTGTGGATCATGGTGACCTTCGAGGAGAACGGGCGGGGATCTGGTCTCTAACGGGCCGGCATTCGCCCCATACGCATGCGACAACACATGGCGTCCCGGTGGGCGCGGTGGTCGTTCGCGTATGCCTCGTTCACGCCGGTGCTAACGCCGCCGTTACATACTCCTATTCCGGGGAATTGTGGTGATCTGCGTCACTCAGCACCGCGGTGAGGAAACCGCCGCGCGGGGCGGGGCGGCCGTACCGGGTGGCGAGGGCGGCGGCTTCGACCGTCCGCGTCCGCCAGCCGCGGGCCGTCAGCCGGGCGACGGCGTCCGCGCCCGGGCCGCCCTTCCAGAGGGTGGCGATCCGCCGCAGCTCGGGCATCGTACGCGCCCGATCGGCGAGCACGGCGTTCGCGGCCGGGTCGTACTCGAAGGCGAGCCTGCTGCCCGCGGCCGACAGCGCGCACACGCCGTCGAGAAGCCGCCCGGCCTCGGCCGGGCTCAGGTAGATCAGCAGGCCCTCGATCAGCCAGGCCGTCGGCCGCGCGGGGTCGAACCCGGCCGCGCGCAGGCTGCCCGGCCAGTCCTCGCGCAGGTCCACCGGCACCGGGACGCGTTCGCACCGCGCCGTCGCGGCCAGCCCGCGCAGCACGCCGTCCTTGAACGCCAGCAGCTCGGGCAGGTCGAGCTCGAACAGCCGCACGCCCGGCGGCCAGTCCAGCCGGAAGGCGCGGGCGTCGAGCCCGGCGGCCAGCAGGACGACCTGGTCGCAGCCGGAACCGCTCAGGTGGTCGTCGAAGAACCTGGTCCGGAACACCAGGTGGGCGCTGAAGAGATCACCCGCTCCGCTCCCCCGCCCCGCGTCCGGCGACCCGGCGTCCGCCGCCGCCACGAAGGCGCCCGCGTACGGGTCCTCGAACAGCCGGTCGGGCCGTTCGCTCTCGCGCGCCCGTAACCAGGCCGCGCCCACCGCCGTCCTCGCCACCTCATTCATATCGCTGACGATACATCTCCAGCGATACAATCGGCCACCATGAACGTGGCACGACTGCGCAGGCTCGGACGGCGGCTGGTGGACCTGTCGAAGACGGCGGCCGGCGAGACCAAGGGCCCGCCCCTCACCCCCGGCGAGGAGGCCGTCTTCGAGGACGTGCTGCGCCACCCGGGCGGCACCGTCGGCGAGATCCAGGCCAGGACGGGCTTCGTCCAGAGCCACGTGTCGGCCTCGGTGGCCCGGATGCGCGAGCGCGGCCTCGTCCGGACCGAACCCGACCCCGGCGACGGGCGGCGCACCCTGGTCACGCTGACGGAACCGGCGCTGGCCGCGGTCCACCGCCGGGCGGCCGGACCGGTGGAGGAGGCGGTGCGCGCGGCGGTCGGCGACGATCCCGAACGCGCGGCCCGGGTCATGACGCTGCTGGAGGAACTGGAGTCGCTGCTGCTCACCGGCTGACCCCATTCACCGGCTCGTTCCCGGCCCCTCGCGCGCCGTTTGTTCAGGCCCCCGTACATGGAGCCGCCCCGCCGCATCCGGGAGGCCGGGTGCGGCGGGGCGGTGCCGGGGCAGCCCCCGGGCGCGGCGTCAGGCCGCGACCGTGGTGGCGACCTCGGCCGGGGTCAGCGCGATGTCGAGGACCTCGCGCACGTCGCTGACCGCGTGGATGGTCAGCTCGTTGCGCACCTCCTCGGGCACGTCGTCCAGGTCGGGCTCGTTGCGGGCCGGGATGAGCACCGTGGTGATGCCCGCCCGGTGGGCGGCCAGCAGCTTCTGCTTGACGCCGCCGATCGGCAGGACCCGCCCGGTCAGCGAGATCTCACCGGTCATGGCGACGTCGGCGCGGACCTGGCGGCCCGACAGGAGCGAGGCCAGCGCGGTCGTCAGCGTCACGCCCGCCGAGGGACCGTCCTTGGGGACGGCGCCCGCGGGGAAGTGCACGTGCACCGAGCGGTCCTTCAGCGCGGTGACCGGCAGCTCCAGCTCCGCGCCGTGCGAGCGCAGGTAGGACAGCGCGATCCGGGCCGACTCCTTCATCACGTCGCCGAGCTGGCCGGTCAGGGTCAGGCCGGTCTCGCCGGTCTCCGGGTCGGCCAGCGACGCCTCCACGTAGAGGACGTCGCCGCCGGCCCCGGTCACCGCCAGGCCCGTGGCCACGCCCGGCACGGAGGTGCGCTGGGTGGACTCGGGCAGCGACGACTCCGGCACGAACCGCGGCCTGCCGATGTAGCCGACCAGGTCGTCCGGGCCGACCGTGACGGGCAGCTCGTCCTTGGCCGCCACCTTGCGCAGGATCCTGGCGACCGCCCGCTCCAGCGAGCGCACGCCGGCCTCGCGGGTGTACTCGCCGGCCAGCCGCCGCAGCGCGCCGTCGTCGACCTTGACCTCCTCGGAGGTCAGCCCGGCGAGCTCCAGCTGCCTGGGCAGCAGGTGGTCGCGGGCGATGGCGACCTTCTCGTCCTCGGTGTAGCCGTCGAGGGTGACGACCTCCATGCGGTCGAGCAGCGGGCCGGGGATGGCCTCCAGCACGTTGGCCGTGGCCAGGAACAGCACGTCGGACAGGTCGAGCTCGACCTCGAGGTAGTGGTCGCGGAAGGTGTGGTTCTGGGCCGGGTCGAGGACCTCCAGCAGCGCCGCCGTGGGGTCGCCGCGGTAGTCGGCGCCGACCTTGTCGACCTCGTCGAGCAGGACGACCGGGTTCATCGAGCCGGCCTCGCGGATGGCCCGGACGACGCGGCCCGGCAGGGCGCCGACGTAGGTGCGCCGGTGTCCGCGGATCTCGGCCTCGTCCCGTACGCCGCCGAGCGCGACCCGGACGAACTTGCGGCCCATCGCGCGCGCCACCGACTCGCCCAGGGACGTCTTGCCGACCCCGGGAGGACCGGCGAGCGCCAGGACGGCGCCGCTGCGCCGGCCGCTCACCACGCCGAGCCCCTTGTCCTGGCGGCGCTTGCGCACGGCGAGGTGCTCGATGATGCGGTCCTTGACGTCGTCGAGGCCCGTGTGGTCGGCGTCGAGCACGGCCCGCGCGCCCGCGATGTCGTAGTTGTCCTCGGTACGCTCGTTCCACGGGATGTCGAGCACCGTGTCGAGCCAGGTGCGGATCCAGCCGCCCTCCGGGGACTGGTCGGAGGTGCGCTCCAGCTTGTCGACCTCCTTGAGTGCGGCCTCGCGCACCTTCTCCGGCAGGTCGGCGGCCTCGACGCGGGCCCGGTAGTCCTCCTCCTCGCTCTCGGCGGTGTCGCCGTTGAGCTCCTTCAGCTCCTTGCGGACCGCGGCGAGCTGCTGGCGCAGCAGGAACTCACGCTGCTGCTTCTCCATGCCCTCCTGGACGTCCTTGCGGATCGTCTCGGCGACGTCGAGCTCGGCGAGGTGCTCGCGGGACCACTCGATGAGCCTGGCCAGGCGGTCGGCCGGGTCGGCGGCCTCCAGCAGCTCGACCTTCTGGGCGGTGGTCAGCCACGGGGTGTAGCCGGAGCTGTCGGCCAGCACCGAGGGGTCGTCGATCTGGTTGACCTGGTCGACGACCTGCCAGGCGCCGCGCTTCTGCAGGATGGTGGTGGCCAGGGCCTTGTACTCCTTGGCCAGCTCCTGGGCGCGCTCGCCGGCCGGAACCGTGTCGATCGTGTCGGCCTCGACCCACAGTGCGGCGCCGGGGCCGGTGGTGCCGGTGCCCACGCGCACGCGGTTGACACCGCGGACCACGGCGGCGGGCTCACCGCCGGGCAACCTTCCGACCTGCTCGATCACGGCCTGGACGCCGACGGCGCCGTAACGGCCGTCGATCCGGGGAACGAGGAGGACCCGCGGCTTGTTACCACCGGACGCGCGGGCCGCGTCGATCGCAGCGCGCACCTCGGAGTCGGACAGGTCCAGCGGAACCACCATGCCCGGCAGGACGACCTCGTCGTCGAGCGGCAGGACCGGGAGGATCAAGCTCTCACTCATGCGAACTCCAAAGGGTTGAGTTATACCGACTCAATTCATTGGAGCGCGCCGTTGTTCCCAACCTTGCCGATGTTCGCTCACGGCGATCGTAATGTTGTAAGTGATACCTGAGGGTGACGTCAGGATCAGACCTTGGTCTGACGTCCGGCCGCCCGCCTTTCCGTATCCTTGACCAGGTGAATCACCGTGCCCGGCGCTCCGCGCCCCTCGCCTCCCGGGGCGACGCGCGCACCGGCCCTCTGGAGTCGTCCGGAGGAGCGGCCGGGCGGTTCGCCGTGGCGCTGTGGCGGGCCTCGCTGGCCGTGCTGCGGCCCTTCACGCTCGCGTTGCTGACGGGCAGCGCCGATCCCCCGTCCCGGCCGCGTTCCCGGTGGCTGCGGATGCCGGTGCCCCGATGGCTGGCGCCGCTGGTCCCGGTGAAGACGTACAGCCTGTTGCAGATCGCCGAGCTCCTGCTGGGCGTGGAGCTGTTCGGCGTGACGCTGTCCACGACCCTGGAGTGGAACGAGCGGGCCGCCGCCACGCCCGGCGATCCCGCGCCGCTCTGGGGCGGCGCCGTCGTCCTCGCGGCCCTGGCCGCCGGCCTGCCCGTGGTGCTGCGCAACCGGTGGCCGCTGGCGGCCTGGCGGGCGGCCGCCGTGCTGACCCCCGTCGCCGTCTGCGCCAGCCTCACGATCGGGCAGGACGAGGGCTACGCGCCCTACCCGGTCGCGGTGGGGGTGGCGTACCTGCTGGCGCTCTATTCCGTGGGCGTGCGCTGCGATCGGCGGATCACGGTGGGGGCCGGGATCCTCACCGTCCTGTTGTGCCTGGCCGTCGACGTCGACTCGACGCCGGTGGTGGCCGGCGTGGCCGTGGTCGTCCTGCTGTTCGGCTACAACGTGCGCGCCCGGCGCAACGCCACGGCCCTGCTCATCGAGGAGGAGCGGCGCACCCGGCAGGCCGAGGGCGCGCAGGCGGTGCTGGAGGAGCGCGCCCGCATCGCCCGCGAGCTGCACGACGTGGTGGCCCACCACATGTCGGTGATCGCCATCCAGGCCGAGGCCGTGCCGCTCAGGGCCGCGGGCGACGCGTCCCAGCTGGAGGCGGGGCTGGCCGAGATCCGCGCGTTGTCCCTGGAGGCCATCAACGAGCTGCGTCAGGTCCTCGGGGTGCTGCGCGACCCCGAGGGCCGCACCGACACCGCGCCGCAGCCCGGCCTCGACCGGCTGGAGGAGCTGGTGGCCAACGCCCGCAACGCGGGGCTGACCGTGGCGGTCGACCGGCGGCGGCCGATCGGGCGGCTGTCGCCCGCGGTGGGGCTGTCGGCGTACCGGATCGTGCAGGAGTCGCTCAGCAACGCGATGCGGCACGCGCCGGGATCGAGCGTCATCGTCGAGATCACCGCCGACGCCAGCACGCTGCGCCTGCGCGTCGCCAACGGCCCCGGCCGCTCCCCCGCGGCGGCGCCCGGCGCGGGCCAGGGACTGGTGGGCATGCGGGAACGCGCGGCGCTGCTCGGCGGCACGCTCGACGCCGGGCCCACGCGCGGCGGCGGTTACCAGGTGAGCGCCGCGTTGCCGACGGAACCGTCGGTCGAGTCATCAAGCGGGCCGGCCGCAGGGCTGCCGATCGAGGAGAGGGAGGGCGCCGCGTGATCCGCGTGCTGATCGCCGACGACCAGGGAATGGTCCGTACGGGGTTCACCGTGTTCCTGAGCGGCCAGCCGGACATCGAGGTCGTGGGCGAGGCGGCCGACGGCCGTGAGGCGGTGACGCGGGCCGTCGCGCTGAGCCCCGACGTGGTGCTGATGGACGTGCGCATGCCGGTCATGAACGGGCTGGAGGCGACCCGGGAGGTGCTGGCGGCGTGCCCGGCGTCGAAGGTGCTCATCCTGACCACGTTCGACCTCGACGACTACGTCTACGAGGCGCTGCGGGCGGGGGCCAGCGGGTTCCTGCTCAAGGACGCCTCGGCGGCCCAGCTCGCCGAGGCCGTCCGCGTGGTCGCCGCCGGCGACGCGCTCATCGCGCCGGCCATCACCAAGCGGCTGATCCACGAGTTCGCCCGGCTGGGCGGGCCCCGTCCGCCGTCGGGGAGGCGGCCGGAGGAGCTGACCGAACGCGAGACGGAGGTGCTGATCCTGGTCGCCCAGGCGATGTCCAACCAGGAGATCGCCCAGAAGCTGTTCGTGGCCGAGCAGACGGTCAAGACACATGTGGGCCGCGTGCTGACCAAACTCGGGCTGCGCGACCGCGCCCAGGCCATCGTCTTCGCCTACGAAACCGGCCTCGTCCGCCCCGGCGAGTAACCCGTCCCCCGAAACACCGGGTACGGCGGAGCTCAGCGCTGGAACACGGACGGCCACAGGGCCGGGGCGGCACACCGCGCTCACGAGGACGGGCATACGGCGGTACGACGGCGACCAGACCACCAGCCCCAGGGGACGGCAGGCACAACGGAGTGCGGGACGAGCGACGCCACGGAACGACGTAGCCGAGGAGCACAACCCCGGAAACGCCTGGACACCACCCCCACAGACAACAGGACGTACGGCGGCACGGCAGCGACCAGGTCGGCAGGCACGGGAAGCGCACACGGGTACGGCGCCCACGGAACGGCAGGCGTTAAGGACCACAGGCGTTAGGCACCGCAGGCGTTAGGGACCGCAGGCGTTGGAGACGGCAGGCGTTGGGCGGCAGGCGTTGGAGACGACGCGGCCAGCGGCACAGCGGGGTCAGGGGCGCCAGCGGGTGGGGCAGGTCTACGGGGCGCCAGGAGGTCCGCACGAGACACCAGGCAGTCCACGGCACAACAGAGGGACAGGGACACCAGCGGGACGGGGGTGTCAGCGGGCAGCGGTGTCAGCACGGACGGGAGCGTCAGCGGTGGCGCGGGTAGGGCGCGGCGGGACGGAGCGTTCGGGGCGCTTATAGGACGGAGTGTTTCGTGCATAACGAGACAGGGCGTTTTGTTGGGCGTCGGTGGGGCGGTGGAGGCGGGCTGGGTGGGGAGGGGTGGCGGGCGGGGGGGTGGTGTCACCATGGGGGCTGGAGACGATCGCTTCTTGGAGGGAGGAGGCGTGGGGGCTGGTCCGGGGCGCAGGGTTCCGGGCGGTCGGCCGCGCGTGCCCCATGGATCCCCTTGAGCTCTTCCATCAGGCGGCCGCCACCGTGCCCGCCTACCGTTCGTTCCTGGCCGAGCACGGTGTCGAGCCGGCGAGCATCACCGATCTGGAGCGCTTCAGCCGGCTGCCGATGACGTCCAAGGACACCTACATCCGCCGTCACCCGCTCCCCGACCTCTGCCGGGACGGCGTGATCGGGGACATGATCGCCGTGTCCTCGGGCTCGACGGGGACGCCGTCGTTCTGGCCGCGCTCGGTGGCGGACGAGCGGGTGATCGCGTCCCGCTTCGAGGAGGTCTTCCGGGACTCCTTCGGGGCCCGCGAACGCCGTACGCTGGCCGTGGTCTGTTTCGCCCTGGGCACCTGGGTGGGCGGCCTGTTCACCATCGAGTGCTGCCGTCACCTGGCCGAACGCGGCTACCCGATCACCGTCGTCGCGCCGGGCACCGACCGCAGGGAGATCGCCCGGGTGCTGCCGGAGCTGGCGCCGCACTTCGACCAGGTGGTCCTGCTGGGCTATCCGCCGTTCCTGAAGAACGTCATCGACACCGAGCCGCTCCCCTGGGCCGACTGGAACGTCAAGCTGGTCACGGCGGGCGAGGTGTTCAGCGAGGAGTGGCGCACGCTGGTGGCCGAGCGGGCCGGGATCGCCGACCCGGTGCGCGGGATCGCCTCGCTGTACGGCACCGCGGACGCCGGGGTGCTCGGCAACGAGACGCCCCTCTCGGTCGAGCTGCGCCGGTTCCTGTCCGGCCGCCCGGACACGGCCAGGGAGCTGTTCGGGGAGTCCCGGCTGCCGACCCTGGTCCAGTACGACCCGCGGGTGCGCTTCTTCGAGGAGCACGAGGGCACGCTGCTGTTCTCCGGCGACAACGGCGTGCCGCTGATCCGGTACCACATCGCCGACGAGGGCGGCGTGATCCCGTACGAGCGCATGCTGGAGTTCGCCGAGCGGCACGGTTTCCGGTCGGACGTCGCCGGCCCGCGGCATCCGTTCGTCTACGTGTTCGGCCGGAGCCATTTCACGCTGTCGTACTACGGCGCGAACGTCTACCCGGAGAACATCGCGGTGGGGCTGGAGCAGCCGGAGGTCAGCGGGTCAGTGACGGGCAAGTTCGTGATGGAGGCGGCCGAGGACGCCGACCACGACCGGCACCTGACGGTCACGGTGGAGCTGATGCCCGGCGAGAAGCCTGCCGACGAGGTCGCCCAGGCGGTGGGCGCCTCGATCCTGGCCCAGCTCCTGCGGCTGAACAGCGAGTTCGCGAACTATGTGCCGGTGGCGCAGCAGATGCCGTTCATCCGGTTGCGCGAGGCCGGGGACCCGGAGTACTTCCCACCCGGAGCCAAGCACCGGTACACCCGCTGAGGGGGTACAGGCCCCGGTGCACCCGCTGACGAAGGCCGAGACGCCGGTGCAGCCGTTCAGGCGCCGGCGGCGTCCGCGTCGAGGGTGCGGCGGACGACGACGAGCGCCACGTCGTCCTCGCGCGCCCCGAACGCCGCCAGCATGCGCTCGGCGAACTCCTCCAGGTCGTCCTCGACGGTCTCGGCGAGCTGCCTGGCCTTCTCCATGCTGTCGTCGAGCAGGATGTGCCGGTCCTCCAGCAGGCCGTCGGTGAACAGCATCATCGTGCCGCCGGGCGGCAGCTTGAGCCGGTCCACCTGGTACCGCTCGGGCACCGCGCCGAGCAGCAGGTTGCCCAGCGTGTGGTACGAGCTGCCGGGCCCGGCGAACAGCGGCGGCATGTGCCCGGCGTTGGCCAGTTCGATCTCGCCGGTGGCCGGGTCGATGAGCATCAGGCACACGGTGGCGGTCAGCCCCCGGTGGTAGCGCCGCATCATCTGGTTGAGCAGGTCGAGGGAGGCGCTCAGGTCCACCTGGGCGATGAGCGAGGCGCGCAGGGCGTGGCGCACCTCGGCCATGACCGTCGCGGCATGCAGGGAGTGGCCCTCCACGTCGCCGACGGCGATCAGCACGCGTCCGTCGACCTGCAGCACCTCGTAGAAGTCGCCGCCGACCTCGACGTTGTCCACGGCGGGCTGGTAGCGCAGCGCGACCTGCAGGCCCGGCACCTCGGGGATGCGGCTGGGCAGCAGGCTGCGCTGCAGGGTCAGCGCGATGTCGTGCTCCTCGGTGTAGGCGCGCAGCGCGCCCAGCGCCAGGGCCAGCTCCTGGCCGAGCTGGCGCAGCAGGTTCACCTCGTCGGCGTCGAGCGGCGAGACGGCCTCGACGCCCAGGTAGACCGGCGACGGGGAGTTCTTGGTGCGGCAGAGCACGCCGGTGGTGGAGTCCTCGGCGCGCACGTCGGGCAGCAGGCTCTTCCATTCGCTGGTGGCCAGGGTGAACACCCGGGCCCTGGTGGCGTCCTTCAGCGTCCGCTCGGACAGGCGTTCCAGCACGTCGGGGGCGGCGGGCTGGACACTGGCCGGCTCGCCGGGACGGGCGCGGAAGCGCCGGACCCGCCCGTCGGGCAGCATGGCGAGCGTGCCGCTGTAGCGGCCGAGCACCTCGGCGGTGCCCTCGACGGCCACGGTCAGCAGCTCGTCGAACGTCTCGGCCTCGTTCATCCGCAACGTCACCTCGGCGAGCTTGGCCAGGCGCTCGGCCATCAGCTCGGCCCGCCAGCGCGCCCGGTAGTAGCGCAGCATGGCCTCGACGGTCGCGGCGAACTCGGTGGGCTCGATGGGCTCGCTCAGGTAGGCGTCGGCACCGCGTTCCAGCCCCTCGGTGCGGTCGGCGGGGGTGATCGCGTTGGCCGACACCTGGATGACGGGGATGGAGGCGGTGGCCGGGTTGGCCTTGATCAGCTCGCAGACCTCGTAGCCGTTGATGTCGGGCAGTCGGACGTCGAGGACGACCAGGTCGACCTGGTTGGCGGCGAGCAGGCCGAGGGCCTCCTCGCCGCCCCTGGCCTCCAGCACCTGGTGGCCCGACCGTCGTAGCCAGCTCGACAGGATGTAGCGCTTGGTGGGGGTGTCGTCCACCACCAGCACGCGTGCGGACTCAGACATCCTGGTCCTCTCCAGCACCGCCGTTCTCGCCCTGGCGGGCGCTGCGGATGGCCTGCAGGAGTTGTTCCCTGCGCAGCCCGTGCTTGGACAGTACCGGCCGGTTGCCGGGAGCGTGTTGCGGGGCGATGGTCACGATGACGACCGGGATGTCGCTCAGCCGCTCGTCCTCGGCCATCTGGTGCAGCAGCACGTGACCGTCCACGCGGGGCATGAGCAGGTCGACCAGGATCACGTCGGGCGGGGAGGCGGCCATGACCTCCAGCGCGGCGGCGCCGTCGGCGGCCTCGTCCACGTGCACGGTGAAGCCGTAGAGCATACGGCGGGCGGTGGCGCGGAAGACCTCGTCGTCGTCGGCGATCAGCACGCGCTGGACCTCGGGCGTGCCGCTCTGGTGCGGCAGCCGCAGGGTGGCGGTGGTGCCCTCGCCCGGGGTGCTGGTGAGATCCAGCGTGCCGCCGAGGGCCTCGGCGAGCCTGCGCGCGTACGGCAGGCCGAGGCCGGTGCCCCTGGCCCTGACTTGGAGCGAGCCGGGAACCTGGTAGAAGTCCTCGAACACGCGCGTCAAGTGTTCCTCCGAGATGCCGATGCCGGTGTCCGTGACCGTGATGACGATCTCGCCCTTGGCTTCGTCGGCATGCGCGGCCAGCACTACCTGCCCGCTTTGAGTGAATTTGAGCGCGTTCGAGAGCAAGTTGCGCAGAATTCTGAGCAGCATGCTCTCGTCGGCGTACAGCTCGGTGGCCTCCGGCGTGATCTCGTGGCTCAGCGTCACGCCGGCGCGCTCGCTGGTCGGCCGCATCGTGACGTGCAACTGCCCGGCCATCCGCGCCAGGTTGACCAGCGTGGGCTGCGGGTCCAGGCGGCCGGACTCGGCCTTGGCCATGTCGAGCAGCTCGCTGACGAGTTCGAGCAGCGTCTGCGCCGAGTCGCCGATCAGCCCGATCTGGTGGGCCTGCTCCTCGGTCAGCGGCTCGCCGCCCTGGCCGGTCAGCAGCCGGACCAGGCCGATGACGGAGTTCAGCGGGGTGCGCAGCTCGTGGCTGACGGTGGCCCAGAACCGGTTGCGCGCGTCGATCGTCTCGCGGAGCTGGGCGGACTTCTCGTCCAGCTCGGCGTACAGGGCGACGACTCCCCTGTTGGTCTCCTCCAGCTCGGCCGACAGCTGGTTGTACATGGCCAGCACGCCGGTGTTGGTCTCCTGCAGCTCGGAGTTGAGCCGCAGCACGTCCTCCAGGGTCTCGGCCAGCTCCCTGTTCTGCTCGCGCAGCTCCTCCAGCGCGCTGATCGGCGCCAGCTTGGCGAGGTCGGCGCGGATGGCCGCCAGCGGGACGGCGGTCGCCCGCGGCCGCAGCCGCTTGGTGATCGTGACGTGGCCGTCGCCGAGGGCGATGTCGTCGACGAGCCGGCCGGCCAGCGTCACGCCTTCGGAGCGGTCCAAACCGGACGGCCTGGTGTGGCGGATGGTGATGGCGAGCACGTCGCCGCCCAGGGTGATCACCGCGGCGGCGCCCTTGCCGAAGGCCTCCCTGCCCACCTCGCTGAGGGCGGTGGCGACCCGGATCTGGTCCTGGGACTCCAGCCCGACCAGCTCGGCCGCGGCCCGGCCGAGGCGGCGCAGGACGAAGACGTCCTGGTCGGTGTCGAGCCTGACCCTGATGAGCTCAGTCGCCGCCATTGCCGGGCCTCACCGTCACCACGCAGGCGTCGTCACGCCTGCTGCCCGCCTCGCGCAGCAGGCCCGCGGCGATGACCGCGGGGGTGCGCGCGAACAGCCCCGGCACGTTCCCGGGGTCCCATCGGTCGGTCAGGCCGTCGGAGTGCATCACGACGGTGGCGTACGGGGGGATCTTGTACTCGTACTGGCGGAGCGTGCGTCCCTGGTGACCGGCGATGCCGGGCAGCGAGATCATGCCCTGCCGGCCGCCGGCGTCGGCGACCCAGCCGGAGACGTTGCCCAGCCCGGCGTAGGTGACGGTGTCCCGGCCGACCCGGGCGACCGCGACGGCGCCGCCGCGGGTCCCGCTCAGCCCGCGGTGCAGGTGTTCCAGGATCGACAGCGGCTCCTGGTCCTGGACCTGAGCGAACAGCTCGATGGCGGTCTGCGCGGCGATGGCGGCGATGTGGCCGTGGCCGAGGCCGTCGCACAGCATCACCGTGGTGCTCTCGCCGTTCTCGGCGATGGCGTAGCCGTCACCGCAGCTCACCTCGTCGCCGATCGGCCGGGTCAGGCCGCTGGCGCGCAGCGGAGGGCCGGGCGTGCCCTCGGCGGTGAAATGCATGACGAGCACAGTGCCCATGCCGGGCACCGAGTGAACGTCGTATCCGGTGGCGATGCGGGCGATGGCCCCCATGCCGATGCCGAGGGTGCCGGAGGTGGAGTAGCCGTCGCGCAGGGCGCGGGCCACGTCGGCCATGCCGGGGCCCTTGTCCACCGCGACGAGCTCCACGCCGGCCGGGGACTCGGGGTGCGGCCGCACCAGGACGACGCCCTCCACGGCGTGCTTGACCAGGTTGGAGACGGCCTCGCTGACGGCCACGGCCGTCTGCCCGGTGCGGGTGGTGTCGAAGCCGGCCGCCTCGGCCAGCTCGACCGCCCGCCGCCGGACGGCGCCGACGGCACTCGGGTCCTCGGCGCGCACCCAGGCCGGGTTCACCTGGCCCACTTGGTCACCGTCACGGTTGTGCCCTTCCCGGGGGCGGAGATCAGGTCGAACTCGTCGACCAGCCGGCGGGAGCCGCCGAGGCCGAGGCCCATGCCGCCGCCGGTGGTGAAACCGTCCGTGAGCGCCTTGTCCAGGTCGGGGATGCCGGGGCCCTCGTCGCTGAAGACCAGCTTCAGGCCCCGTTTCCGGCCGTTCTCGACGAGGTCGATGCGCACGTCACCGCCGCCGGCGTAGACGAGCGCGTTGCGGGCCAGCTCGCTGGCCGCCGTGACGATCTTGGTCTGGTCCACGAGGGAGAGCCCGGCCTCGATCGCGAGGGTCCGCACGATCTGCCGGACCATCACGACGTCCGCGCTGCCCGCGATCGTCATCGTCTCGGTCACGTGGCGGCGCCCCTGACGTGGTCGAGCAGCGCCACTCCTTTCTCCAGGTTCAGTGCCGTGCGCACGCCGCCCAGCGACAGGCCGAGCTCGACCAGGGTGATCGCCACCGCGGGACGCATGCCGACGACCACGGTCTGGGCGTCCAGCATGCGGCACATGGTGGCGATGGTGGCCAGCATGCGGCCGATGAAGGAGTCGACGATCTCGACCGCGGTGATGTCGATGATCACGCCTCTGGCCCCGGTGGCGACGACCCGCTCGGCCAGGTCCTCCTGGAGGGCCAGCACGCTCTGGTCCTCCAGGTCGATCTGGATGGAGACGATCAGGATGTCGCCGAGCTTGAGTACGGGCACCCGGTCCATCAGGCGCCCTCCGCCCGGACGGCGATGCGGGCGTGCTTGGACTGCGTCACCTGCACGCCGCTGTGCCTGAAGGCGTGGGCGAGGGCGTCGGCCAGCGACGCCTTGGTGACGATGTCGCCGAACTCGATGCCGAGCGTGACGATGGTGTGCGCGATCTGCGGGCGGATGCCGGAGATGACGCATTCGGCGCCCATCAGCCTGGCGGCCACCACGGTCTTGAGGAGGTGCTGGGCCACCTGGGTGTCCACGGCGGGCACGCCGGTGATGTCGATCACAGCGTGCTCGGCGCCGGTGTCGACCAGGGTCTGCAGCAGCTTCTCCATCACGACCTGGGTCCTGGCGGAGTCGAGGGTGCCGATCAGCGGCACGGCGACGATGCCCTCCCAGAGCTTGACCACCGGGGTGGACAGTTCGAGCAGCTGCTCGGCCTGGTCCAGGATGATCTTCTCGCGGGCGTCGGCGAAGGTCTCGAAGGTGAGCAGGCCGAGGTCGTCGATGAGCCGGGAGAACCAGATGAAGCCGCGCAGGGCCTCGGGCTCGCCGTCGGCCTCGACGACTTCGTACAGAGCCTCCTTGAGCCCGAAGACCGCGCGGGCGGTGTCGGCGGGCTGGTGGCCCGCGCGGGCGCGGGTGCGGGAGAGCTCCGCGAGCAGCCCGCGGACGTCGGCGAGGTCTCCCTTGCCCTGATCGAGCGAGGACCGCAGGGCGCGGTAGATGTCGAGAAGCTCGTCCGACGGGGCCTTGGCGAGCTGCACCCAACGGGTGAGGATCTGCTCCTCGCGCTCACGGAGCAGCTCTTCGATGCGTCGCCGGGCGACGTCGGCTTGGACGGTCAAGGATCACTCCTGGGTTGGCTAGCGAGTGACGGTGTCACCGTATGTTAGAGCGATTTTTCCAGGTAGCGGACCGTTTGACGCCCGCCACTGTGCGCGACGGGCGGCTCCGCCAGGCATGCCCCCTTGAGCCCCGCCTTCCTGGGTAGATGAACGGCGGAGGCGAGTTTTGCTGACATGCTGTCGCCATCACCTTGACGGAGCCTCCGAGGGTTGTGACACTGTGTCAGAAACATTCGCGCGAGTTGGGGAAGTGCTGTGACGACGTCGTTCTCCGAGACCTTGAGGGCCGCCACCTGGGGCGACCACGAGTCGGCCGAGTCCGAGGGCTACCTCGCCGAGCTGATGAGCGGCCGGTTGACCGAGCACGAGTACGGCGAGATGGTCGCCCAGCACTACTTCGCCTACCTCGCCCTCGACGGCGTCTCCAAGGAGCTGGCCGCCCACCCGGTCGCCGGCCGCTTCGTCTTCCCCGAGCTGTACCGCGAGCCCGCCCTGGAACGCGACCTGGCCACCATCTACGGCCCCGCCTGGCGCGAGCGCGTCGCCCCCTCCAAGGCCACCCGGACCCTCCAGGCCCGCATCCACCAGATGACCGACTGGCCCGGCGGCTACGTCGCCCACCACTACACCCGCTACCTCGGCGACCTGTCGGGCGGCCAGTTCATCCGCATGGAACTGCAGAAGATCTTCGGCTACCGGGCCGGCGGCGGCGTCGACTTCTACATCTTCGACGAGGTCGGCAGCCTGCCGCGGTTCAAGACCGAGTACCGGGGCCGGCTCGACGCCCTCGGCGCGGAGCTCGACGAGCGCGAGCGGCAGCGGATCATCGGCGAGGTGCGGCTGGCCTACCAGCTCAACACCGAGGTCCTGGCCGAGCTCATGCACGTCGTCAGGGCCGCGGCGTAGCCGCCTGCGCCGGGTCGTCGCCGCCGTCCGGCGCCTGGGCCAGGACGGCCAGGCGCGTGGGCAGCCGCGGCGGGCGCTCGGCCCGGCCCTCGCCCGAGGCCAGCCGGTAGGGCACCAGGGTGACCATGACCCCGGGGAGCAGCAGCAGCCGGTCCCGCAGCCGGGCGGTCAGCCGGTTGTGCAGGGCCGGCTCCCACCAGCGGCCGGTGACGTAGTCGACGATGTAGACGGTCACGATCTGGTCGGGGTGCAGGGCCAGCCGGTCGCGTACGTGCCGCAGGATCGGGCCCACGGCGGTCCGGTAGGGCGCCTCGATCATCCTCAGCGGCACGGAGGAGGGCGCGTAGTGCTCCCAGCCCTCGCGCAGCTCGCGGGTCGCCTCCTCGTCGGTGCACACGTGCACGGCCTCCAGCCCGGCCGGGCGGGTGGCCGCGGCGTAGGCGACCGCCTGGAGCGCGGGACTGCCCAGCCGGGAGACCAGCACCATGGCGTGGGCGCCGCCCGGCAGCTCGACGGGCGTGTCCGGCGTGGTGGCCGCCCGTACCTGGTCGTAGTGCCGCCTGATGCCCTTCATGAGCGCGAACAGGCCCGGGATCGCCAGGCAGACCAGCCAGGCGCCGTTGGCGAACTTGGTGACCAGCACGATCACCAGGACGGCGGCGGTCACCGTCGCGCCGGTCGCGTTGACGGCCTGGCGCCGCCGCACGCCGGGCGAGCGCGGCCCGGTCCGCTGCCAGTGCCGCACCATGCCGGCCTGGCTCAGCGTGAAGGAGATGAAGACGCCGATGATGTAGAGCTGGATGAGCCGGGAGCTGTTGGCATCGAAGACGACGAGCAGCACGGCCGCGGCCGTCGCGAGCAGCAGGATGCCGTTGCTGAAGACCAGCCGGTCGCCGCGCTTGTGCAGCTGGCTGGACAGGTAGGAGTCGGCGGACAGGATCGAGGCCAGCATGGGGAAGCCGTTGTAGGCGGTGTTGGCCGCCATGATCAGGATCGCCGCGGTGCTGGCCTGGAGGAAGGCGTACAGGACGCCGCGGCCGAGCACGGCGTCGCCGATCTGGGCCAGGGCGGTGGGCTCGACGTACCCGGCGGGCATCCCGGCGAGCCGGCCGGGGTGGTCGGGGTCGGTCATCCGGACGTGGGTGAGCAGGGCCAGCACGGTGATGCCGGAGAACATGGTGACCGACAGCACGCCCATGATCGCCAGGGTGTTCGCCGCGTTCCTGCTCTTGGGCCGGCGGAAGGCGGGCACGCCGTTGCTGACCGCCTCCACCCCGGTCAGCGCCGTGCAGCCGGAGGCGAACGCGCGCAGCACCAGGAAGACGGCGACGAAGCCGACAGGCTGGTAGAGCGGCTCGATGGTGAAGCCGGCGCTGACCGCCCGGGGATGCTCGCCGGTCAGCAGCCGCCAGGCGGCGACCAGGAACATCAGGTAGACCGCGGCGATGAAGGCGTAGGTGGGCACCGCGAACCCGCGGCCGGACTCGCGGGTGCCGCGCAGGTTGACCAGGGTGAGGAGCGCGACGCAGGCCACGCTCAGCGGCGCCGACCAGCGGTTCAGGCCGGGCGCGTAGGAGGTGATGGCGTCCACCCCGGCGGCGACGGAGACGGCGACGGTCAGCACGTAGTCGACCAGCAGCGCGCTGGCGGCGACCAGGCTGGCGTTGACGCCCAGGTTCTCCCGGCTGACCACGTACGCGCCGCCGCCGCCCGGGTAGGCGTAGCAGGTCTGCCGGTAGGACACGATGATGATCACCAGCATGGCCACGATGGCCAGGGCGATCCAGCCGGTCACGTGCAGCAGGGCGAGGCCGCCCAGGGTGAGGGCCATGATGATCTGCTCGGTCGCGTACGCCACCGACGAGATCGGGTCGCTGCAGAAGACCGGCAGCGCCAGCCGCTTGGGCAGGAGCTGCCGTTCCAGGTGCTGGGTGCGCAGCGGCCGGCCGACCAGGGCCCGCTTGGCCCGCTCCCACGGGGAGGCGGTGGTCATGGGCGTTCCCGCCTCCTTCCGGTCAGCCGGCGATCGCCCTGCCGAGCAGGTAGCCGAGGCTGACGACGGCCAGGCCGAGCACCAGGTTCATGGCGATGTTGGCCAGCGCCCGGCCGGTGGACCCGGCGGCCAGCAGCTTCCAGGTGTCGGCGCTGAAGGTGCTGAATGTGGTGAGCGCGCCGCAGAACCCGGTGCCGACCAGCGACAACACGGCCGGCGGCAGGGCGTCGCGGGAGGCGATGCCCATCAGGACGCCGAGCACGCCCGAGCCGATGACGTTGACGGCCAGCGTGCCCCAGGGCATCGCCTTGCCGGCCGCCCGGGTGACGCCGGCGTCCACGAGGTAGCGGGCCGGCGCGCCGATCAGGCCGCCGACGAAGACGACCAGCACGAGGATCATCGACGGCCGCCCAGCCGCAGGCCCGCCCAGACGGCCAGCAGGCCCAGGACGACGCTGAGCACCAGGTAGAGCGCCGCCCAGCCGGCCGCGCCGCCGACGGTGAGCTCGCGGACGCCGTCCACCAGGTGCGAGAAGGTGGTGAAGCCGCCCAGGAAGCCGGTGCCGAGCAGTGCCTTGACCGGCATGCGGTGCAGCGGGTGGCGGGTCAGCTCGCCGGTGAGCAGGCCCAGCAGCAGGCAGCCGAGGACGTTGACCACGAGCGTGGGCCAGGGCAGCGGGTGGTCGGCGCCCATCAGGGTCTGGGTGAGCAGGTGACGGGCGACCGCGCCGACGCCGCCGCCCACCCCGACCAGGACGAGCGCGCGGGCCGGATGGCGGGTGGCGGCCATCAGTCCTCCGTCCCGAGCTGCGCGTCGGTGCCGGCGAGCTGTTCGGCCTCGGTCTCGCGCATCCGGCACAGCCGGTCCACGACGCGGCCGATGAGGTAGGTGACGACGAAGGAGTAGAGGCCGACCACGACGATCGCGGCGAGCTGCTTGAGCAGCACCTCGATCGAGCCGCCGTACAGCAGGCCCTTGGTCCTGGTGGCGCTGACGCCGGTCGCGAGCAGGCCGATGAGGGCCGTGCCGACGATGCCGCCCGCGCCGTGCACGCCGACGACGTCGAGGGTGTCGTCGTAGCCGAGGACGAGCTTCCAGGTGACCGCGTACGACACCACGACGGCGGCCACGATGCCGATGACCAGGGCGCCCTCGGCGTTGACGAAGGCGCAGGCGGGCGTGATCGCCACCAGCCCGGCCAGCGCGCCGGTGGCCGAGCCGAGCCGGGTGAAGTGCCGGTACCGCAACCACTCCAGGACGAGCCAGGTCAGCATCCCGGCGGCCCCGGCGATCATGGTGGTCAGGAAGGCGTTGACCGCGATGCCGCCGTCGGCCATGGCCGAGCCGGCATTGAAGCCGAACCAGCCGAACCACAGCAGGCCCAGCCCGAGCATGACGAACGGGATGTTGCTCGGCCGGGGCGGCTCCTTCCTGCGGAAGCGCACGCCGGGGCCGAGCGCGAGGGCCAGGGCCAGTCCGGCCATGCCGGAGTTCAGCTCGACCACCAGGCCGCCGGCGAAGTCGAGCACGCCCCACCGGCTGATCCAGCCCTGCCGGTCGAACACCCAGTGCGCGATCGGGAAGTACACCAGCGTCGCCCAGACGACGGAGAACACGATCCACGGCCCGAGCCGGGTCCGGCCGGCGACCGAGCCGCTGATCAGGGCCACCGTGATGATGGCGAAGGTGAGCTGGAACAGCGCGAAGGCGTAGGTGGGGACGCGGCCGTGCAGCATCGTGGGCGTGATGTCGGCGAAGCGCAGGTCGCCGAAGCCGATCACCCCGGCGCCCCCCACGTCGGGGCCGAAGACCAGCCCGTAGCCGTAGCCGAACCACAGGATCGTGACCAGGGCGATCGAGACGAAGCTCATGAAGAGCATGCTGAGCACGTTCTGGGCGCGGACCATGCCGCCGTAGAAGAAGGCCAGTCCGGGCGTCATGAGCAGCACCATGGCGGCGCTCACGAGCACCCAGGCCGAATCGCCGGTGTTGAGCCCTGGCGGCATCGCCCGACCTCCCTTCCTGTCCCCAGACAGAGATGATCGGGCGCACCGGACGCAAAACTCCCCGATAAAGCGCCTTTGCCGGGCATGTGCATTGTTGAGGCGCTCTTAGTCCTCGACGGCTTTCGCAAAGAATGTCCATCCAACCGCCGCCGCCGCGTGGCCCGCCGCCCGCAGGGGAATGCTGCCGCTCGTCAACCCAGGTTCCGGCGAGGGAGGCAGGCGGACATGCGCGCCGAGATGCCCGACCTGCCGCTCGCCACGCTCCGCGGCGTCAGCCAGGTGGACCTGCAGAACAACCTGGGCACCGCGATCTGCTTCGTCGTCGCGCTGCTCGCCGCCGGATGGCAGTTCGCGCTGTTCGGCCTGGTCGGCGCCGCCGTGGGCACGCTCACCGCCTGGTTCCTCGGCGCGTCCAGGGAGAGCGTGGCCGCGGGGCTGGAAGGGTTCAACGGCACGCTGATCGGCGTCGCGCTGGTGCTGTACTTCCAGACCCGGTGGATCACGCTGCTGCTGGTCGTCGTCGGCGCGATCATGGGCAGCGTCCTGACATCGGCGCTCAGGACGCTGCTCGGGCCGCACGACCTGCCGGGGCTCACGGCGCCGTTCTGCGCGGTGGCCACGATCATGGTGGTCGGCGGCCCGGCCTACGAGCGGGTCTGGCGTCGGCACGTCCTGGCGGCGCCGCCGTCGGCGACGTCCCCGGGGACCGCGGTGACGTTCGCCGACCTGTGGCAGGGGCTGCTGAACGGCGTCGGCCAGGTGTTCTTCCAGGGCAAGTGGTACGTCGGCCTGATCTTCCTGATCGGCCTGGCGTTCGCCGGGTGGCGGGTGGCGGGGGCCGCGCTGGCCGCCAGCGCCGTCGGGATCCTGGTGGCCGTGCTGCTCGGCGCGCCCGCGGCCGACATCGGCGCCGGCCTGTACGGCTACAACGCGGTGCTCACCGGCATCGCGCTGTGCTGCGCGTTCGTCGTGCCGACCCTCCTCGGCCTGCTGTACGCGCTGGCCGGCGTGGTGTCGGCGACCGTGCTGACGGCGTTCGTCGGCCACCTGTTCGCGCCGGTCGGCGGGCACACCCTGACCTGGCCGTTCGTCCTGGTCACCTGGATCTTCCTGGCGGCGGTCCCGGCGTTCTCCGGCGTCCGGCGCGCTTCCACCTAAGGAGAGCTCATGAACCTCGCACCGCGCGAGATCGACAAGCTGCTGATCTACGTCGTCGCCGACCTGGCCGCCAAGCGCCGCGAGCGCGGCGTGAAGCTGAACTACAGCGAGGCGGTGGCGCTGATCAGCGTCGCGGTCCTGGAGGCCGCCCGGGACGGCAGGACGGTGGCCGAGTGCATGGAGCTCGGCAAGCAGGTGCTCGGCGCCGGGGACGTCATGCCCGGGGTGCGCGAAATGCTCAAGCTGATGCAGGTCGAGGCGTCGTTCAAGGACGGCTCCAAGCTCGTTTCCTGCCACGACCCCATCGGCGGCTGACACCGCCGCGACCAGAAAGGAGCGGTTCGCCATGACGGACACGGACCGGATCATGTACGGGGACGAGCCGATCGAGATCAACGCCGGTCGCGCCACGGTCACCCTGACCGTGCGCAACACCGGCGACCGGGCCATCCAGGTCGGCTCGCACTTCCACTTCTTCGAGGCGAACCGGGCGCTCAGCTTCGACCGCGAGAAGGCGTACGGCATGCATCTCGACATCCCGGCCGGCACCGCCGTACGCATCGAGCCGGGCGACACCCACCAGGTCACCCTGGTCGAGTTCGCCGGCGGCATGCGCGTCGTCGGCTTCGCCGGACTGGTGGACGGCGGCCTGCGGGCCAGGGACAGCCGCACCCGCGCCCTGCGCCGCCTGGCCGAGCTCGGGTACGCCGACCAGCCGGAGCCGGGGGCCACGGTCCGCGCGCCGGGCGAGGAGCCGCCCGCGCGCAAGGAGCCGCCCGCGCGCAAGGCGGCCGCCAAGAAGGCCGCCCCCAAGGAACCGGCAGCCAAGGAACCGGCCGCCAAGAAGCCGGCCGCCAGGAAGAAGAAGGCCTGAGCCGATGAGCACCATGAACCGCAAGCAGTACGTCGCCATGTTCGGCCCGACCGTGGGCGACCGGGTCCGGCTGGCCGACACCAACCTGGTGATCGAGATCGAGAAGGACCACACGGCCGGCTTCTACGGCGACGAGGCCGTCTACGGCGGCGGCAAGACCGCTCGCGACGGCATGGCGGCCGACCCCGGCTCCCAGAACGCCACGATCGCGCTCGACCTGGTGATCACCAACGCGGTCGTGCTGGACCCGGTGCTCGGCGTGGTCAAGGGCGACATCGGCATCAAGGACGGGCGGATCGTCGGGATCGGCAAGGCGGGCAACCCGCACACCCAGAACGGCGTGGACCGCCGCCTGGTGATCGGCGCCGGGACGGAGGTGCTGGCGGGCGAGAACATGATCGCCACGCCGGGGGCGATCGACCCGCACGTGCACCTGATCGCGCCGCAGCAGGCCGAGGCCGCGCTCACCAACGGCGTCACGACGCTGATCGGCGGCGGCACCGGCCCCACCGACGGCACCCGCGGCACCACCTGCACGCCCGGCCCGTGGAACATCGGCCGCATGTTGCAGGCCGTCGAGACGCTGCCGGTGAACATCGGCATCATGGCCAAGGGCAACGCCAGCCTGCCGGCCGCGCTGGCCGAGCAGATCGAGGCCGGGGCGTGCGCGCTGAAGGTGCACGAGGACTGGGGCTCCACCCCGGCGGTGGTGGACTGCGCGCTGCGCGTCGCCGACGAGTACGACGTCCAGGTGGCGCTGCACGCCGACAGCCTCAACGAGGCCGGCTACCTGGAGGACACGATCAGCGCCATCGACGGCCGGGCGATCCACACCTTCCACACCGAGGGCGCGGGCGGCGGTCACGCGCCGGACATGATCCGCATCGCCGGCGAGCCGAACGCGCTGCCGTCCTCGACGAACCCGACGCTGCCGTACACCATCAACTCGGCCGACGAGCTGCTGGACATGGTGATGGTCTGCCACCACCTCAACCACGACATCCCCGAGGACGTCTCCTTCGCCGACAGCCGGGTGCGGGTGGAGACCATCGCGGCCGAGACCGTGCTGCAGGACATGGGCGTGATCAGCATGTTCTCCTCCGACTCCCAGGCGATGGGCCGGATCGGGGAGACCTTCACCCGCGCCTTCCAGACCGCCCACCACTGCAAGGACCAGCGCGGCCGGCTGCCGGAGGACTCCGAGCGCAACGACAACGCGCGGGTGCTGCGCTACCTGGCCAAGCTGACCATCAACCCGGCCCGGACGACCGGCATCGCCGAGCACGTCGGCTCGCTGGAGGACGGCAAGCTGGCCGACGTCGTGCTGTGGCCGTTCACGTCGTTCGCGGCCAAGCCGGCGCTGGTGGTCAAGGGCGGCCTGATCAACTGGTCGCAGATGGGCGACCCGAACGCGTCGCTGCCCACGCCGCAGCCGGTCTACTACCGGCCGATGTTCGGCGCGATGGGGATGGCGCAGCGCAAGAGCAACGTGACGTTCCTGCCGGACGCCGCCATCGCCGCCGGGGTGCCGGAGCGGCTCGGCCTGCAACGGCTGATCGCCAAGGTGCGCCACACCAGGACGGTGGACAAACGGCACATGATCCGCAACAACGCGCTGCCGAGGATCACCGTGGACCCCGAGACGTACAAGGTCACGGTGGACGGCGAGCACGCGACCATCGCGCCGGCCCGCGAGCTGCCGCTGAACCACCTGTTCTTCCTGGCATGAGCCTGCTCGCCCAGCTCCAGCTCACCGACTCGGCCTTCCCGGGCGGCCTCTACACGCTCTCGCACGGGCTGGAGGCGTACGCGCAGGCCGGCCCGGTGGACGTCGCCGCGCTGCTGGAGGACCTGCTCCTGCACGCGGCGGGGCCGGGCGACGCCACCGCCCTGGTCCTGACCCACCGGGCGGTGACGGCCGGCGACTGGGACGCGGTGACCGAGGTGGACCGGCGGCTGCACGCCGTCAAGCTCGGCCGGGAGATCCGGGCCGCCGCCACAAGGACCGGCAACCAGGTCCTGCGCACGGCCGCCCTGGTCTTCGCGACGCCGGCGCTGGCCCGCCTGTCGGAGCTGGTCGAGGCCAGGGTCACGCCGGGCAACCACGCCGTCGTGCTGGGCGCGGCCTACGCCGGGCTGGGCGTCCGGGAGGCCGACGCGGTGACCGGCGACCTGTACGCGTTCGCCGCGAGCTGGGTCAGCGCCGCCGTACGGCTGCGCCTGCTGGACTTCCGCCAGGCCCAGGCCACCCTGTACGGCGCGGCCGGCGCGATCGGGCGGGCCGCCGGGCACGCCCTGGCCGCCCGCGGCCCGCTGGACCTGCACGCCGCCACGCCGCTCGCGGACACGATGAGCGCCGCCCACGAACGGGCCGAGGCCCGGCTGTTCACCACCTGAGAAGGGAAGCGTCCCGATGCATCACCACCACCCGCACCCGCACCCCGCCGTGAACGTGCCCGCGGGCACCGCCATGGACCGCGTCTTCAAGATCGGCGTCGGCGGCCCGGTCGGCTCCGGCAAGACCGCCCTCATCGAGGCGCTGGTGCCCGTGCTGCTCGACCGGGGACGCAGCCTGGCCGTCGTCACCAACGACATCTACACCCAGGAGGACGCCCAGCACGTCCGGCGCACCCTGGACGGCGTGCTGGACCCCGAGCGGGTCGTGGGCGTCGAGACCGGCTCCTGCCCGCACACCGCCGTGCGCGACGACCCGACGATGAACCTGGCCGCCGGGGCCGAGCTGCTGGAGCGCTTCCCCGACATCGACACGCTGCTGTTCGAGAGCGGCGGCGACAACCTGACCCTCACCTTCAGCCCCGTCCTGGCCGACGTCTACGTCTTCGTCCTGGACACCGGCGAGGGGGACAAGATGCCGCGCAAGAGGGGCCCCGGCATCACCGATTCGGACCTGCTGGTCATCAACAAGATCGACATCGCGCCGTACGTGCGGGCCGACCTGGAGGTCATGGCGCGCGACGCCGACCGGGTCCGCGACGGGCGGCCGGTCGTGCTCACCGACGCCCTGCGCGGCACCGGTGTGACCGAGGTGGCCGACTTCGTCCTCAGCGGGGCGCCGGCGTGCTCACCGGCCCGGTAGACCGGCTGGCCGCCGGCCACTACACGATCGACTCGGTCCCGGCGGACGTGGCCCGGCACGCCGGCGTGCCCGACACCCTGCCGGTCGGCAGCCCCGGCAAGGTCGGCGTGCTGGAGCTGGCGTTCGAGCGGCGGGGCGGGCGCACCGAGCTGACTGGCCACTTCCAGAAGGCGCCGCTGCAGATCATGCGGCCGCACTACTACGACCCCGCCCGGCCCGACCTGCCGTACGTGATGGTGATGTCCACCGGCGGCGGCGTGCTCCAGGGCGACCGCCACCGGCTCGACGTCGCCTGCGGCGCGGGCGCGTCCGTGCACGTCACCACGCAGGCCGCCACCAAGCTTTACCGGATGGAGCAGGACTACGCCACCCAGCTCGTCTCGCTCACCGCCGGGCCGGACGGCTACCTGGAGTACCTGCCGGACCCGGTGATCCCCTTCGCCGGGTCCCGGTTCTACCAGCGCACCCTGGTGAGCGCCGGGCCCGGCGCCACGGTGATCGTCGGGGAGACCGTGCTGGCCGGGCGGCTGGCCCGCGGCGAGCGGCACGCCTACACCGCGTACTGCAACGACCTGGACGTCCGCGACGCCGGCGGCGGGCTGCTGTTCGCCGACCCGCTCAGGCTCGTGCCCGATCGCGCCCCGGTCACCGGGCCGGCGATGTTCGGCGAGCACGGCGTGCTGTCCAGCCTGTACGTGATCACCTCCGCCGTGCCCGCCGCCGAGCTGGCCGGTGCGCTGCACGAGGTGGCGGCGGGCAGCGGGCTGCCCGGGGGGGCCAGCACGCTGCCGAACGGGGCGGGCGCCTGGGCCAGGCTGCTCGGGCCGGAGTCGCCGCCCGTCCTCGCCGCCCTGGAACGCCTGTGGGACCTCGCCCGGCGCGCCGTCACCGGCCACCCGGCCCCGGACCGGCGCAAACCCTGACCCCGGCGCGCGCCGGCGCGGGGCTTCCGGAAGCAGCCACGGGTGCGCCGGCGCGGGGCTCCCGGGAGCGGTCAGGGGTGCGCCTGCGGCGATCCGGCCTACCATGGGCCTATGCCCCGCATCTCGGCCGCCACGATCGGCGAGCATCGCGCCCAGACGCGCGACCGCATCCTGCAGGCCGTCTCGCGGCTGTCCAGGGCCCAGGGCATCGACGCCATCTCCCTGACGGACGTGGCTCACGAGGCCGGCATCACCCGCACGGTCCTGTACAACTACTTTCCCGACAAGGCCGCGCTGCTGCTGGCCTTCACCGAGCGCGTCACCAGCTACTTCATCGAGAGCTACGAGCGGGAGCTGCCCGAGCACGCCTCGCCCGCCGACCGGTTGCGGGCCTTCGTCCGGCTGCAGCTCGCGGGGCTGCTCGCCCACCCCCACCCGGGCGCGGCCGACCTCGGCGCGGCGCTCGGGCCCGACGCCTACCAGCAGCTCGCCGAGCACGTCGCGCCCATGCAGCGGGTGCTGGTGGAGATCCTCGACGACGGCGTGCGGGCGGGCGACTTCCAGGTGCCCGAGGTGGGCGCGACGGCGCGGATGGTGCTGGCCGTCATCGGGGCCGAGCGGGTGCCGCTGATCAGCGGCGAGGTCACGGTCGAGACGGCCGAGCAGGCCGTGTCCGGTTTCGTGCTCCGGGCTCTCGGCGCCCGCCCGTAGGGGCCGAACGCCGGGGTGGCCGCCGGAGGCCGCCGGGCACGGTGACAAGATTGTCGGATGGGACAGAACGGTCACATCCAGGTGAAGTCGGCGCGCGGGCGGTGGATTCTCGGCGCGACCGTGCTCGGCTCCGGGCTGGCCCTGCTCGACAGCACCGTGGTCAACGTCGCGCTGCCGTTCCTCGGCAAGGAGCTGCACGCGGCCATGGACGGCCTGCAGTGGACCGTCAACGCCTACACCCTCACCCTGGCGGGCCTGATCCTGCTGGGCGGGTCGCTCGGCGACCGCTACGGGCGGCGCAAGATCTTCCTCATCGGCACGGTGTGGTTCGCCGTGGCCTCGGCGCTGTGCGGCCTGTCGCCGAACATCGAGTTCCTGGTGGGGGCGCGCGCGTTGCAGGGCGTCGGCGGCGCGCTGCTCACGCCGGGGTCGCTGGCCATCATCCAGGCGTCGTTCGTCAGGCAGGACCGGCCGCGGGCGGTCGGCGTCTGGTCCGGGCTGGGCGGCGTGGCCAGCGCGATCGGGCCGCTGCTGGGCGGCTGGCTGGTGCAGACGGCGGGCTGGCGGTGGGCGTTCCTGATCAACCTGCCGTTCGCGCTGATCGTGGTGCTGGTGACGCTGCGGCACGTGCCGGAGAGCCGCGACGAGCAGGCGGCCGGGCGGTTCGACGTCCTGGGCTCGCTGCTGGCCGCGCTGGCGCTGGCCGGGATCACGTACGGCCTGATCGAGAAGGGCGCGCCGGTGCCGCTGATCGTGGGGGCGCTGCTCGGGGCGGCGTTCGTGGTGACCGAGCGGCGCAGGTCGCCGCAGGCGCTGGTGCCGGTCGCCATCTTCAGGAACCACGTCTTCACGGCGGTCAACGTCGTCACGCTCATCATGTACGCCGCCATGGGCGTGGTGTTCTTCCTGCTGGTGATCCAGCTCCAGGTGGTCTCCGGGTTCTCGCCGATCGCGGCCGGGCTGTCGATGTTGCCGACCACGATCCTGATGATGCTGCTGTCGTCGCGGGCCGGGGAGACGGCCCGGCGGCTCGGGCCGCGCTGGCCGATGACGATCGGGATCCTGCTGGCGGGGGCCGGGTTCGTGCTGATGAGCATGATCGGCCCGCACGCCTCCTACCCGCTGCTGGTGCTGCCCGCGGTGACCGTCTTCGGGCTCGGCCTGTCGGCGGCCGTCGCGCCGCTGACCGCGACGGTGCTGGCCACGGCCGACGAGCGTTACGCCGGCACGGCCAGCGGCGTCAACAACGCCGTGGCCCGCACCGGGAGCCTGCTGGCGGTGGCCGCCGTGCCGCCGCTGGTCGGCCTGGTGGGTGACGCGTTCGAGAACCCGCCGGTGTTCGACGCCGGGTTCCGGGCGGCCATGCTGATCAGCGCCGCCATGATGGCGGTCGCCGCGGCCGTCACGTTCTTCACCATCAGGACGAACGTGCTGGCCGGGGAGCCGGAGACGGCTAGTACGTGAACGCCTGACTGCGCACGCTGTTGTCGAAGTTGGACAGCAGCAGCTCGGGCTCGCCGACCGAGCGCACGCCGGGCAGCCGGGTCAGCAGTTCCCGGAACATCGTGCGCATCTCCTGCCTGGCCAGGTTGGCGCCGAGGCAGAAGTGCGGGCCGGGCCCGCCGAACCCGACGTGGGGCTTGGTGTCGCGGGTGATGTCGAAGGTGTCGGGGTCGGGGAAGACCGACTCGTCGCGGTTGGCCGAGCCGTAGAACAGCACGACCTTGTCGCCCTGCTTCAGCTCCAGCCCGCGCAGCGTGTAGTCCTCGGTGACCGTGCGGCGGAACTGCATGATGGGCGAGACGTAGCGGACCATCTCCTCGATCGCGCCGTTGATGTGGGCGTCGAAGTCGGAGGTCAGCAGCTCGCGCTGGGCCGGGTTCTCGGTGAGCAGCCGGATGCCGTGGGCCATGGTGTTGCGGGCGGTCTCGTTGCCCGCCACCAGCAGCAGCGAGAAGAACGAGCCCAGCTCCTTGTCGGTCAGCTTCTCGCCGTCGGGGTTGGCGTTGACCAGGAGCGAGACCAGGTCGCCCTTGGGCTCGGCGACGCGCTCGTGGCCGAGCTTGATGACCATGCGCTGCAGGGCCAGCAGGGCCAGCATGTTCTGGCCGGCCATCTGGACGCTGCGGGCCAGGCTGGGACGCACGCCGGTGTAGGCGGTGGAGATGTCGACGTGCTGGTGGACCTTGGCGCGCAGCTCCTGCGGGATGTCGAGCATGTCGCAGATGACGTGGATGGGAAGCTTGGCGGCCACCTGCGTGACGAAGTCGCGCGGGCCCTCCTTGACGACGTCGTCGACGATGCGGGCGCAGGCGGCCTCGATGTCGCCCTGGAGCCCCGCCAGCATCCTGGGGCTGAACGAGCGCGTCACGATGCGGCGCAGGCGGGCGTGGCGGGGGTCGTCCATGTTGACCATGGACTCGCCGAACACCTGCTTGACCCAGCCCGGCGGCTCGGGGTTGGTCACGGCGGGCTCGCTGGAGAAGATCTTGGCGTTGCGGCTGGCCTCGACCACGTCCGCGTGCCGGACGAGGGCGTAGAAGCCCTTGCCGGAGCGGAGGAAGGGCACCTTCTTCTCCGGGAAGAACACCGGGTGCTCCAGTTGCCGGAGCCGGGCGAAGGCCTCATTCCGCTCTTTGAGCGGTTTGCGCCAGAAGTCCAGATCAGCGAGGTCGATGTCCACCCGTCTATCCTGGCACGCTCCCGCGCCCCGGCGGACGGGCCGAAAGTCCCTTCCGAAGCGGATGTGCATCGTGCCCTCCTGGCCCGTTCTCGTGGCGTTAAGTCCGGGTTCGGCCTGGACGGAGATGACTGTCGGTATGAACGCGTTGCTCGCCGTCTGCCTGGTCGCTCCCCTCGTGTCCGGTGCCGCACCCGCCGCCGCACCCGGGTGCGGCGGGCACCCCCTCGACTTCGACGGCGACGGCCGTGCCGACATCGCCGTCGCCGCTCCCTACGACGACTCCAGGGCCGGTTCGGTGACCGTCATGTACGGCTCGGGCCGGACCGTCAAGCTCACCCAGCCCGGCGCGGAACCCGGGGACGCCTTCGGCTCGGCGCTGGCCGTCGGCGACTTCGACGGCGACCGCTGCGCCGACCTGGCGGTCGGGGTGTCGGAGGAATTCGCCGGAAAGCGGGTGCCCGGCGCGGACGGCAACGGCGTCGTGCAGATCTTCGACGGCTCCCCCGCCGGGCTGGTCGCCGGCGAGGAGCTGGCCCCGGCCCGGCGGGGCAGCGACCGGTTCGGCGCGGCGCTGGCGGCCGGCGACTTCGACGGCGACGGCCGCGACGAGCTGGCCGTGGGCTCCCCGAGCCACGCCTCGGGCGGCGCGGTCACCGTCTACGGGATGAAGGGCCGCAAGGCGGCGTACCAGATCACCCAGAAGACGTCGTGGGTGCGGCAGTCGGCGAACGTCACCGACCAGTGGGGCGGGGCGCTGGCGGCCGGCGACTTCGACGGCGACGGCCGCGACGAGCTGGCCGTCGGCGCGCCCGCCGACAGCGTGCGCCTGGACGGCCAGGGATCGGTGACCGTGCTCGACCCGCGCGCCCGCCGGGCCCGGCTGCTCACGCAGAGCTCGCCGGGGATCGCCGGCGCGTCGGAGAAGTGGGACGCCTTCGGCGCGGCCCTGGCCACCGGCGACTTCAACGGCGACGGCCGCGACGACCTGGCGATCGGCGTCCCCGGCGAGGGCCTCAGCGAGAACCAGCGGGCCATGGACTACGGCGACGGCACCGTGGACGTCCTGTACGGCTCGCGCGCCGGCCTGCGCACCCACGGCAGCGAGGCGTGGTCGCAACGCTCGCTGAAGGGCGAGCCGCGCTACTACGACCGGTTCGGCGCGGCGCTGGCCGCCGGGGACTTCACCGGCGACGGCAGGGACGAGCTGGCCGTCGGCGTGCCCGGCGAGCACGCCGTCCAGGTGCTCCAGGGACGCGCGTCGGGCGGCCTGACCCGGAAGGGGAACCTGCTGATCAAGGGGAGGGGACGCGACTTCGGCGCCGCGCTGGCCGCGCTGCCCGGCGGGGGCGGCCGCTACCGCGCGCTGACCGCCGGCCGCCCCTTGGACGGGCTGCTGGTCGCCGCCCCCGACCAGGGCCTGGTCATGTACGCCCCCGGCGTCCGCGAGACGGGCCTGCGCCTGGGCCGCCTCCGCCAGGTCTCCCAGGGCGCCGGCCTGTACGGCTACACCTTCGGCTGAACACCCCCTGGGCTCTCAGCGGGTGGCAGCAGCACGCGGAACAGGGCGCCCTTGCCCGGCTCCCCCTCGGTCATGATGACGCCGCCGTGCGCCTCGACCAGCGTCGCCGCGATCGACAGCCCCAGTCCGGCCCCGCCCACCCCGCGCGCCGGATCGGCTCGGTAGAACCGCTCGAACACCCGCTCGGCCACCTCCGGCGGGAACCCCGGCCCCTCGTCGGCCACCTCCACCACGGCCCGCTCGCCGTCCACCCCGACGCGCACCTCGAACGGCGTCCCGGGCGGCGTGTGCTGCAGCGCGTTGCTCACCAGGTTCCCGACCACCTGGCCGAGCCGCGACTCGTCGCCGGTCACCAGCACCTCGCCCTCGCCGCCGTCCAGGCGGACCAGCTCGATCCGCCGGTCGGGGGCGAGCGTCTGGGCGTCGATCACGGCGGTCGCGGCCAGGCTGAGCAGGTCCACCGGCCGTCGTGCCAGCTCCCGCCGCTGGTCCAGCCTGGCCAGCAGCAGCATGTCCTCCACCAGCAGGCCCATGCGCGCGGCCTGCCCCTCGATCCGGCTCAGCAGCCGCACGGCCTCGGCCAGGTCCTTCTCCTCCCCCAGCCGGAACAGCTCGGCGAACCCCCTGATCGAGGTCAGCGGCGTGCGCAGCTCGTGCGAGGCGTCGGCCATGAACCGGCGCATGACCTCCTCCGAACGCCGCGCCGCCGTCGCCGACTCGCGCGCCGACTCGGCCGCCGCCTCCCGCTCGCGCACCGCCGACTCGATCTGGGCGAGCATGCCGTTGAGCGAGCGGCCCAGCTTGCCGACCTCGGTGGTGCTCGCCCACATCGGCACCCGGCGCGACAGGTCGCCGCCCGCGATGTCCTTGGCGGTGCGGCCGATCTCGCGCAGCGGGCGCAGGCTCCGCCGTACCAGCCAGTAGCAGGCGACGCCCAGCACGGCCAGCGTGCCGCCGCCGGCGAAGGCCACGATGAGGGCGAGCCTGGCCACCGTGCCCTCGACGTCGCCGAGGCTGATGGCGATCACCCGGCTGTGGCCGTCGCGGGCCGGGACGGCGACCACCCGCCAGTCCGGCCCGCCGGACGCGCGCGACTCGACGGTGAACGGCCGCCCGCCGCGCGCGGCGACGTCCGCGCCGGTCAGCCGGGGCAGCTTGGGCGTGTGCTCCTCGGTGGACTCGCTCATCACCCGTACGGTGGCGCCGCCCGCGTCCACCAGCACCGAGTGGAACAGCCCGAAGAACCGCTGCGGCTGCCGCCCGGCCGGCCACGCCTCGGGCGGCGGCGGCAGGTCGCGCGGCGCGGCGGCCGCCACCAGTTGCCGGTCCACCCGCTCGACCAGGTAGCCGCGCAGCAGCCGCACGGCGAACAGGCCGGTCACCGTGATGGCGAGGGTGACCAGCAGCAGCGTGGCCGAGACCAGGCGCAGCCAGAGCGGGGCGCGGGCGAGGTGCTTCCTCATATGCGCGGCGGGCGCAGGATGTAGCCGACCCCGCGCAGCGTGTGCAGGTACTTCCGGTCACCGGTGTCGATCTTGCGCCGCAGGTACGACACGTACGACTCGACCAGGCCCACGTCGGTGCGCCAGTCGCCGTTCCAGACGTGGTCGAGGATCTGCGTCTTGGACAGCACCCGGCCGACGTTCAGCATGAAGTAGCGCAGCAGCCGGAACTCCGTCGGCGACAGCCGCACCGGGACGCCGTCGCGCCAGACCTCGTGGCTCTCCTCGTCCAGCTCCAGGTCGGCGACGCTCAGCCGGTGGGGCGGCGGCGCGCCCCTGCGGGTCCTGCGCAGCACCGCCCGGATCCGCGCGATGACCTCCTCCAGGCTGAACGGCTTGGTCACGTAGTCCTCGCCGAGGCCGAGACCGGTGATCCGGTCCTCCGGCGTGTCCTTGGCGGTCACGAACAGCACCGGGACCCGGCGGCCGCGGGACCGCAGCCTTCCCGCGACCGCCAGGCCGTCGATGTCGGGCAGCATCACGTCGAGCATCACCAGGTCGGGCGTGCTCTCCTCGGCCACCCGCAGCGCCTCCCGCCCGTCGGCGGCGGTCAGCACCTCGAACCCGGCCATGCGCAGGCTGGCCGAGAACAGCTCTCTGATGTTGGGCTCGTCGTCGACCACCAGCAGCCTGGCCTCGGGCTGGTTCATCGCGGGCCTCCTCCCGGCGTGCCCTGGGCGCCCTGGGCGCCCTGGGTGATGGCGGTCGCGGTGACCGAGCCGTCGCCGGACTGCTGACCGCGCACCACGACGGTGGTGCCGGCGGCCAGGTCGGCGACCTTGCCGGGCCTGGAGATCTGGACCGTGGTCTGGTCGCTGGTGGTGACCGTCACCGTGGCGCCGTCCATGGTTCTGACGTAGATCTTGTCGCCGTCGACCTTCTCGACGGTGCCGACCGTGCCGCCGCCCATGCGCTGCCCGAACCCGCCGTTCTGGGCACCGTTCTGGGCGCCGTTCTGGGCGCCGTTCTGGGCGCCGGAGCCGCGCTGGCCGTAGCCGCCGCCGGGGGTCTGGCCGTCCGTACGCCGGAGCTGCGCGGCGGCCGGCGCGGCGTCGGACGTGCCGAACAGCTTGCCCGCCTGGATCCCGATGAGCACGCCGGCCACCAGCACCACCCCGGCGGCCAGTCCGAGCGTCAGCTTCGAGACGCCGCCGCGCGGCCGGACGGCGAGTTCCTCCCCCAGGTCGTCGGGGAAGGGCGAGGAGTCGAGCCGGTCCATGTCTTTCTCCTTACTCATGCCGCCTCACTCATGCCGCAGGGCCTGGATCGGCCGGAGCTTGGCCGCCCTGTTGGCGGGGTAACTGCCGAAGAACAGCCCGATCCCCACCGACACGCCGAGCGCCAGCGCGACGGACGACGGCACGAGGACCGGCTCGATGCCGGCCACGGTGAACCGGGTGCCGACGAAGGCCACCAGCACCCCGAGCAGCCCGCCGATCAGGCTGAGCAGGGTGGCCTCCATCAGGAACTGGCCCAGGATCGCGCTGCGCGGCGCGCCGATCGCCTTGCGGATGCCGATCTCCCGGGTCCGCTCGGTCACGGTGACCAGCATGATGTTGGTGATGCCGATCCCGCCCACCAGCAGCGAGATCGCCGCCACCGCCCCGAGCAGCACGGTGAACGTGCCGGTGGCCTCGCTCACCGTCTCCTGCAGGGTGGCCTGGTTGAGAATCCGGTAGTCGGGGTTGCCGTCGGTGATGCCGTGCCGCTGGTTCAGGACGGCGGTCACCTCCGACTGCGCCGCCGTGGTGGCCTCGGCCCCGGTGGCCTGCACGACGATCGAGTCCAGCGAGCCGAACCCGCTCAGGCTCTGCTGCACGGCGGGCAGCGGCGCCACGGCCACGTCGTCGGCGTCCTGCATGCCGGTGGAGCCGCTCTCCTTGAGCACCCCCACCACCGTGAACGGCACCCCGGACACGCTGACCTGCCGGCCGATCGGGTCCACCGCGCCGAACAGCTCCGCCACCACCGTCCGGCCGAGCACCACGACCTTCCTGGCGGCCAGCACGTCGTCGTTGAAGAAGTACGTGCCCTTGGCCACCGGCTTGTTCATGGCCTCGAAGTAGCTGGGGTAGGTGCCGACGAACTGCGCGATCGTGTGGCTGGCGGCGCCGTACGCGGCGGTGGCGGAGTTGGCGCCGACCACCGGCGAGACGGACCTGACCGACGGCGCGAGCGTCCGGTCGGTGAGCGCCTTGGCGTCGGCCAGGCTGAGCTGCCTGGCCTGCGTGCGCGGCCCGGTGTTGCCGCCGCCGCCCGGCGCGCGCCCGCCGAATCCGCCCCCGCCGCCGCCCCCGCCCGAGAAGGACGGGGAGATCGTCAGCGTGTTGGCGCCGAGGCGCTGGATGTTCTTCTGGATGCTCTGCGAGGAGCCCTCGCCGACCGCCACCAGCAGGATGACCGCGGCGACGCCGATGAGGATGCCCAGGGTGGTCAGGGCGCTGCGCATCTTGTTGGCCAGCAGGCCGCGCAGCGCGAAGCGGAGGATCTCAAGCTGGTTCACTGGCCGCCGTCCTCGGGGGTGGTCCGTCGACCGGCGCCTGGCGGCGGTCCTCCACGATCTCGCCGTCCACCAGCCGGATCACCCGTTTGGCGTGCGCGGCCACGTCGTCCTCGTGGGTGATGAGCACGATCGTGCGTCCGGACTCGCTCAGCCGGTCGAGGATCCGCAGCACGTCGCGGGTGGAGGCGGTGTCCAGGTTGCCGGTGGGCTCGTCGGCCAGCAGCAGCGCGGGGGCGGTGACCAGCGCCCTGGCCACGGCCACGCGCTGCTGCTGGCCGCCGGAAAGCTGGTTCGGCTCGTGCCGCACGCGGTCGGTCAGCCCGACCTGCTCCAGCGCGGCCAGGGCGCGCGAGCGCCGCTCGGCCGGGCCGACGCCGCCGTACACCAGCGGCAGCTCGACGTTGGCCAGCGCGCTCATGCGCGGGATCAGGTTGAAGGACTGGAAGACGAACCCCACCCTGCGATTGCGCAGGATCGCGAGCTGGTGCTCGGCCAGCCGTCCCACGTCGGCGCCGTCGATCTGGTACGTGCCGGAGGTGGGCACGTCGAGGCAGCCGAGGATGTTCATCAGGGTGGACTTGCCGGAGCCGGACGCGCCCATGATGGCGACGTAGTCGCCGCGTTCGACGTCCAGGCTGACGCCACGCAGGGCGTGGACCTTGGCGTCGCCCTCGCCGTACTCCTTGACCAGGTCCTTCACCCGCAGGACGGGGGCCGCTGTCGCGGTGGCGGGGGCCGTCATCGCCCGCCGCCCGGCATGCCGCCACCGCCCGGGAACCCGCCGCCGAACCCGCCGCGCTGGTTGGTGCTCTGCGTGCCGGTCGCGGGCGGCACGAGCTGGTCGCCCTCGGACACCCCGGACCTGATCTCGGTGAGCGCCGTGCCCCGGACGCCGACCTCGACCGGGGTCCTGACCTGGCGGCCGTCCCTGAGCAGGGTGACCGTGGTCTGGCCGCCGCTGGTGGAGACCGCGGTGGAGGGGACGGTGACGACGTTCTCCGCCCTGCCGACGACGACCTCGACGGTGGCGGTCTGGCCCAGCCGGACCTGCGCGGGGACCTTGGTGAAGGTGACCGTGACCGGGTACTGGACGACGTTGTTGCTGGTGGAGGCGACCGGCTGGATCTGCGTGACCTTGCCGTCGGCGGTCACCCCCGGCAGGGCGTCGAAGGTGACGGTGGCGTTCTGTCCTTGTTCGAGCTTGCCGACGTCGGACTCGGTGAAGGTGCCCACGAGCTGGAGCCGTCCGGTGTCGGCCAGGTCGACGAACCCGCCCGTCCCTGTGCTGTTCCCACTGCCGCTGCTCTGCGACTGCCCCTGCCCCTGGGACTGGCTCTGGCTTCCGCCCGAGCCGGAGGCGGTGCCGCCGACGGATCCGTTGACCGCCGTGACCGTGCCCTTGAACGGGGCCCGCAGGACGGTGGCCGCGACCGTGCGCTCGGCCTGGCGGTAGGCGTTGCGCGCCTTGACGTAGGAGGCGTAGAGCGCGGCCGTGCCGGTGCCCTCGTCGACCGCGCTCTGGTACGTGGCCTTGGCCGCCGACAGGCTCTCCTGCGCGGCGGAGTCGTCGAGCCTGGCCAGGATGTCGCCCTTGTCGACCTTGTCCCCAGCCTTGACGTAGATCCGCTCGACCGTGCCGCCCGTGCCGAACGACAGGGACCTGATCCTGGAGCTGGCCACCGCGCCCGACGCGGACACCGACGCGGACACCGAGCCGCGGCTCGCGGTCACCGTGCGCACGGCCGTCTCGCCGGCCGCGCGGTCCGTGCCGAGCTGGACGTAGGCGAGCGTGGCCCCGCCCAGCAGGAGCACGCCCAGCGCTCCGTTGGTCATCAGCGCTCTGCGCCTTGTCGACACCTTCACAGCCGGTGACCCTTGCACACCAGCCTGCGCCGCAGCCGTGACGGAGCTGAACGTTCGCTGACAACCCGGGCCCGGGCGGGGTCACACAGCGAACTCTCAGGCTGCTCGCAGGCTGCCGTGAAGCTGGTCGGCCAGGATGGGCGGCCATGAGACCGACTTTCGCGCTGGGCGGGCTCGCCCTGGCCGTGCTCGTCGCCGGGTCGGGCCTGGCGCTGGCACTCCGCGACGACGACCCGCCCGCCGTCCGGGTACGGCTCGCCGCCGCCCAGCGGGGCCCGGTCACGGCCCTGGTCAGCGCCGCCGGCAACACCGTGGACGGTGCCCGCCGGGACCTGGCGTTCGGCTCGTCCGGGCCGGTGACCAAGGTGTACGTCAAGGTCGGGACCAAGGTGACCAAGGGCCAGGTGCTGGCCAGGATCGACGGGCGAGGGGCCCGCGAGGCGTACGCAGCCGCCAAGGCCGACCTCTCCGCCGCCCAACAATCCCTCACCACCACCACCTCCACCGGAACCACCGAAACCAGCTCCACCGGGACGACCGGCCCCACCGGTTCGCCGTTCTCCGCCGGGTCGCCGAACGCCGCCAACTGCCCCACCCCGTCAGCCTCCTCGAAGCCCACACCGCCGGTCACTTCGAACCCCACCCCGACCACCGGTGGCACCGGCCCCGCCACCTCGCCCGTCCCGCACACCGGCACCGCTGCCACTCCCGGCAACGCCGCCACCCCTGGGGGCGCAGCCGTCCCGGGGGCGATGGGCGGCCCTGGCACGGCCATCGGCGGAGGTTCGGCGGGAGAGGGCGTCTTCGGCCCGACGACCCCGCCTACCACCACCACGCCCGCCACCACCACGCCCACCCCCACCAGGACGCCCACCCCCACTCACGAGCCCTCCGAGCCCCAGCCCACGGTGACGGTCACCGCGACCGCCACGGTGACGGCGACGGTGACCGTGACGGCGACCCCGCCCGGAGGCGGCACCCCCGGAAGTAGCCAGACCCCCGGCACACCGTCCAACCCCAGCGAACCGTCCACACCGGGCGGCCCGTCCACCGCCGAGCCGCCCGCCACGGCCAGGCCCTCGACCACCGCGCCCCCGTCCGCGACCGCCAGGCCCACCGCCAGGCCCACCGCCAAGCCCACCGCGAAGGCCACCGCCAAGCCGCACGCGACGGCCTCCGCCCGTCCCACCGGCTCCTGCTCACCCGGCACGACCTCCCGGGACACCACCGCCAGGACCGCCACCACCCCCAAGGACGGCGCCAGGGGCGGCATCACCGAGGACCAGGCCGCCGCGAACGTCGACCGCGCCGAAGCCGCCCTTGAGGAGGCCGCCGACGCCGTGCGCGCCACCCGCATCGTCGCCCCCACCTCGGGCACCGTCCTGTCCGTGGCGGGCCGGGTCGGCGACACGGCCGGCACCGGCACCTTCATCAGCCTCGGCAACCTGAACGAGCTCCAGGTCCAGGCCATGGTCACCGAGTCCGACGTCAACCGGCTCAAGCTCGGCCAGCAGGCCGCCATCACCCTCGCCACCCGTCCCGGCGAGCGCCACGGCGGCACGGTCACCGCGATCGCCCCGACCGCCACCGTCGAGGACCGGCTCGTCCGCTACTCCGTCACCCTGGCCTTCGACGAGCCGCCCGCCGGGCTCATGCTCGGCCAGACCGCCACGGTGTCGGTGACCACCGCCGAGGCCAAGGACGCGATCTACGTCCCGGCCGCCGCCGTCCGCAGCCGTTCCGACGGCGCCCAGGTGGTCACCGTGCGCTCGGGCGGGCACGACGCCGCGAAGGTGATCGCCACCGGCGTCCGCGGCGACCAGTACGTCCAGATCACCTCAGGTCTGGACGAACGGGACCAGGTCGTCATGTCCGGCACCACCACCGGCGAGTTCCCCGACGCGACCTGGCCGGGCGCCTGACCACCCGCCCCGGCTCCCAGCCGGCCCTCAGCCCGCTCCCAGCGAACCCTCAGCGAACGAAGCCCGCAGCCCCCGCCGTCCCTCAGCCATGGCGGGGCGCGGCCCGGCCGGCGGCTGAGCGGGGCGGTTCGGCCGGGATCGTGAGCCGGTGGGCGGTGCGGGCCCGCGCGCCGCGGCGGGAGATGTAGTCGAGCGTGCGGAAGTCCACCGACAGCTCGTCCCGGGTCAGCCGGGCCATGAGGTAGCCGCGCCGCTGGTCGATGTAGGAGATGTGCGGATTCTCCTGCAGGGCCTCGGCGATCCACGTGCGGTCCCGGTAGCCGTCGCCGTCGCTGGCGATCGACGACGTCACCAGCTCCCTGGCCACCACCGGCGAGTCCGGGTCGTCGAAGTCGGTCTTGAGGTCGGCCAGGTGGTGCATGTGCGCGTCCCCGGTCAGGACGACGGGGTTCGAGGTGCCCGACAGCGACCCGAGCAGGCGGGTGCGCTCGGCGGCGTAGCCGTCCCAGGAGTCGAGGTTCACCTCGCGGCCCGGCCCGATCCTGTAGTCGCGCTGGGCCATCAGGATCTGCTGGCCCAGCAGGTTCCACCGGGCGCCGGACCCGCTCAGCCCCTCCTCCAGCCACCGCCACTGGGCGGACCCGAGCAGCGTGCGCCCGTCGGACAGCCGTTCGTCGCAGCCGGCCCGCACCCCGTCCAGACAGGCCTGGTCGTCGCGGAACTGGCGGGTGTCCAGCAGGTGGAAGCGGGCCAGCGTCCCCCAGGAGACGCGCCGGTTGATGCGCAGCACCGCTCCCTGGAGGCTGGCGCGGCGCAGCGGCATGTTCTCGTAGTACGCGCGGAAGGCGTCGGCGCGGCGGCGGGCGAAGCCGGGCGCGCCGGTGCTGGAGACGGGGCCGGCCCAGTTGTTCTCCACCTCGTGGTCGTCGAAGGCCACCAGCCAGGGCGCGACCGCGTGCGCGGCCTGCAGGTCGTGGTCGCTCTTGTACTGGGCGTGCCGCAGCCGGTAGTCGGCGAGGGTGGCGCACTTGCCCGGCGTGTGCGTGCGCACCCGTCCGGCCAGGGCGGTGTAGCCGCTGGGGCCGTACTCGTACATGTAGTCGCCGAGGAAGACGACCAGGTCGGGCTCCTGCTCGGCCAGGCGGCGGTAGGCGGTGTAGTAGCCGTGCTCGTAGTGCGCGCAGGCGGCCACGGCGAAGGTGAGCGGGCTCTCCCCGGCGGGCGTCGTCCGGGTGCGGGCGGCGGGCGAGAGCCTGCCCTGGCTCCTGAACCGGTAGAAGTAGTCGCGGCCTGGCTCCAGCCCGTCCAGCTCGACGTGCACGCTGTGGGCGTCGCGCGGCCGGGCGGTCGCGGTGCCCGACCGCACGACCGAGGAGAACCGTTCGTCGGTGGCGACCTGCCAGTCGACCTCGACGTCGCGGGCGGGCATGCCGCCGCGGCCGTCGCCGCCGAGCGGGTCGACCGCCAGCCTGGTCCACAGGACGAAGCCGTCGGCGGAGGGGTCGCCGGAGGCCACGCCGAGGGTGAACGGATCGGATCTGAGTGTCGTGGCGGAGGCGGGCGAGGTGACGGCGCGGGGCGCGACGAGGCCGGCTGCCGCCGCTGTCAGGAACGTTCTGCGGTCCACGCTCCAGGTATGTCCGCCCGCGCTGACCCCGTCGTGGCCCCGTCATGACAGCGGAGTCAAGCGTGGGTGAACAGCGCCGGTCGCCCGGCGGGAGGTCAGCGGGGCAGCTCGCGCAGGGACTTGCGGAGCGCGGCGGCGCTGGTGAACAGCACGCCGGTCATGCCCGCGCGTTCGGCGCCCTCGACGTTCTCGGCCCGGTCGTCGACGAAGACGATCTCGGACGGGTCGGCGCCCAGCTCGCGGGCGACCTCGTCGAAGATCTCCCGGTCGGGTTTGACCAGGCCCATCCTGCCGCTGTAGAAGCGGTGGCCGATGGCGGCGATCCAGGGCAGCTCGTCGAGGCCGTCGGCCATGCAGACGGGCATGTTGGACAGCAGCGCCACGCCGTCGCCCGCGTCGAGGACCTCACCGAGGACGGCGACCGTGCCCTCGTCGGGGTAGGCCCAGCTCGCGACGTCCATGGCCACCAGGCGGGCGACCTCGGACGGGGTGGCGGCCCGGTCCAGCACGGCCGACCAGTAGCCGACGGGGCTCAGGCTCGCCCGGTCGAACTCCAGGCGGTGCTCCCAGTAGCGGCGCAGGAACGCCTCAGGCTCCGCGCCGACGGCCCGCGCCATGGCCTCGACGTCGGCCGCGGGCTGCGGCAGGGACAGGACGTTGCCGTAGTCGAACACAATCCACGTCATGCAAGGAATGGTCGCAGATGCGGGTCGAGCGCCGGGCAGCCCAGGTATTTCTCGGCCGTGTGGAAGTCGATCCAGTCGAGGTTGACCAGCTCCTCGACGTCCACGCCGGTGAAGCTGGCGCGCAGGGCGGGCGGGATGGCGGCGATGTCGTCCTTGTCGGCGATGTTCACCCAGCGGGCGACGTTCTTGGGGCGTTCGCCGAGGCCGTTGACGGGGGCGGGCAGCAGGCGCTCGAAGACGACGTTGCGCATGCCGAGCGGGCTGCCGAGCGTCAGCAGCAGGTCGACGGGCAGGTCGGGGTTGGCCCACAGGGCCTCGTAGGCCACGACGCTGCCGAGCGAGTGGGCGATCACCACCCGCGGCCGGTTCCTGCGGATGGCGTCGGCCACGGCCAGCCGGCACCTCTCGCGCCGCTCCTGGTCGGTGAGGTAGACCGCGACCTCGGGCGCGAACAGCTTGGCGAACGCCGCCGACCTGCTGTCGAGCTTGCCGAGCAGCCATCCGGTGAACGACTTGAGCGCGCCGGTGACGTGCTCGCCGAGCCCGAGGTCCTTGGCCCATTCGACGAGCACCTGCTGGGTGGCGGCCTCGACGCGCGCCGCCGCCTGCGGGGAGCTCTCCCCGGGCTTGGGGTCGCGCAGCAGGTGGGAGAAGTAGGCGACCTCGCTGAAGTAGGCGGCCGTCTCGCCGCCGAGCGCCGCGTGCAGATAGCGGTCCCACTTGAGCCGCATGGCCGCGGCGGCCCCGGTGGCCGACCCGCCGGCCTCCAGGTAGTAGTTGTACTTGCCGATCCCGTGCACGCCCACGATGGCCGTCACAGCGCCTCCCCCTGACCGCTCGATCTTTCCGCGGATATTGGCATACGCCGCCCGTCCCCGCCCGTCAAGAGCCGCCGGAGTTTAGTCTTGCCTAAAGGTTTAGGTAGAGCTAAAGTGGAGTCACGAGGACGGACAGCGTCGAGAGCGAGACCGACATGGCCTTTCGCCGGAACCCCCGTGACGAGGTGGGCGGTCTCGCCCAAGAGGTCGTCGACGAGATCACGTGGTACATGCGGGAACACAAGATCACCCGTGCCGATCTGGCCACGTCGCTGGGCGTCTCGCCCGGCCGGGTGAGCCAGATACTCTCCGGCGACGAGAACCTGACGCTGCGCACGCTCAGCGCGGTCGTCGACGCGCTCGGCGCCCGCCTGGAGCTCACGCTCGGCGACGCCGAGGACTCCCCCGCCGCCCTGGCCTGAGCGCCGGCCGCCACGCCCGGTCAGCGGGCGCGGGCGATGTGCTCGCCGCCGCGGGCCCGTGACGGCGGCACGTATCCCGGCAGCGAGCGGTAGCCGGCCCGGTAGGCCGCGGCCAGCAGGCGCAGCACGTCGTTCTCCGCGTCGTGCCGCAGCACGCCGTGCAGCCGGTGGAGGTTGCCGAGGTAGCGCTCGTACCTGGGGGTCCTGGTGTGGCGGGAGAGGGTGAGCGCGGTGGCCACCTTCGAGCGGGCGGCGCCGTCCTCGATCAGGGCGGCCACGTCCAGCCTGCGTTCGACGGCGTCCAGGCGGGCGTGCACCCGTTCGCGCCGCCGGTCGTCGGCCGACAGGCGGTCGCGGATACGCTCGTGGTAGCGGGCCGCGGCCAGGCTCAGCTCGTAGACGTTCCAGGACGGGTCCACCCGCTTCTCGCACCAGACGCGCTCGTCCTCGGCCATCGCCTGGTCCAGCCGGGCCAGCAGCGACACCAGCCAGAACGTGGCCGCCTCCCGGGCCAGCGAGCGCCGCTCGTCCTGCCTGGCGCGCATCTGGCCCAGCCACAGGCCGCTCGGCGCGGCCGCGCCCAGGACGGTGGCCAGCGAGTCGCTCAGCAGCGCGTGCCCGGCCAGCGCGACGCCGGCGGACAGACCGCCGGTGAGCAGGCTGACGGCGACCGCGAGCCGCCGCCCGGCTGGCCCGAAGGGCCGGCCCTTCCCCTGGCACCTCAGCAGCAGGAAGACGACGGCGGAGACCACGGCGAGCCCAACGGTCAGCGCCGCCTGCGCGACCCACTTCGGGTCCATGGAATGAGCCCTTCCCGCGAAATGTTCTCTCCATATTCGCAGCGAGGACAGAGATTGAAAATGCCGTTGCGGACGGCATATGTCGCTCATATACGGTGACACTCATCTGAGCAAGGCGCATTCCTCCGGAACAGGAGCCACCACCATGCCCGGCCCGCTGGTCGTCAACGACTCGATCGTCATCCCCGACGCCGAGCTCGTCTGGCGTTTCTCCCGTTCCTCAGGTCCGGGCGGCCAGGGCGTCAACACCACCGACAGCCGGGTGGAGCTGATCTTCGACGTGGCCGCGAGCACCGCGATCCCGCCCGCGCTCAAGGCCCGCGCGCTCGACCGTCTGGGCGCCACCACGATCACCGTCGTGGCCTCGGAGTACCGGTCCCAGCTGCGCAACAGGGAGGCCGCCGGTCACCGGCTGGCCCAGCGCGTCCGGGAGGCGGTCGCGCCGCCGCCCAAGCGCCGCCGCCCGACCAAGCCGAGCCGGGGCGCCGTCGAGCGCCGCATCGCGGGCAAGAAGCACCGTTCCGACGTCAAGCGCCTGCGCCGCGACCCCCACTGAGCCCGCCCCGGGAGCACGCCGGGATCAGAGCGAGAACGCCGGTTCCCTGACCCCCACCGGGCAGAGCTGCCCGATCACCGCGCGCACCTGGCCGCGCAGCACGGGGTCGGTGAGGTGGCCGTCGTCGTCGAAGTGCGGGCAGGCCGGCGAGATGACCAGCTCGGCGCCCATGACGACCGCGTCCGCGCCCTGGAGCTGCTTGTAGAGCTCCGCCTGCGCCCACATCGCGCCGCACGCCCGCGCGCTGGCGCTCATCACCGCCACGTGCTTGCCGGACAGCACGTCGCCGGCCGAGAGCCATTCCAGCGTGTACGTCAGCTCCGGCGGCAGCAGGCTGTGCTCGGGAGCCGTCAGCAGCACCGCGTCCGCCCCGGCGACCAGCCCGAGCAGCTCCCTGGCCGCCACCGGCACCTTGCCCGGCTGGTACGGCGGGACGTCGCCCATCCCCGTCCAGATCTCGAACCGTACGCCTTCCGGCAGTTCGCCGCCCGCTGCGTCCAGCAATCTGTTGATGAAAGACCCCGCGTGGAGACTGGCGGCGATCCCGATGATTTTCACCTACTGCTCCCCAGGCGTTCCGGTGTCACCTGGAAACTTCCCGATGCCTCGGATGTCCAAGACCAGCCCGAGGTCAAAAGCAGCTCAGTCTTCGCCTCAGCGCCGGTGACGCTCCTGGTCAGGCGGGCGTCGGAAGATCAGCGCGAGCACCCGCAGCACCATGATCGAGGCGATCACCAGCAGGTTGTAGCCGAGCAGCTGGTACAGGCTCGTGGTGCCGACCACGACGGGCCCGCCCTCGATGCCGAGCAGCAGCACCGCCATGAGCCCGGCCGTCGCGCCGAGCACGGTGAGCAGCACCTGGTGGACCAGCCCGGTGACGTAGCGGCGGTCGCGGTCGTCGGCCAGCAGCCGGACGTTCAGGCTGAACCTGCCGTGCTCGGCGGCGCTGGCGATGCGCTCGACCCGCCGCGGCAGGCGGCGCAGCATCGGCAGCAGCGCGGCCAGCTCCTGGCCCACGGCCTCCTTGACGGACTCGGGCCCGGCCCGCTCGGCCAGGTAACGCCCGGCGAACGCGCGGGCCTCGCCGATCAGGTTGAAGCCCGGCGACAGGCGCACGAGCGTGCCCTCCAGCGTGGCCAGGGCCCGGAAGACGGCGGCCACCTCGGGCGGGATGGACAGCCCGTACTCCGAGACGATCTTGAACAGGTCGGTGAACATCTGCACGCTGTCCATGCCGGGCCCGAGATGCCTGGCCATGAACTGGCCGAGCGCCCGCTCCAGCGCCGCCTCGTCGATCTCCTCCGGCCGCGGGACGACCTCCAGCAGCGCGTCGGTGACGCCGAGCGGGTCCTGCCGGTTCATCGCGAGCAGGAAACGCTGCAGGGCCGAGCGGACGGAGCCGTCCAGGCGGCCGACCGAGCCGAAGTCGAGCAGGCCGAGCGTGCCGTCGTCGAGCAGCATGAGGTTGCCCGGGTGGGGGTCGGCGTGGAAGACGCCCTCGACGAGGATCTGCCTGAGCAGGCAGTCGAGCAGGTCGCGGGCCAGCGCGGGCCCCTGGCCGGGGGCGGCCGCGGTGACCGGCCCGCCCGACAGGCGCCGCATGACCAGCACCTGCTCGGTGCAGAGGGCGGGGAACGGCTCGGGGTAGGTGACGCCGCCGCTGCCGGAGGCGGCCACGGCGGCCATGTTGGCGGCCTCGACGCGGAAGTCCAGCTCCTCGCGGATGGCGACGGCGAACCCCTCGGCCAGGTCGCGCAGCCCCAGCGAACGCCCCCACCGGGTCCTGGACTCCAGCGTGGCGGCCAGCCGGCGGACGATGTCGAGGTCCTGGGCCACCACGCCCTCGATGCCCGGCCTGCGCACCTTGACCACGACGTCCTCGCCGGTGTGCAGCCGGGCGGTGTGGGCCTGGCCGATGGAGGCGGCGGCCAGCGGCGTCCGGTCGAAGGCGGCGAACACCTCCTCGACCGGCCCGCCCAGCTCGGCGGCGAGCACCGGCTCGATGCGCTCCCAGGGCGCGGGGGCGACGTGGTCCTGCAGGCGGCCCAGCTCGTCGATGAACTCGGCCGGCAGCAGGTCACGCCGGGTGGACAGCACCTGGCCGAGCTTGACGAAGGTGACGCCGCCGTCGTCGAGCGCCTGGCGCAGCGACCTGGCCAGGCGCACCTTGCCCGACCTGTCCTCCAGGCTCTCGCCACGGCCCCGCAGGTAGGGGCCGAGGCCGTGCCGGAACGCGATCCTGGTGATCTGCGAATAGCGCCGGGCCCGGCGGATCCGGCCGCGCAGCGAGCGCAGCACCTCCAGCGGCCCCGGCACCGAGCCCGGCGGGACCAGCGCCTCGGCGAGCACCAGGATCACCATGGGGATGAGCACCATGCACATGGCGATCAGGAGCAGCAGCCCGAGCGCGCCCGCGTCGGGCGTGGTCTCCGGGTTGACCGGCCCGAACGAGGCGATCACCGGCGTCAGCATCGGCTGGGCCAGGCCCCAGGCCACCATCGCGGCCAGGAAGGTGCGTAACGCGCCGAACCTGACCCCGAGCAGGCGTTGGGCCGCCGTCGCCAGCAGCAGGATCATCACCAGGATGGCGAGCGAGACGAACAGCGTGCCCAGGAGCTCCATGAGGAGGGATCATGCCACGGCCGCGCGGGCGGCGGCCCGGCGGCGGCCCGACGTCAGCCCCTGGCGGCGGCGCGGGCGCGGCGCTCGTCGCGGCGCTCGACGAACCGGGCGGCCGTGACCTCGGTCTTGGCCAGGAACGCCGACAGCTCCTCGCGGGCCCGCTCGCCCTCGGCGTCGAGCCCGGTCTTGTCGAAGACCGCCCACTGGCGCAGCACCGGCATGAGCACGTCGTCGAGGTGCAGGCGCAGGTCGTAGATGCCCTCATGGGCGATGATCATGGCCTTGCGGGCGAAGCCCTCCATGCCCGTGCCGGGCATCTGGAAGGTGGTGACGACGTCGGTCACCGCGCGCATGGTCTGGTTGGGGTCGAGCTCGAAGGCCGCCTTGAGCAGGTTGCGGTAGAAGAGCATGTGCAGGTTCTCGTCGGCGGCGATGCGGGCGAGCAGGCGCTCGCAGCCCTCGTCGCCGGAGGCCCTGCCGGTGTTGCGGTGGGAGATGCGGGTGGCCAGCTCCTGGAAGGAGACGTAGGCGAGCTGCTGGAGCATGGTGTTGTACGCGGTGACGAAGCCCTGCTCCATGTGGTGCATGCGGGCCCGCTCCAGCGCGACCGGGTCGACCGCGCGGGTGACGGTGAGGTAGTCGCGCAGGGCCGTGCCGTGGCGGTCCTCCTCGGCGGTCCAGCGGTGGACCCACGTGCCCCACGCGCCGTCACGGCCGAACGTGGTGGCGATCTCGTGGTGGTAGCTGGGCAGGTTGTCCTCGGTGAGCAGGTTGACGATCAGCGAGATGCGGGCGGCCTCGGGGATCTTCGAGTCGCCCTCCTGCCACGCCTGGCCGCCGTAGATGCCGTCGAAGTCACGCCCCTCGCTCCACGGGATGTACTCGTGCGGGAACCACTCCTTGGCCGTCGCGTTGTGGCGATCGAGCTCCACGCCCACGACGGGTTCGAGCTCGTGCAGCAGTTCCGTCTGAGACATCGCCATAAAGATCTTCTCCTTCAGGTTACGGGACCGTAGGTTAGGCTACCCGAAGGCCATGTGATGCGGTGTCGACCTCGTTGTCCTAAATGCCGACGTGTTGCAGCAGCCGGTCCAGTTTGATGTTGAGGTCGAGGATCTCCGAGCGCAGCGAGTTGAACTCCTCGGCCATCGCCGTCCTGACGAACCGCAGCTCCTCGGTCACCTCGACGCGCAGCGTCGCCAGCTCCGCCTCCGCGCCCTGCTCCCCCGGCTCCTCACGCCACACGGCCGCCTCCTCGCATTCGGTAAGTTACCTTCCGCTACCAAGGATCGCAGCCGGACGCGCGACGCGCCGCCCGGCGGCGGCCGCCGGGAGTGGTTTTCTTCTTCCGGGCCACGATCCTCCGCGCCCCGGAAGAAGACTTGTCATCCCGGGCGAGCCGCCGCGCTCAGATCAGGTCGACGAGGTCGGCGACCGACTCGACGACCAGCGAGGGACGGTAGGGGAAGCGGTCGATCTGGTCGCGCTGGGTGACGCCGGTCAGCACCAGGATCGTGAACAGCCCCGCCTCCATGCCGGAGACGATGTCGGTGTCCATGCGGTCGCCGATCATGGCGGTGGTCTCGCTGTGGCCCTCGATGGCGTTGAGCGCGCTGCGCATCATGCGGGGGTTGGGCTTGCCCACGAAGTACGGCTCGACGCCGGTCGCCTTGGTGATCATCGCGGCCACCGCGCCGCAGGCCGGCAGCGAGCCCTCGGTGGAGGGGCCGATCGGGTCGGGGTTGGTGGCGATGAAGCGGGCGCCGGCCTCGATGAGCCGGATCGCGCGGGTGATCTGGGTGAAGCTGTAGGTGCGGGTCTCGCCGAGCACGACGTAGTCGGGGTCGAGGTCGGTCAGGATGTAGCCGACCTCGTGCAGGGCCGTGGTCAGGCCGGCCTCGCCGATCACGTACGCCGACCCGCCGGGACGCTGGTCGTCGAGGAACTGGGCGGTGGCCAGGGCGGAGGTCCAGATGGACTCGGCGGGCACGTCGAGGCCGGCGCCGGCCAGGCGCACCGACAGGTCGCGCTGGGTGTAGATGGAGTTGTTGGTCAGGACCCGGAACTTCCTGTCGGACTCCTTGAGCCGTTTGATGAATTCGTCCGCACCGGGGATCGGCCGCCCCTCGTGGACGAGGACGCCGTCCATGTCGGACAACCAGGAGTCGATCCGCTTACGCTGAGTCACCCGTTCATGGTATCGAGCGTGCCTTGTCGACTTCTCGCCGCACACGTGAACAATGTTCATCATGTCGTTCACTGAATCCGCCCTGGACATGCGGGACGAACTCATCCAGCTCCGCCGCTCCCTGCACACCACCCCCGAGCTCGGCCTGCAACTGCCGAGGACGCAGGAGAAGGTGCTGGCCGCGCTCGACGGGCTCCCCCTGGAGGTCACCACCGGCAAGACGCTCAGCTCGGTCACCGCGGTGCTGCGCGGCGGCCGGCCGGGCCCCGCGGTGCTGCTGCGCGGCGACATGGACGCCCTGCCGGTGACCGAGCGCAACGACCTGCCCTACATCTCCCAGAACGTCGGCCAGATGCACGCCTGCGGCCACGACCTGCACACCGCCATGCTGGTCGGCGCGGCCCGGTTGCTCAGCGCGCGGCGCGCGGACGTCGCCGGTGACGTGATCTTCATGTTCCAGCCGGGCGAGGAGGGGCACGACGGCGCCAAGCACATGATCGGCGAGGGCGTGCTCGACGCGGCCGGCGCCCGGCCGGTGGCGGCGTACGGGATGCACGTGGTGTCGGCCATGCTGCCGCCGGGGCTGTTCGCCTCGCGGGGCGGCCCGATGATGGCCGCGGCCGACGTGTTCTGCGTGACGGTGAAGGGCACCGGCGGGCACGGGTCGAGCCCCCACCGCGCCAAGGACCCGATCGCGGCCGGCTGCGAGATGGTGACGGCGTTGCAGACGATGGTGACCCGCACGTTCGACGTGTTCGACCCAGTGGTGATCACCGTGGGCACCTTCCACGGCGGCTCGGCCGACAACGTGATCCCCGACGAGGCGCGCTTCGAGGCGACCGTGCGCACGTTCAGCAAGGAGCACCGGAGGCTGGTCAAGCGGCGTCTGGTGGAGGTGGTCGAGGGCATCGCGGCCGCGCACGGGCTCGCGGTCGAGGCGTCGTTCGGCATGGGGTACCCGGTGACGGTCAACGACCAGGGCGAGGCCGGGTTCGTCTCGGCGACCGCCGACGAGCTGTTCGGGCCGGGCCGCTACTTCGTCGCGCCGCAGCCGGTCATGGGGTCGGAGGACTTCTCCTACGTGCTGGAGGAGGTGCCGGGCGCGTTCGTCTTCCTGGGGGCCTGCCCGCCCGACCGCGACCCGGCCACGGCGCCCTACAACCACTCGCCGGACGCCGTCTTCGACGACTCCGTGCTGCCCGACGGCGCCGCGCTGTACGCCTCGCTGGCCTACGAGCGCCTGTCGAGGTCGTGATGCGCGCCTGGGTGGTGGACCGGCCGGGGCCGATGGCGACCGGCCCGCTCGTGCGGGTCGAGCGGGACGTCCCCGAGCCCGGCCCCGGCGAGGTGCTGGTCCGGGTCGAGGCGTGCGGCGTGTGCCGGACCGACCTGCACCTGGCCGAGGGCGACCTCGCGCCGCGGCGGCCGCGGACCACCCCCGGGCACCAGGTGGTGGGCCGGGTCGAGGGCTCCGGCGAGCGGGTGGGGGTGGCCTGGCTGCGCTCGACGTGCGGCCGGTGCCGCTACTGCCTGCGCGGCACGGAGAACCTCTGCCCGGACTCCACCTACACCGGCTGGGACGCCGACGGCGGCTACGCCGAGTACGTCGTGGCCCCCGCCGGCTACGTCTACCCCCTGCCGGACGACGTGCCGGCCGAGCGGCTGGCGCCGCTGCTGTGCGCCGGCATCATCGGCTACCGGGCGCTGGCCCGCTGCGACCTGCCGCCGGGCGGCCGGCTCGGCATCTACGGCTTCGGCTCCTCGGCCCATCTCACCGCGCAGGCGGCCATCGCGCAGGGCGCCACGGTGCACGCCGTGACCAGGTCGGACGCCTCCAGGGAGCTGGCGCTGGAGCTGGGCGCGGCCTCGGCGGGCGACCGGCCGCCCGAGCCGCTGGACGCGGCGATCCTGTTCGCGCCGGTCGGCGACCTGGTGCCGCCCGCGCTGGAGGCGCTCGACCGCGGCGGGACGCTGGCGATCGCCGGCATCCACCTGACCGACGTGCCCGCGCTGAACTACGAGCGGCACCTGTTCCAGGAGCGCACGCTGCGCAGCGTGACCGCCAACACCAGGGCCGACGGCCGGGCCTATCTGGAGCTGGCGCTGGCCCATCCGCCGCGCGTGGCGACCACGCTCTACCCCCTGGAGGAGGCCGGCCGGGCGCTGGCGGATCTGGCCGCCGACCGCGTCAGCGGCGCCGCCGTGCTGGTCGTGGACTGAAGCCCCGCTCCGTCGCACGATGGAGATTGGCGCCACGGCGGACCTCTATGAAGGAAAGTTACATTACACTCACAACATCTGGAGATTATTGACGCTGCCTGCTGGCGACCGTAGGGTCCGGTCAATTCCCTACAGATCCTCAACAGGTCCGACATCCCCCGGAGCGGCAGATGAAGCGACTGGCAGCGGTAGTGGCGTTGCTGGGCCTCGCCACCGCCACAGCGGCGTGCAGCGGTGGTACTAACAACAAGTCCGGCGGCTCGAGCGGTGGTGGTGGCGGGCTCTTCACCACGATCGACGTCAACAGGCCCGGCCTGGAGGCCACGGCCCCGGCCAACCCGTACAACCCGAAGGGCAACTCCTTCCCCGGCTACACGGCGATGAAGCTGGGCTGGGTCAAGAACCACCTGACCGACCCCAACCAGGCCCTCCCCGGCATCGCGGAGAGCTGGGAGATCGCGCCGGACAACTCGGCGATCACCCTCAAGCTCCAGCCGAACGCCAAGTGGTCCGACGGCAAGCCGGTCACCGCCGAGGACGTCAAGATGTCCATCGGCATCGCCTACACCCAGGGCAGCACGGCGTTCTCCATCACGCCGGGCGCCGCGGGCGCGGCGGCGGACGTGACCGTGGTCGACGACCACACCCTCAAGATCACCCAGGACATGGCGAACCCGAGCCCCAAGTTCGCCCGCGGCGTGCTCGACACGTTCGTCCTGCCCTCCCACGTGTGGAGCAGCGTGCTCCCCGCGGACTTCTGGGACCAGCTCAAGGCCTCCAGGGGCGAGGGCGCCGAGGCCGACAAGGCCCGCGAGACCATCACCGGCCTGGGCGAGAAGGTGCTCACCTTCGCCCCGCCGAAGGACACCTCGGCCGGCCCGTTCGTGCTGGAGCGGGTGAACCCGTCCGAGGCGCTGCTGGTCAAGAACAAGTACTTCTACAACGCCGCGAACGTGGCGCCGGCGCAGGTGAAGTTCCTCAACTACACCGGCAACGAGCAGATCTGGAACTACCTCACCGCGGGCAAGCTCGACCACGCCGGCTTCACCGCCGCCCCGTCCGACGTGATGAACCGGATCAAGGCGGCCGCCGGCAACGAGGTCATCAAGGGCTACTCGCCGGTCGCGGTGAGCATGGCCTTCAACCAGTCCAAGAAGCCGTACGACAACGTGCACGTGCGGCGCGGCCTGGCCTACCTGATCAACCGCGAGGAGGTCACCAAGGTGGCCTCGCCCGAGGGCGGCACGGCGGCGGTCACCACCAGCGGCATCCACCAGAAGGCCGCGCAGGCGTGGATCCCCGACGAGCTGCCCAAGCTGGAGCCGTACGCGCCCGACGTGGCCAAGGCCGAGGCCGAGTTCAAGGAGGCCGGCCTCACCAAGAAGGACGGCAAGTGGACGCTGGCCGACGGCTCGGCGTGGAAGGTCTCCATGCACGCGCCCTCCGGCTTCTCCGACTGGCTGTCGGCCCAGGAGAACATCAAGAGCCAGCTCGTCAAGGCCGGCGTCGACGCCGAGGTCGTCACGGCCAACGACTACCCCCTCTACCTGGAGGAGCTGGCGGCCGGCAAGTACGACGTGGGCTTCTGGCTGATGGCGCTCGGCCCCGCGCCGTACGACATCTACCAGCGTCTGTACGGCGCCTCCAACGGCTGGACGAACGTCGCGGGCAAGGTCAAGCACTCCGAGCCCGGCAAGGCCGGCAACTGGATGGGCGGCCCCGAGGAGATCGAGGTCGACGGCGCCAAGATCAACCCCGGTGAGCTGACCGGCAAGCTGAACTCGGCCAACGAGGAGCAGGCCAAGCCGATCATGGCCCAGCTCGCGAAGGCCGCCAACCAGGACCTCCCGGTCATCCAGCTCTGGGACTACGTCAACACCCAGTTCGTCAACAACAGCCGCTTCACCGGCTGGCCGCACGACGACGAGATCCTGCGCATGGGCGCCGGCGTCCTGCCCTCGGGCGTCTGGATCCAGCTCGGCATGATCAAGGCGAAGTCGTAGTTCATGGCGCTCATCGCACGACGACTCGCGGGCCACCTGGCCCGCGGGTTCGTCATGATCCTCGTAGTCGCGACGATCAGCTTCTTCATCATCAACAACATCCCGGGCGACCCGATGGCCGCCCGCTACGAGAAGCTGGTCGAGCAGGGCATGTCGCCCGAGGCCGCCGCGCAGGCCGTCAAGGTCCTGTACGGCTTCCTGCCCGACGGCACGCTGTGGCAGCAGTACGCCGACTACATGACCGGCCTGCTCCACCTCGACCTCGGCATGTCGGTCAGCCGGCCCGGCAGCTCCGTGGTCGACGTGCTCACCGACGCGGCCAAGTGGACCGTTCTACCGGTGCTGGCCGGCACGCTGCTGAGCTTCTTCGTCGGGATCCTGCTCGGCGTGTACGCCGCCATCAAGCGCACCGGCAAGCTGGGCGACGCCCTGGCCATCTCCGGCTCGCTGCTGCACGGCATCCCGCAGTACGTGCTGGCGATGCTGCTCGTGGTGATCTTCGCGACGCTGCTCCCGATCCTGCCGGCCGACGGCTCGGTGGACATCCTGTTCGAGCCCGGGTTCAACGCCGGCTACATCGGCTCGCTGGTCGAGCACGCGGTGCTGCCGGTGGCCACGTACGCGCTGTCGGCCTACGGCGGCTGGATCCTGGCGATGAAGTCGAGCGTGGTCACCGTGCTGGGCGACGACTTCATCCTGGCCGCCGAACTGCGCGGCATGAAGCGCTCGATCGTGTTCCGCTACATCGCGCGCAACGCGATCCTGCCGCTGTTCACCATGCTCGCCCTGTCGCTGGGCCTCCTGCTGGGCGGCGCGGTCTTCATCGAGAAGATCTTCAACTACCCGGGGCTCGGCTGGCTGCTGATCAGCGGCGTCCAGGACCGCGACTACGGCCTGATGGGCGGGGCGTTCCTGCTGATCACGGTCGGCACGATCATCGCCAACATCGTCGCGGACCTGTTCTACACGGTCATCGACCCGCGGGTGCGCAGCGGAGAGGAGGGCTCGTGAGCGCCACGCTCATCCCGGAGGCCGCACCGGCCGCCTCGGCCATGCGCCGCAACTTCTGGCACGGCGTCTGGCGGGTGATGAGGCGCAAGCCCAGCCGCATGGCCGGGGTCGTCATCATCGCCGGTTTCATCGTCATGGCGGTGATCGGGCCGATGCTGCTGCCCGAGCACCTGCCGGGCAACGCGAGCGCGATCACCCAGCCGCCGAGCTGGGACCACTGGTTCGGCACCGACCCGCAGGGCCGGGACGTGATCGCGCTGGTCATCAAGGGCTCGCGTTACGTCCTGCTCACCGCCCTGGTCACCGCGATCATCACGGTCGTCGCCGGCACCGCGATCGGCCTGTTCTCCGGCTTCAAGCGGGGCCGCTGGGACACCGTGCTCATGCGGCTGACCGACATGAAGCTCACCATCCCCGGCCTGCCGCTGCTGCTGGTGCTGGCGACCGTGTGGAAGTTCGGCAACCCCGTCCAGATGGGCCTGGTGCTCGGCCTGCTGGGCTGGGGCGGCGTGGCGCGGGCGGTGCGCGCGCAGACGCTGTCGCTGCGCGAGCGCGGGTTCATCGAGGCCGCCCGCGGGCTCGGGCTGTCCACCACGCACATCATCGGCAAGGAGCTGCTGCCGAGCATGGCGCCCTACATCGCGATGAACATGCTCATCGCGGTCACCGGCGCGGTCTACTCGCAGGTGGGCCTGTTCTTCCTGGGCGTGCTGCCGTACGAGTCGGACAACTGGGGTGTGATGCTCAACCTCGCCGTGTTCCAGGCGGGCGCGATGATCACGCCGAACGCGCTGGGCTACCTGCTGGCGCCGCTGCTGGCGATCCTGCTGCTCACGCTCGGCATCGTGCTCGTGGTGGACGCCATGGACGAGATCTTCAACCCCCGGCTGCGCGAGGAGTAGCAAGTGGCCGAACAAGCGCCGGGAGTGCGCATCGACGGCCTGACGGTCGTCTACAAGACCCCCGCGGGCGAACTGCCCGCCGTCCGGGACGTGACGCTGACGCTGGAGCCCGGCACGATCACCGGCATCGTCGGCGAGTCCGGCTCGGGCAAGTCCACACTGGCGCTGTCGCTGCTCAACGCGGTGCAGCCGCCGGGCAGGATCGCCGCGGGCAGCGTCGAGATCGACGGTCTCGGCGACGTGACCGGTTTCGCCGGCGAGGAGCTGCGCAAGGCTCGCGGCCGGCACATCGGGTACGTCTTCCAGGCCGCCCAGAACTCGCTCAACCCGCTCAAGACGGTCGGCAAGCAGCTCCTCGACCTGGGCCGCTCGCACGGCGTTGAGGACCTGCCCGGCCTGGTCCGCGAGGCCAAGGAGCTGCTCGGCCGGATGGGCCTGGACGGCGCGCGCGTGCTCGACTCGCACCAGCACGAGCTGTCCGGCGGCATGCGCCAGCGGGTCGGCATCATGCTGGCGCTGGTGCTCAACGCCCACCTGGTGGTGCTCGACGAGCCGACGACCGCCCTGGACATGATCACTCAGGCGAACATCCTGAAGATCGTCCGCGAGGTGCACGCCGAGCGCGGCCTGACCACCCTGGTCATCACGCACGACATCGGCGTCGTGGCCGAGGTCGCCGACCGCCTGGTCGTCATGTACGGCGGCCGCCTGGTCGAGCAGGGCCCCACCCGCGACGTGCTCGGCTCCCCCAGCCACCCCTACACGCGGGGCCTGATCAGGGCCATCCCCCGGCTCGTGGGCGACATCGCCGAGGCCCAGGCGCTGCCCGGCCGGCCGCCGACGCTGGCCACGGTGCCCAAGGAGGGCTGCGTGTTCAGGGAGCGCTGCGCGCTGCGCATGGACGTGTGCGACACCGTCGACCCGCTGGCCGTGGCGCATGGATCGAGGGTCGTGGCCTGCCACGCCGTGACCGTGAAGGAGCACGCGTGATCACCGGGACCGGCATCGTCAAGACGTACAAGCAGCGCGGCAACGTGCTGGCCGGGCGGGAGGTGCGGGCGCTGCGCGGGGTGGACTTCTCCATTCCCAAGGGCGGCGCGGCCTCCTTCATCGGCGAGTCCGGCTGCGGCAAGACCACGCTGGGCCGGATCATCGCCGGGCTGGAGACCTACGACGAGGGCGAGATCGTCATCGGCGACGTGTCCATGTCGGGGCTCAAGCAGAAGAGGCGCCAGCCGTACTTCCGCAAGATCCAGATGATCCACCAGGACCCGTACTCGGCGCTCAACCCGACCCGGACCATCCACCAGACGCTGTACGCGCCGCTCAGCCTGCGGGCCGGGCAGACCGGGCGGTCGAAGGAGTGGATCGAGGAGCGGGCCGCCGAGGTGCTGTCGATGGTGGGCCTCGACCCGGGCTCGGTGCTGGGGCGCTACCCGCACCAGCTCTCGGGCGGCATGCGGCAGCGGGTGGTCATCGCCCGCGCGCTGACCGTCGACCCGGAGATGCTGGTCGCCGACGAGGCCGTCTCGATGATCGACGTCTCGCTCCGGCTGGGCATCCTCGCGCTGCTGAAGGACCTGCGTGAGCGGCTGGGCGTGAGCGTGCTGTTCATCACCCACGACGTGGCCACCGCCCGCTACATCGGCGACGACGGCGAGCTCTACGTCATCTACCGCGGCCAGGTCGTCGAGCGCGGCCCGGTGGACACGGTCATCGCCGACCCGGTGCACCCGTACACGCAGTCGCTGCTGTCGGCCATCCCCGTGCTGCACGGCCTGGAGGAGCCCGGCGCGCAGCCGGTGACGCCGCTGGAGTCGCTGGACGAGAGCAAGGCCGACGAGGGCTGCCTGTTCGCCCGCCGCTGCCCCTTCCAGGGCGAGCGGTGCGCGGGCGAGCGGCCGCTGCTGCAGATCACCGAGGGCGTGCCGCAGCAGCACGCGTGCTTCTACCCCGAGCGGCGCGACGTGATCGCCCGCCCGATGAGCGAGGTGTGATGTCGCCCACCGTCCGCGGCGCGGACCTGGCCGAGGCCGCCCGGGTGGCCGCCGCCGCGCTGACGCTGGACGCGCCCGAGGCTCCCGACCTGGTCCGGCGCCTGGCCGACCCGCCCGCCGACCGCCGCTGGACGGCGCTGGCGACCGACGGCGGGGTGGTGATGACCTCGGTCTCGTCGAAGGACCCCGAGGTCGGGCACCTGGACCTGCTGGCCGTGCACCCCTCGGTCCAGGGCCGCGGGCACGGGCGGGCGCTGGTGGGGGCGGCCGAGGAGTGGCTGCGGGGGCACGGCGTGCGGCAGGCGCGCTTCGCCGGGAACCCGCCCTGCTACGCCTGGCCCGGCATCGACGTGCGGTACACCGCGGCCGCCTGCCTGGCCGAGAGCCTGGGCTACGAGCGTTACCACGTCGCCTGGAACATGACCGCCGACCTGCGGGCCGACCTGTCCGTCGAGGACGACCTGGCGCGGCTGGAGCGGGCGGGGGTCACGGTGCGGGCGGCGGGCGCCGACCGCTCGGCCGTGGCCGCGTTCGTCGAGGAGCACTGGAACGAGCGGTGGGCCTGGGAGGCGGCCAACGCGACCGGCCTGCACTACGCCGAGCGCGACGGGCGCGTCCTGGCCTTCGCCGCCTGGGGGGCGCGGCCGGCCTGGTTCGGCCCGATGGGCACCGCTCCGGACGCCCGCGGGCTCGGCCTCGGCGGGGTGCTGCTGCGCCGCTGCCTGGCCGAGCAGCGGGCCGCCGGCCAGGAGAGCGCCGAGATCGGATGGGTGGGGCCGTTGCGGTTCTACTCGCGCGCCGTGGGCGCGCGAGCCGAACGCGTCTTCTGGCTCTACCGGCGCGATCTGGCCTGATGTCAGCTGTAGAGCAGATGTCCTTCGGGACGGCCGGGCGGCGGGCACAGCTCGCGCGGGTCGTCCCCGGCCTCCAGGCAGCGCGTGAGCGTGTCGGAGCCCCAGAGCAGGTCGAGGAACAGCTCCTCGCCCTTCCAGACCAGGTCGTCCGGGTAGAGGACGCGGGCCGTGTGCAGCATCGACAACCCGGTCAGCACCGGCCGGATGGCCCGCGGGTCGTGCACGTGCAGCTGCACCCCGCGGACGGGCAGGCCCGCGTGCTTGTGGAACGTCGGGGTGAACCAGGTGTCCCTGAATCGCACCCCCGGCAGCTCCAGCCCGTTCAGGGCGGCCGCGTAACGCTCGTCCGCGTACGGCGCCCCGACCAGCTCGAACGGCCGGGTGGTGCCGCGGCCCTCGGAGAAGTTGGTGCCCTCGAACAGCCCGGTGCCCGGGTAGACCAGCGCGGTGTCGGGGGTCGGCATGTTGACCGAGGGCATCACCCAGGGCAGGCCGGTCTCCGCCCAGCTCATGTCCCGCCGCCAGCCCTCCATCGTGACCACCCGCAGGTCGGCGTCGAAGCCGAACAGCGCCGCCAGCTCCCCCGCGGTCCTGCCGTGGCGCACGGGCAGCGGGAAGCGGCCCACGAAGCTGGCGAACGCCGGGTCCAGCAAAGGGCCCTCCTCGGCGGTCCCGCCGAGGGGGTTGGGCCGGTCCAGCACCACGAACCGCAGGCCCAGCCGCGCGGCCGAGGCCAGCAGGTCGTACATGGTCCACACGAAGGTGTAGAAACGGGCGCCCACGTCGGCGATGTCGAAGACCAGCGTGTCCACGCCGGAGGCGGCGACCACGCGGTCGAGGTCGTCGCCCGACAGCTCGTGGGTGTCGTAGACCGGCAGTCCCGTCGCGGGGTCCACCGCGTCGCGCTCGCTCGATCCCGCCTGGGCCGTGCCGCGCAGGCCGTGCTCGGGGCCGAACAGCGCGGTCAGGGGCAGCCCTGCGGCCAGCAGGGCGTCGGTCGTGGGGGTCAGGTCGGGCAGGACGCCGGTGGGATTGGTGATCAGGCCGAGACGGGCGCCGCCGGCCAGCGCGGGGTCCGCGGCCAGCCGTTCGGCTCCGGTGCGTACGTGTGACATGGATCCATTCTCTGAAAGATATTTACAACTGAGAAGTAAAGGGTGGAAATTAGCGTCATGATTGATCCGCTGCCCGAGCTGTCCACCGAGCAGAGCGATCCCCGCTACAGCCAGATCGACCGGCTGCCGACGGAGCAGATCGCCCGACTGATGAACCAGGCCGACGCCGAGGTGCCCGTGGCCGTGGCCGCGGCCGTGCCGGCGATCTCGGCGGCCATCGACGCGATCGCCGCCCGGATGGCCGAGGGAGGCAGGCTGCTGTACGTCGGCGCCGGCACCTCGGGACGGCTGGCCGTGCTCGACGCCAGCGAGTGCCCTCCGACGTTCGGCACCGACCCCTCGCTGGTGCAGGGCGTCATCGCCGGCGGGCCGGAGGCGCTGACCCGGTCCATCGAGGGCGCGGAGGACGACGCCGAGGCGGGCGCGGCGGCCATGAAGGACCTGGAGGTGGGCGCGCTCGACTCGGTGGTGGGCGTGTCGGCCAGCGGGCGGGCCCCGTTCGTGCTGGGCGCGCTGGCCGAGGCCGCCGGCCGGGGGGCGCTGACCGCGGCGCTGTCGTGCAACACGGGCGCGCCGCTGTCGGCCGCCGCCGAGCACGGGATCGAGGTCGTGGTGGGGCCCGAGGTGGTGGCGGGCTCGACCAGGCTGAAGGCGGGCACGGCGCAGAAGCTCGTGCTCAACATGATCTCGACGATCTCCATGGTCCGGCTCGGCCGGACCTACGGGAACAAGATGATCGAGATGTCGGCCATGAACAGCAAGCTCGCCTCCCGCGCGCTGCGCATGGTGCGCGAGATCACCGGGGCCGACGCCGCGACGGCGGGCGCGGCGCTGGAGGCGGCCGGCGGGCAGGCGAAGACGGCCGTGGTGATGATCCAGCACGGCCTGGACCCCGACGCCGCCCGCGCGCTGCTGGAGTCGCACGGAGAGCGGCTCAGCGACGCGCTCAGCGGCTGACGTAGCGGACGGGACGCACCAAGGCACTGTCGGAGGACTGACGAGGGGGGAACGGGGATGTCGGACCGGCTGGAGCGCCTGCTGGCCGCCGCGGTGCCCGAGGTGTGCCCGGCGGCGGTCGCGCTGATCGCCGCGCACGGCACGGTGACCGCCGCCGCGGCGGTGGGCGAGCTGGTCAGGTACGCCGACGCCGAGCCGACCACCGGATCGGACGCCGGGCCGGAGGCCCCCGGGACGCTCGCCGCCGATCGGCCCCCCGCGCGCCGGAACTCGGTGTTCGACCTGGCCTCGGTCAGCAAGCTGTTCACCACCACAGCGGTGCTCTCGCTCACCGAGGAGGGCCTGCTCGACCTGGACGAGCCGGTCCGGTCGTGGCTCCCCGGGGCCGACCCGCGGATCACGCTGCGCCGCCTGCTCACCCACACGGCGGGCCTGACGCCGACCCGCCGGATCGACCTGGAGCTTCCGCACGCCGGGCCGGACGAGCGCATGGCCGCGATGCTCACCACGCCGGTCACCGGCCCGGTCGGCGGCCCCTACCTCTACAGCGACGTCGGCATGGTGATGGCCAGCCGGATCGCCGAGCTGGCCGCGTCCGCCCCGCTCGACGTCCTGGTCCGCGCCCGGATCACGGACGTGCTCGGCCTCCCCGGCACCGGCTACCGCCCGGTCGGCGGCGGCGGGCCGGCCCAGCGCGTCGCCGCGACCGAGTTCAAGCCCGAACGCCCCGGCCCCGGCTGCGTGCGCGGCGAGGTGCACGACGAGACGGCCCACGCCCTGGGCGGGGTGGCCGGGCACGCGGGCCTGTTCGCCCCGGCGGACGACCTGCTGGCCTTCGGGGAGGCGCTGCGGCTGGGCGGGGGCGCGATGCTGAGCCCGTCGAGCGTGGCGGAGATGACCCGCGACCAGGGGGCGGAGGGGGCCGCGTTCCGGCACGGGCTCGGCGTGCGGATCGGCGACCCCGGCATCGTGGGCCCGCTGAGCGGCGCCTACGGCCACTCCGGGTTCACCGGGACGTCGCTGGTGGTCGATCCGGCGCGCGGGCTGACCGTGGTGCTGCTGACCAACGCCGTCCATCCGGTGCGCGGGCGGCCAGGGATGCGCGAGCTGCGGTGCGCGGTGGCCGCCGAGGCGCTGCGGCACGTAGCGTGAACGCATGCCCGTGCAGCTGAACCACACCATCGTCGCCGCCACCGACCGGGACGCCACGGCCGCCTTCCTGGTCGACGTCCTCGGCCTGGAGCCCGCGCCGGTCTACGGCCCGTTCCGGGTCGTGACGCTGGCCAACGACGTCTCGCTCGACGTGATGCAGGCCGACGGCGAGGTGACCCCGCAGCACTACGCCTTCCTCGTCGGCGAGGAGGAGTTCGACCAGATCTGGGGGCGGATCAGGAGCCGCGGCCTGACATTCTGGGCCGATCCGGGACACACCAGGCCCGGCGTGATCAACACCCACGACGGCGGCCGCGGGCTCTACTGGTCGGGCCCCGACGGACACAACCTGGAGATCATCACGGTCCCCTACGGCGGCGGTTAGGGCGCCAGCGCCTCCAGGGCCTCCTCGGCCCGGCGCATCGCCTCCCCGGCGTCGGCGGTGACGATCTCCTTGTCGAAGTTGAGGTCGTGGAAGACGTCCGTGACGCCCTCGGCGGCCAGGGCGGCGACGTCCTGCCTGATCTGCTCGTACGTGCCGGTCAGGGGCCGGCGGGCGTCCTCGGCGCCGGCGGGCCGCACCTGCGTGACGCCGCGGCACACGTAGCGGAACGAGGCCGCGTCGCGTCCGGCGCCGGCGATCGCCTCCTTGATCAATGCGATCCGGCCCGCGACCGCCGACAGGTCCTCCCTGCTGGAGCTGATCCAGCCGTCGGCCAGCCGGCCGGCCCGGCGCAGCGCGACCTCGGCGGTGCCGCCCAGCAGGACCTGCGGCGGCCCCGGCGCCGGCTTGGGGTCGATGTGGGAGGCCGGCACCCGGTAGAACTCGCCGTCGTGCTCGACGACGTCGTCCGTCCACGCCTTGCGCAGCAGCTCGACGAACTCCTCGCCCCGGCGCCCGCGGCGCTCCATGCCGACGCCCGTGGCCTCGAACTCCTCCGGCACCCAGCCGAGCCCGATGCCGGCGCTGACCCGGCCGCCGGAGAGGGTCTGCAGGGTGGCGAGCTGCTTGGCCAGCACGACCGGCTGCACGTACGCGTTCACCACGGCCACGCCCAGCCGGATCGTCCGGGTGACGCCGGACAGGTGCGCCAGCGTGACCAGCGGGTCGTGGACACTGCGGTAGGTCGGCCCCATGGGATGCCCGACGGGGTACAGCAGCCGCTGGAACGTCCAGAGCTCGTGGTAGCCCAGCTCCTCGGCCCGCGCGGCGACGCGGCGCATGTTCTCCGGTGTGGCCCAGGGCCCTGACTGGGGTACGGCGAAACCGATTCTCATGCTCCCAGTCTGACCGACCCGGGTGCGCGATCTCCCGCCACACGAAAGGTACAAGATCGACAAAAGGGGCATCTTTCTGATCAAGAAGCGCTAGCGTGAGGATGATCAACACGGCGCGTCCGCGCCGCCCCACGAGGAAGGACGATGCATGCGACAGAAGTCCGCACGGCTCGGCGTGGCACTGGCCATGGCCGGGGCCCTCGCCGTCGGCACCCTCTCCGTCGCCGCTCCGGCCGGCGCTTCGGCCACGAGCTGGACCCCGTACCAGGCGTACCGCACGCTGCAGAACTGCGTGTCGGCGGGCACCACCCTGCTCGTCACGAAGGGGTACAAGGAGTACGAGTGCCGCTGGGACAGCCCGTACTACATGCTCTGGCTGCGGAAGTAGGCGCGGCGGGCGGATGACGGCGGGCGGATGACGGCGGTCCTCCGTCAGGGGTCGGCGCGGCTCGATCCGGCACGTCACCCGTGCCCCCGCTCGCGCCGCGCCCGGGCCCGCGCCCGCTCCAGCGAGGTCGCCCGCGCCAGCGCCGCACGCGCCCGCTCGATCTCCTCCTGGCCCGGGGCGTCCGCCGCCTCGGGCTCGACCGCCCACCTCGTCGGCTGCCGGGCGGCTTCCCCGTCCACGCGCCGGCGCGCCGCCGGACGCCGCTCACGGCGGCGCCGGGCGGCCTCCTGATCGTGCTCGCGCATCGCCTGGGCGGCCCGCGGCGAGCTCGCCCTCAGCCACTCGCGCGCCAGCGCCGCCCACTCCCTCGCTCCCGCCATCACGACGGCATTTACCCCCAACACTGCCCAATACTCTGTACGAGTGGGTCTAGAGGAGGAGCTGGCGGGCATCGCCGCGGCGTACGGCGGCACGGGCGAGCCCGTGCGACACCAGACACGCACCGACGTGGTCGTGTTACGGATGGGCGAGGTGGTGGTCAAGGCCCACTCCGCCCGCGACGAGGTGGAGCCGCTGCGCGCCCGCCTCAGGGCCGCCGCCGCGGCCGCGGTCAACGGCGTGCTGCTGGCCCCGCTGGAGGCCGAGGTGCTGACGGCGGCGGGCCGCGCGGTCAGCGTCTGGCCGGCCGGCCGCCCGGTCCCCCACGACGACCCCGCGTCCGCCCCCTGGGAGGAGGGCGCGCGGCTGCTGGCCCGGCTGCACGCCGTCCCCCTGACGGTGGTGCCGCCGATGCCGCCCGCCGGAGGCCCGGCGCGGGCCGCCCGCGCGGTGTCCAGGATGAGCGGCGACGGCCCGGTCGAGCAGCTCGTCAGGCACGCGTTCAAGGAGCTGCCCGAGCCCGCCCCGGTGCCGGGCCTGCTCACCCATGGCGACTGGCATCTGGGCCAGCTCGTCTGCCGCGACCGCTGGCTGCTCATCGACGTCGACGACCTGGGCGTCGGCGACCCGGCCTGGGACCTGGCGCGACCGGCCGCCTGGTACGCGGCGGGCCTGCTGGAGCCGGCCGTCTGGGAGCGGTTCCTCGGCGCCTACCTGGCCTCGGGCGGCCCCGCGCTCGGCCAGGGCGACGATCCCTGGCAGCGGCTCGACCTGCCGGCCCGGGCGCTGACCGTGCAACTGGCCGCCGTGGCCGTGCTCAACGCCGAACGCGAGAACCGGGAACTCGACGAGGTGGAGCACGCGTTAATCGAATCGTGCAGCAGAATCGTCCGAGCGTGACGGGGGCCGCACGCGGTAGGTTTCAGCCTGAGACCCCGGATCCAAGGAGAGCGACTTAGATGCAGTGCCCGAAGTGCCGCGGCAACATGCGGACATATGAGCGCAACGGCGTCCACATCGAGCAGTGCGACAACTGCCGTGGGATCTTCCTCGACTATGGCGAGCTGGAGACCCTGACCCGCATGGAGTCGCAGTACCACGCCGCTCCGCCGCCGCCCCCCGCCCCCGGGCCGGCCTGGGGCGCCCCCCACCACGGCGGTCACCACTACGGCCACCACCGCCAGCGCAGCTGGGTGGGCATGCTGTTCTCGACCTGATCGCCCCGGCAGCCGGAAAAGGGCCGCGCGTTCGCGCGGCCCTTTCGCGTGTGCGGGCCCGGCCCTGGAGGGTCAGCTCGGGAAGTCGTCGGGGTTGACGGGCGCGGTGCGGGCGTTGCCGCCGGAGATGGCGTGCAGGGTGACCCGCCAGTCGTGCCAGAGGATCTGGGTGGCGGTGACCGTGGTCTTGAACTTCACCGACTTCTGGAACCGCTCGAAGCTGCACTGGCGGCTGAAGGACCGGCTCTTGCCGTCCCAGTCCACGCCGTGGGTGAAGTAGATCTTGTACGTGCCGTCGGGCACGCCCCTGACCTTGAACTTGGCCTTCTTGCGCACGTACACGCTGAACGTCTTGCCGCCGCCCCTGACCGCCGTGACGACGGCGTCGCGGGTGCCGCCGTTGTCGACCTCCAGGGAGCTGCGTCCGCCGAGGGAGGTCCGGCGGATGAACGCGCCGTTCTTCAACCGCCTGTTCTGCTTGCCGCCGGCCTTGACGGTGACGACGTCGGCCGGGTAGTCGCCGGCGCTCTGCAGCGCCTCGCCCGCCTTGTTCAGGGCGGTGAGCTTGGTGTTCAGGTCGCTCAGCACGGCCGAGGGGGTGCACAGCTCGCGGCTGCCGACCTTGCCCGCCGTGGAGCCGAGCTCGGTGGCGAAGTCGCGCAGGCTGGTGACGTACGCGTCGTGCTGGGCGCGTATCTCGGCGGGCGGGGCGATCGCGGACAGGGCGTCGGCGGCGCCGCTCAGCGCCTGCTCGGCCTTGTCCACGCGCTGGTTGAGCGCCTGGACGCCGCGCGCGCCGGCCAGGCCGCTGATCGCGCCGGTCATCGCCTTGTGCCTGCTGTCGAGCTCGCCCTTGTACGCCTCCGGCGTCAGGGCGCTGACGGCGGGGCTGGACCCCGATGAGGGGTCCCCGCTGGGATCGCCACTGGGATCGCCGCTGAAGGCTCCGCCCTTGCCGTCCGCCACGCCGCTGACCTTCGGCTCACCGCCGGTCAGCGGAGGCGGAGAGGAGCAGGCGGCGAGCGTCACCGTCGCCAGGGCGAGAACGCAGGAGATCAACCGGGGTGAAGCCACCTGCCCCACTATTGCCCGGTTGATCCCCAGACGTCAATTACGATTCGGCCAGTCCCTCGTCCCGATCCTGTCGCAGCCACCGGGTGATCCCCAGCGTCTCCAGGAACGGGACGTCGTGGCTGGCCACGACGAGCGCGCCCTGGTAGGCCGCCAGCGCCTGGGAGAGCTGGCGGACGCTGGACATGTCCAGGTTGTTCGTCGGCTCGTCCAGCAGGAGCAGCTGCGGCGGCGGATCGGCCGACAGCAGCGCGGCCAGGGCGGCGCGGAACCGCTCGCCGCCCGACAGCGTGCCCACGGGCTGGTCGGCCCGCGTGCCGCGGAACAGGAAGCGGGCCAGCCGCGCCCGCACGTCGTTGACCGAGGCGGCCGGCGCCACGGCCCGCACGTTGTCCACGACGCTCAGGGCGTCGTCGAGCACGTCCAGCCGCTGCGGCAGGTACCCCACCGGGACGTGCGCGCCGTGCTCGACGATCCTGCGCAGCAGGGTCGTCTTGCCCGACCCGTTGGGCCCGAGCAGCGCGATGCGTTCGGGGCCCCGGACGACCAGCCGGTCGAGCGCCTTGAGCCCGCCCTCGCCGGGCGTGCCGTCAGGGCCGCCGGAACGGTCGGGACGGTCGGGACGGTCGAGCGGCAGCGTCAGCAGGGTCCGGCCGGCCGGGACGGCGGTGCCGGGCAGCTCGACGCGGATCTCGGCGTCGTCGCGCACGGCCAGCTCCGCCTCGGTCAGCCTGCCCCTGGCCGCGGCCAGCCGCTCTTGGTGCAGCGCGCGGTGCTTGCCCGCCGACACCTGGGCCTTCATCGTGAGCCCGCCGGCGACGATCTTGGGCACCTTCTTGTTCTCGAACGCCTTCCGCGCGGTGCGGCCGCGCCGGTCGAGCTTGGTCCTGGCCTCGATCAGCTCACGCCGCTGCCGCCGCACCTCGCCCTCGGCGGTCCTGACCGTGCGCTCGGCCGCCTCCCGCTCGGCGGCGACCTGCTCCTCGTAGTCGCTCAGGTTGCCGCCGTACAGGCGCACGGCGGCGTCGCGGAGCTCGGCGACCTGGTCCACGAGGTCGAGCAGCGCCCGGTCGTGGCTGACCACGACCAGCACCCCGGGGTACGCCGAGACCGCGGCGTGGAGCCGCCGCCGGGCGTCCAGGTCGAGGTTGTTGGTGGGCTCGTCGAGCAGCAGCACGGCGGGGCGCTTGAGAATCTGCGCGGCCAGCGCGACCATGACGGCCTCGCCGCCCGACAGCGTCGCGACCGTGCGGTCGAGCCCGACGTGGCCCAGCCCGAGCCGGTCGAGTTCGGCCCGCGCGCGTTCCTCGACGTCCCAGTCGTCCCCGATGGCGGTGAAGTGCTCCTCGGCGACGTCGCCGCTCTCGACGGCGTGCAGCGCGGCCCGCTTCCCGCTGATCTCCAGCAGGTCGGACACCGTGCGGCTGCCCTCCAGCGGCACGTTCTGCGGCAGGTACCCCACCTCGCCGGTGACCGAGACCGACCCCGATCCCGGGGTCAGCTCCCCGGCGATGATCTTGAGCAGGGTGGACTTGCCCGACCCGTTCGCCCCGATGAGCCCGGTACGCCCGGCGGGGAAGGCGGCGTCGAGACGGTCGAGCACCATGGTCCCGTCGGGCCAGCCGAAGGACACGTGATCGACGACAATGGAGAAAGACATGTGGCGGCTCCCATCACAAAAATCGAAATTTCGTGACTTGGCGGGAACACCGCTGCGCGCGCGACAACCAGACAGCTTGAGCTGGGAAGAACCGGGGCGAAGAGGTCGCCGAGGTCGAGGTGCGCACGCGACAGAGCCCGTGACCGGGCGGTAGGCGCGGTGCCCGCGGCCTCAGATCCTCACGTCAGCTGCCCCCAGGGGTCGGCGATACGACCCGGACACACTACCCGAAACACGACCGACGGGCAACGTCCCGGGCGCGATGGGCGGCCACGTTGACCCGGTTCGCGCAGGTCAGCGAGCAGAACCGGCGCCGCCCGTTACGCGAGGTGTCCACATAGACGGTCTCGCACCCCGTCCGGTCGCACCGCCCGAGCCGCCGCCCGTCGGAGAAGCACACGGCCATGGCCAGCCCGCCCGCGGTGGTGTCCTTGGCCCTGGAGACGATGTCGGCCTCGGCGGAGAAGAAGTGCAGGTGGGGTTCGAGGCCGTCATGGGTGCTGATGTGCGGCCTGGACGCGGTGATCTCCAGCAGCTCGTTGATCAGCCGCACCTGGACGCCGAGGTCGGGCTCCCCGAAGACGGGAGCCAGCCGGCGCGCCCAGGCCGCCAGCTCCGCCGCCTGGGCCGGGGTGACGTCCGTGCGCCACATGGCGTTGGCCGTGAGCGTCTCCCGCACCGCGGCCGGGCTGAAGTCGCTCGCGTTGACCAGGGCCGCGGCGAGTTCGGCGCCGTTGCCGCCGTAAGTGTTGAAATGCACAAGGTCATTACATCAGGTTGGAGTCATGCATCCCGGAGAGCCGCACGACCCCTTCGCCCTGACCCTCGTCTCCTCCCACCGCACCTCCGAGGGCCTGGTCTCCTACCTGCGCTGTGCCTGCGGCGCGTGGGAGGTGCGCACGTCCAGGACGGCCGCGAGCGCCGGCCCGCCTCCGGCCGGCGGCAGGTCGATCACGGCCATCGACTGATCCGGCGCACTCGTCCTAGAGTCGGCGGCACACCCCTCAGGAGGTCAGGCATGTCCAGCATTCCCTCCCTGCTGCGCGACCGGATCGCGGCCACCCCCGACGCCGAGGCGTACCGGGTGCCGTCGGGCGAGGCGTGGACCTCCCTGTCGTGGAGCGAGGTCGGCGAGCGCGTCCGCGGACTGGCGCTGGGGCTGTCCGGGCTCGGCGCGGGGCCCGGCCGGCGCGTGTCGATCCTCTGCTCGACCAGGCTCGAATGGATCCTCGCCGACCTGGCCGTGCTCTCCACGGGCGCGGCCACCACCACCATCTACCCGTCGAACACGGCCGCCGAGTGCGCCTTCGTCATCACCGACTCCGGCAGCACGATCGTCATCGCCGAGGACGACGAGCAGGTGGCCAAGCTCAGGTCCGTGCAGAAGGAGCTGCCCGACGTCACGCGCGTGGTGGTCGTCGACGGCTCGGCGAGCGACGACGGCTGGGTGGTCACCCTCGACTCGGTCAGCCAGGGCGAGGGCGACGCGCCGGACGACTACGACGCCCTGGTGGACGCCATCGCCCAGGACGACCTGGCCACGCTCATCTACACCTCCGGCACCACCGGACGTCCCAAGGGCGTCGAGCTCACCCACGACAACTGGCTGTTCGCGGCCGGCTCGGTCCGCGAGATCGGCCTGCTGTCCCCCGCCGACCTGCACTTCCTGTGGCTGCCGCTGTCCCACTCGTTCGGCAAGCTGCTGGAGGTCGTGATGATCGACATCGGCGTGCCGACCGCGATCGACGGCCGCCTCGACCGCATCGCCGACAACCTGGGGGCGCTGCGCCCGACCGTGATGGCCGCCGCGCCGCGCATCTTCGAGAAGATCCACAACACGGTCGTCGCCACCGTGCGCCGCGAGGGCGGGGCCAAGCTGCGCATCTTCGAGTGGGCGCGGGAGACCGGCCTGCGGGTCAGCAGGGCGCGGCAGCGCGAGGCGGCCGTCCCGCTCACCACCCGGGTCGAGCACGCGCTGGCCGACCGGCTGGTCTTCGCCAAGCTGCGGGCGCGCTTCGGCGGCCGCATCCGCTTCTTCATCTCCGGGGCCGCGCCTCTGTCGCGGGACGTGGCCGAGTTCTTCGACGGCGCCGGCCTGACGATCCTGGAGGGGTACGGCCTGACCGAGTCGTCGGCGGGCAGCTTCCTCAACCGTCCCGAGTCGGTGCGGTTCGGCACGGTCGGCCCGCCGCTGCCGGGCACCGAGGTCCGCATCGCCGACGACGGCGAGATCCTCATCGGCGGGCGCGGCGTGATGCGCGGCTACCACGGCCTGCCCCAGGAGACGGCCGAGGCGCTGGCGGACGGCTGGCTGCACACCGGCGACATCGGCGAGCTCGACCAGGCCGGCCGGCTGCTGATCACCGACCGCAAGAAGGAGCTGATCAAGACCTCGGGCGGCAAGTACGTCGCCCCCACCTACCTGGAGGGCCGGATCAAGGCCGCCTGCCCGTTCGCCTCGCACGTCTTCGTGCACGGCGACCGCCGCAACTACGTGACGGCCCTGGTCACCCTCGACATGGACGTCGTGCGCCCGTGGGCCGAGGCCGAGTCGCTGCCGGCCGACCCCGAGGCGCTGTGCGGGCACCCGCGCATGCGCGAGGAGGTCGACAAGGCGATCCGGCAGGTCAACGCCGACCAGGCCAGCTACGCCACGGTCAAGAAGTTCGCGATCCTGGCCGGCGACTTCACCGTGGAGACCGGCGAGCTGACGCCCAGCCTCAAGATCAGGCGCAAGGCCGTCGAGGAACGCCACGCCGACGTCCTCGACGGCTTCTACGCCGACTGACGACGCCGTCAGTCCCGGCCGGAGGGCTTGCGGAACTGCTCGATCAGCGCCGTGTAGCCCTCGCCGCCGTGGCCCGCCGCGACGGCCCGGCCGGCCAGCTCCCTGATGAAGCGCGGCAGCGTGGCGTCCACGCCGTGCGACTCGCTCTCGTGCACGAGGTGGTCCATGGCGGCGACGTGCGTGTCGAGGGTCGAGTCGGTGGCCGGGTGCGCGCCCTCGTCGATCTGCCGCGCGTAGTCGGCCAGCCAGCCGGCCACGGTCTCGACGCCGTTCCGCGCGACCGGGGCGAACGCCGCCGCCTCCACCCCGGCGGCCCCGAGCAGCGCGGCGCCCTGGAGGAAGCCGTTGAGGATGTTCCACATGAGGCTCAGCACCCCGACGTCGTAGAGCGCCGACAGGCCGTGGTCCGCGCCGAGGTACGTCGTCGCGCCGCCGAGGCTGCGCAGGGCCGGCTCGTGCAGGTCGAAGGCCGATCGCGGGCCGCTGTAGAGCAGGGCGGCCGCCGGGGTGCCGATGGCGGCGGGGGTGGTCATGATCGCGCCGTCGAGGTAGGCGCCGCCGTGCCGGGCCACCCGCGCGGCGGTGTCGCGGGCCTCGGCGGAGGTGCCGGAGGTGAGGTTGACCAGCACCCGGCCGTCCAGGGCGGCGCCCAGCGGGTCGAGCACCTCGCGCACGGCGTCGTACCCGGTCAGGCAGACGACCACGAGCGGGGCGGCGCCCACGGCCTCCAGCGCCGACCCGGCCCGTACGGCGCCCTGCCCGGCCAGCCGGTCGGCCTTGGCCGCCGTACGGTTCCAGACGGTCGTCGGCCGGCCGTCGCGCAGGAACGCCCCGGCCAGCGCCTCCCCCATCAGCCCCAGGCCGAGGACGGTCACGGGGGTACGGCTTTCCTTCGTCATCACAGTCGCTCTCCCAAAGAGGTGGTTCAGCAGCTATGGAAGAATCGTCAACGTTCAGACCGGTATGAAGGTCAAGGGGGACGGCCGTGCTGATCGGTGACCTGAGCCGGCGGACCGGCGTCCGTCCGCACCAGTTGCGCTACTACGAGGCCCAGGGCCTGCTGGAGCCCAGCCGCCGCGCCAGCGGCTACCGCGAGTACGACGACGGGGCCGTGCTGACCGTGGCCCAGATCAGGAAGCTGCTCGACGCCGGGCTGTCGACCGAGGAGATCGCGTACCTGCTGCCCTGCGTCACGGGCCCCGACCCCGATCTGGTGCCCTGCCCCGAGCTGCTGGACACGCTGCGCGCCCGGCTGCGCGGCCTCGACGAGCAGATCGACACGCTCAGCCGCTCCCGGCGCGCCCTGCGCGGCTACCTGGAGACCACCGAACGGCGCGCGCCGGCCGATGAGGCCGGCCGAGCCCCGGCGGGAGCGCGACCGGCGTGATCGGGCGCCGGGGAGGCGGTCAGCAGGACAGGTTGCCGCCGGGGGCGACGCCGAGGATCTGGGTGAAGCGCTGGTAGGCGTTGACCCGGCTCTGCACCTGGCCCGGGTTGCCGCCGTTGCACTCCAGGCTGCCGTTGATGCTGCGGATGGTCTCGCCGAAGCCGCGGCTGTTGACCATGGCGTCGTGCGGGGTCATGGTGCCGGGGCCGTTCTGGGTCATCCAGTACCACAGCGCGGTCTTCCAGGCCACGGACGCGTTCCGCTCCACCTGCCAGGGGTCGTTCAGCAGGTTGATGCCGAGGGCGTCGCCGGCGGCCTTGTAGTTGAAGTTCCAGCTCAGCTGGATGGGCCCGCGGCCGTAGTAGGCGGCCTGCCCGGCCGGGCAGCCGTAGGGCTGGGTCGCGTCGCAGTAGTGCGGGTAGTTCGCGGTGTTCTGCTCGACGATGTAGACCAGCCCGCCGGTCTCGTGGCTGACGTTGGCCAGGAAGGCGGCGGCCTCCTGCTTCCTGACGGTGGCCGAGCCGGTCCCGGCGAAGGCAGGGAAGGCGGCGATCGCCGTGGTCAGGCCGCTGTAGCTGTAGAAGGAGTTGCGGCCGGGGAACATCTGGTCGAACTGCGCCTGACTCACCACGAAGCCTCCCGGGTCCGGCGGGTCGGTGGGCGTGCCGCCGCCGTCGCACGCGTACGGGTCCCAGTACCAGGTGCTGATCACGGGGTCGTAGCCGGGATTGTCGTGCACGGCGATGTAATAGTTGCCGTCGGTGTATCGCACGATGCTGCCGGTGGCGTAGTACCGGCCGGCCACCCAGTTCGGGTGGTCGCAGCCGGGCGTGGGGGTGCCGCCGCCGCCGCAGGCGCCCTGGTCGGCCCAGACCGCGGCGGTGCCGGGGGTCTCGTTCTGCGTCCACCACCTGGCCGACCAGTTGTGGCCGCCGCGGGACACCACCGCGCCGCCGTTGTAGGCCGTCGAGGCGTTCCACGGCGTCGCGCACGTGGCCGCCCCGGCCGGCGGGGCCGGCACGACGGCCGACAGGACGCCCGCCACCAGCAGCGCGGCGGCGAACAGCGTCAGGCTCCGGCGCACCCCGATCACTTCCCTTCACGGAATCTCTTAAGAAAGTTTCCTAAGAGTTAGCGCGATGGTGGCACGCCGCCGAGGGCCCGGCAAGGCCCAAAGTCAAGCCCGCAGTCAGAGGACGCGCCTGGCCCCCGGCAACGACCGGACCGCGTACGCCAGCCCCCAGCACAACGGCAGCGACACCGCCAGCACGAGGGCGAACTTGACGACCGCCGCCGCGTGCAGCCCCCGCACCGCCCAGGCCACGGCGACCAGCACCAGCGGGTGGATGACGTAGACCGCGTAGGCGTTGCCGGCCAGGAACCTGCCGCGCGGCCCCTGCTCGGCGAACCGCTCCCTGAACAGCACCACCAGGCCGACGATCATGCCGACCGCGAACACGGACTCCCACAGCGCGTTGATCGCGACCGCGACCAGGCCCGTGGTCAGGGCCGCGGTCGCGGTGGCCGAGGATTATCTGCAGGCAGGCCATCCCGCAGGCGCGCTGGCATCAGCGCGCGTACTTCTGTCGGCTGTGGGCGCCTGAGCTGGGCCAGAGCGATCGCCGCTGGGGTGGGCCCCTGGTAGACGATCGCGGCGATCCGCTCCGGGCTCAAATGCTGCTGTAGGTGGTGCCGTCATGAAACGTCCGCCGCCTGTCCGCGCGCTCGACGTGCAGGCCCCACATCCGCAGATTCCCCCGCTACCCTCGGCGCGGCAGAGCAGCGACTGGAACACGGTCCAGGCGAGGTTGTCACCCCGCCGTCGCGCTGATCCGAGGTAGTTCAACATCCACCATCAAACTCCCCGGACGAAGTCACGCCTTCTTTAAATGATCTTCCGCTGATACCGTTCCGTCCCGAAATGCCAGATATGCGTGGCTCGCGACTCACAGCAGATGCGGGCCACTCGTGTGTAGACAGGAGTTTCAGTCAGTGGCACCAGGCAAGGGCCAGGCAGGTTTATTCCATCTCCCACTACCCCCTCGGCGGCGGCACCGCCTTCGAAGAGCTGCGGCAGTAGGCGTAGCGACCCTAGTCATCACCAGCCTCACCACCGTCCCTGCACGGGCGCAGGAGCCCACCCCCTCCCCTCCGGAGGAGGCGGCTCAGCAAAACCCGCGCCACGGGGGAACCCCGGTGGTCGACAAGGTTCTCGAAGCCGCGAAGGAGAAGGCCTCCAAGTCCGGCAAGCGAGTGAATATCCCCGAGCGCGACACCGAGACGACCACTCTGTACGCCAATCCCGACGGCAAGACGCTCCGCATGGAGATGTACCTGGAGCCGATCCGGGTCAAGAACGCCAACGGCGACGGCTTCACCCCCATCGACACCACCCTCGTCAAGGCAGACGGAGTCATCAGGCCCAAGTCGGCCAAGGGCGACCTGAGGCTGTCCGCCGGCGGCAACACCGCAGCGATCAAGAGCAAGAGTGGCGACATCACCGCTCAGATCGACGCCCCGCGCACTTTGCCCAAGCCCACGCTCAACGGCAGCACCGCTACGTACTCCTCCGCTTACGGCAAGGGCATCGACCTGCTCGTCACCGCCACCCCGACCGGATTCCGCCAGCAGATCGTCATCCGGGAGCGCCCCGCCGGCCCGGTCACGTTCCGCGTCCCTGTGGATCTGCCCAAGGGCATCTCCTTCGGCGAGAACACCAAGGGACAACCGACACTGAAGAGCGCCGACGGCAAGTACAGCCTCGACATCCGACCCGCGGCGCTGCTGGACGCGGTCGCGGCCGACGGGAACGCCGACCTTGGCGCGGTCAGAGTGGGCAGAGCACAGGTACGCCTGGACGGCTCGACGCTGGTATACAGCCCTGACCCGGCCTTCCTAGCCGACTCAGCAACGACGTACCCGGTGACCATGGCGGCCGTCGACGACGACTGGTATGAGTGCACTCTCGGCGGCGCCCCCTGCCCTGCCGGCGATCCCATGGACACCTACATCAATGACGTGGACCTCACCGACAGCTGGGACATGCACTACCGCGACCAGATGTGGGTCGGCAAGTCCTACGCCAGCAGCATCGCCAAGCGCTGGCGCGCCTACGTCCAGTTCCCGCTCCCCCCGGCCAGCGACCCGTTTTGGGGCTCCAGGATTCAGAACGCTGACCTGGTCTTGTGGAACTACCTGTCCAACGACTGCGGACTGTATGTCGGGTCCGGAATCACCGCCCGGCAGGTCACGTCGGACTGGGATCAGCTGACTCTGCAGTGGGGCGACCAGCCATCGGTCACCAATTTGGGCGCGGACACCGAGTACGGTGCCTACAGCCCCGACTGCTCCGGTTCGATGAACTACGAACACGACCTCATCCACTCGGTCAACAAGATCGTCCAGGCATGGGCGGGCGGGGAACCGAACTACGGGTTCCAGCTCACCGCTGGTGACGAATCCGAATTGCGGAACTGGCGTCGCTACCGTACCCGCGAGCAGACCAGCGGCTATCCCGCCCACGGTCCCAGGCTCACGGTCGACTTCGAGCCCGCGGAGCGTATCCGTGTCGTCTTCGAGACCCGAGAAGACCTGGCCACGTTCCCCACTTATGAGCAGGCCGTCGCATGGGAAACCTGGACCCCTGAAGAGACCGCTGCCCAGCCGGTATCGGAGACGCAGGCACGGGCCCTCGCCAACCACCGATACGACGAAGCCGGCACGGGAGTGACTCAGCTGCTGCCCTTGGAAGGGGAGAGCTTCGAAGACCCGCCCGAGGGGGACGGAGAGGACGGTACCCCTCCACGTGTCATCTCCACCTCACCAGCCGCGGAGTCCGCGGACGTTCCGCTGGACGCTACCGTGTCCGTGACGTTGAGCGAGGAGACAAGGGGCACCGAGCTCGTGGTCAAAGACGCCTCCGGCGCGGTGGTCAGCGGTTCGCTGTCCTCGTCGGTCGCGGAACCGAACGGGCAGACCACAGTGGTGTTCACGCCGGAACGGCCGCTTTCGCCTGGTGTCAGATACAACGCCGAGGCAAAAAGCGGTACGGATATCTGGGACAACATGATGGAGCCGCATTCCTGGTCCTTCACCACCGTCCTCAAGGCGGCAGGTCACTGGACCTTCGACGAAGGCGACGGCAACACCGCGGCGGACTCGTCAGGTCAGGGTCATGACGCGACCCTGACTAGGGGTGTTCAGTGGGTCGCTGGGAAGCGCGGAAACGCGGTCTCCAATGCGCCGTCGCAGGCCCGGATCGCCGCCTCCCGGGCGGCGATCAAACAGGGTAGGGCCGTCGCGGTTGCCGACGAGACGACCGCCACCAGCATCACCTACGCTCAGCCTGACGGGAAGACGTTCACGACCGAGGTCACGGCCGGTCCGGTGCGGATCCGGCAGGGCAACGCGTGGATGCCGATCGACAGCACTCTTGTGGAGCAGAGCGGGAAGCTGAGACCGAAGGCGATCGCCGAAGGCGCTCTGGTGGAGATTTCCGCGGGCGGTAGCGATGCGTTCGTGAAGATGACCGCTGATGGGAAGTCCTATGCCCTGCGCTGGCCGACGCCGCTTCCCAAGCCGACGGTCAAGGGCAATGTCGCCACCTACACTGACGCCGCCGGTGTCGGCGCCGACCTGGTGGTGACGGTGCTGCCGACCGGGTTCCGGCACGATGTGCTGCTGCGGCAGCGGCCATCCAAGCCCCTGGAACTGCGTATCGGCGTAGAAGATGACGGCCTGACCCTGAGTGAGGGCAGCGGCGGACGGCTGCTGCTCAAGGGCAAGGGCGGCAAGGTGATGGCTTCGGCGCCGCAGCCGCTGATGTGGGACGGTAGCGCCAAGGGACGTCTTCCGCTGGCCAAGCAGGCCAAGGTCGACACGGATGTGGTCACCAAGGACGGCCGCACCGAACTGGTGCTCAAGCCTGACCACTCGTTCCTGTCCGATCCGGCGACGATCTACCCCGTGCGGGTGGACCCGACGGTAACGGTCACGAGCAGCGAAGACATCACGGTCGCCACCACCAACACGTCGCCGGCCTATCCAAGCGGCACGACGATGATGACCGGTGTGCAGACTGGGGAGAAGCTGCGCTCGTATCTGCGATTCAACACCGGAAATCTTTCAGGGCAGACGGTGACTGACGCCAAACTGTCACTGTTCAACATGGACAGCTCCGCCTGTGGGACGTCGGTCAGTGACGGCTTGCAGATTCGCCGCGTGACCGGTCCATGGAACGTCAACAATCTGACCTGGACGAACAAGCCGGCAGCGACCACGGAAGACGCGCAGATCAACAAGGCCGGGTACGGCGTATCGTGTTCCAGCGGGCCTAAGCCGTTGGAGTGGAATCTCACCGGTATCGCTCAGGACTGGGCAGCTGGCGCCGCCAATCATGGTCTGGTTGTGCAGTCCCCGACCGAGAGCACGGCCATCAACTGGCGAGTCCTCACGGCTTCGGAAGACACCGATTTCAACCAGCCGCCCACACTGACCATCACCACGAGTGGGCCGGCCTCGCAGCCGGTCGTCTCCAACCTCGCCATCACGCCGGCGCAGAGCGTGAACGGCGTCACTGTGACCAGCTCACTCACTCCGCAACTGGCCGCGACCGTCGCCGACAGCGCGAGCGGTCGTCTCAACGGCGAGTTCGAGATCGAGCATGACCCGGCCGCGACCGGGCAGGGTAGTGGCCAGATCTGGGCCGGCGCATCGCCGGTGGTCACCTCCGGCGGCCAAGCCACAGTGAGCGTCCCCGCCGGCAAGCTGGCCGATGGCTGGAAGATCCGCTGGCGAGCTCGCGCGGCCAACGCCACCGCCACCACCTCGGCCTGGTCGGCCTGGCAGACGGCCACGGTCGATGTGCCCAACCCGACGGTCGGCGCCTTCCAGGTCACGCCCTCTCAGATGGTCAACGGCGTCACCGTGACCACGAGCCTGACCCCGGCCTTGCGTACCATGGTCACCGACCCGGCCGCGCAGCCGCTCAGGGCCGAGTTCGAGGTCGAACACGACCCGGCCGCGACCGGTCAGGGCACCGGCCAGATCTGGGTCGGCACTGTCGACAACGTCGCCTCTGGTACGCAAGCCTCGGTGACCGTCCCTGACGGGAAGCTGATCGATGGGTGGAAGGTGCGGTGGCGCGCCCGCGCCGTGAACACCGCCACCACCATCGGCTCGCCATGGTCGGACTGGCAGACCTTGACCGTCGACGTGCCGGAGCCGGTCTCCGAACCGGCCGTCGGCACGCTGCAGGTCACACCGTCCCAGCAGGTAGACGGCACCACCGTCACCCCCACCCTCACCCCTGCCCTGCTGGCCCAGGTGAGCGACCCTGCCGGGAAGCCCCTACGGGCTGAAGCCGAGATCGAGCACGACCCGGCCGCACCCGGCGGGCAGGGCACCGGCCAGATCTGGACCGGCAGCGCGGACAACGTCCCCGCCAACACTCAGGCGAATATCGTCGTCCCGGCGGGCACCCTGACCGACGGGTGGAAGGTGCGCTGGCGCGCCCGCGCCGTCTCGACCACCGCCGCCTCCGCCTGGTCGGACTGGCAGTCCTTCACCGTCAGCCTGCCTAAACCCGCCGCCACCGGCCTGATCATCACTCCGGCGTCCGTGGTCAACGGCGTCACGATAACCGACGTGCTCACCCCGGAGCTCAAGGCGACCGTCACCAACCCTGACGGGCAGCCGCTGCGGGCCGAGTTCGAGATCGAGCATGATCCTTCCGCGACCGGTCAAGGCACTGGCCAGATCTGGGCTCAGGCAGTGGACGGCGTCGCCTCCGGGACACAGGCGAGCGTGACGATTCCCGCCGGAAAGCTCACCGACGGATGGAAGATACGCTGGCGCGTCCGCGCCATGGCCGGCAGCCTCAGCTCTCCTTGGGCCGAATGGCAGCATGTCACCGTCGACGTCCGCCAGCCCGGGGAGAAGCCTCTAGCGGACACCGGCGAAACGGTTATCCAGACCAATGAGAGCTTCACCGTGTCAGCATGGCTGCGATGGGCGGACAAGGAAGGCGATTACACGGTCATCGAGCAGAGGGGCATCCACCAGGCTCCGTTCCGGCTGGGCAACACCCCCGATCACGGGCTGGTGTTCACCTTCACCAGCTCGGACGCGGGCGACGCGGCTGCCGAAGGTGTGCTGTCCGGTGTGGAGCCCCCGGTCGGCGAGTGGTTCCACCTCGCCGGCGTCTACGACGCCACGGCCAAGAGCGTAACGCTGTACTTGAACGGCCAGCCGATCAAGACTGAACCTCTCAGTTTCGTTCCCTGGCACGGCGTGCAGGGCATGACGCTGGGCACGCGCATCATCGGCGATCTCGACGACGTCCAGGTCTTCCAACGTGTGCTGCCCGCCGCCGACATCGCAGCGCTTCACAGCGGCGCGACGTCTCAGAGCCAGGAGCCGTCGCAAGCCGCCTCCCAGCCGCTCAGCCAAAAAGAGCCTGCAATGGTGACATCGGCGGCTACCGCAGGCTTCAACTATCATCACACGTCGCTCGAAGCGTGCATGCAGGCGCGGAGGACATCCACTCTCCCGTACGCCAGCTTCGGCTGGTGGGAGAACAAGAACAGCGACACGCCCTACAGTGCCTGCTGGAGCAAGTACATCGGCGTCGGCGAGTACAGCAAGGACCCGCTCAACCCGGAACGGGTCAAACCGGACGTCGAAGACGGCTTCGCCGTGGAAGTCGCCACCGTGTACCACTCTTACCTGGGCAATTCCACAGGCACGAATGTGGTGAACGGAGGCACCGGTGACATCAAACCACGCAACATTGCCCTGTGGACCAGGCTGCAGAACATCGCGGTATGGGAGAACGGCGATCGGGTGCCTCAGGCCAACCTGGGCAACTATCGCATCGGGCTGAAAGTCGAGTCCGGCGGTGAGGCCGGGTCAACATGCACGATGACTTCAGGCTCCAAGGAACGTGTCTCCACAGTGCCCCAGTGGCAGGCGACCTCGGACAACTATTTCCGGTTCGAGTCCCGCGACACGAATCTCACCGACACCGACAAGACCCACATGTGCGCGATCGCACCGTACCTCAAGAACACTCTTGCCGACTGGGACAGCGACGGTGAAGGAGACGAGAGGGACCAGACATACGGCAAGTTCCCGATCCCCCTTTGGCCCACCGGCGTGTTCGACAGTCTGGGCATCGACCACGGGAAGTATTTCGGCACCGCTCCAGTCGGAGGCGACAAGTACATGTGGAAGCCCACCTTCCGCTGCGACTCCTGGCGCGAAGGCGCCACGGACCCAGAAGGGGTCGCGGCGCTGGCGGCTGGCAACACCTACGGGATTCACGAGGGAGGATGCGTCGACCCTGGGGATGTCCCCGTCTTCGAGATGTCCAAGAAGGAGGCCAGGGACGCGGGCAAGCCGATGGACGAAGTGGTAGACCACATCGCTGCGGCGTTGAATCCCCAGACCAACGCTCTGACGGAGCCACCGCTCCTCAAGAACGGCGTCCGGCAACCGAAGAACATTCCCGGCAATGCCGATGCGGCAAGGAACACGCCCGCTGGGACAGTTCTGACACGTACAAGAGACGCTGACCTCAAGAAGGCGAACCGGGAGACGTTCGGTGCCCCGGTCACCATAGACGGGGTGAGGTACCCCGACGGGCTCTGCCAGGTCTACTTCCAGTACCCCGGATACACCTCCTACAAGCAGACCGGCCGGCAATGCGATGAATACCCGTTCGCCAGCACGCGACAGGGTGCGTCCAACGCCAACGGCCACTACTCCATCCGAGCAGTGGACGGAACCCAGAACCGCAATCACGGGTTCATCTGGCTCAACCAGTTCTATTCACGCAATCGCGTAGTGAACGAGCATGATCCGTTCCTGGTACGCGTCATGCCGGAATAGAGATGTTAGGAGGCTGGGCGGCTCGCGGCCCCGCGAGTCGCCCAGCCCCTCGCGCCGCCACCCATCCCATCCGAAGAACGAAGGAAACATGTCCGGAAATACCTGGGACATCGTCCGGGCTAAAGGGCTGGAAGATTACTTCCTCAGCATATGGATCGACTGTCCCGACGAAGAAGCAGTGGCGCGGAGGCTCGGTGCCAAAGCCATATCGCGCAGCGATTTCTCCTCAGCAATGCAGGGTTACCCCTTCGGCTCTGGGGACGAGCCTGAGGAAACGCTGTGGGTGGGACGCCACGGCCCGCATTGGACACATGTCCTGCAGATCAGCGGAAACTATGCCGCCTACCCCACCCTCCACTCCAGCCTAACCAGAGGTGGCGGGCGACTGCTGTTCATGTGCGTTACTGAAGTGGAGGGAATCGAAGATCTCGTGTTGGTGGAGAACGCCCGGAGAACAGATGACATCCACGCGTTTAACCATACGCCGGCGCAACCTGATGGCCTGTTCGCGCGCAACATGGCGGGCCTGTCATTCGAAGGGCGGCCGGGGACCCAGGAGGACGCCTATCTCACGATCATCGGCCGCATTACCGGCACGCCTCTAACCGAAGAATGGTTCGACAGAAGTCATCTCCTGTGCCGCGTTCCCCTTGGCATCTGGTAAACACAGGCCTGCTGCGGGATCAGACCTCGGCGGAGATGGGTCCCGTTAACGAACATGTCACCAGCCCCAAACGAGCGCTTTCTCCCACGTCGGAACCCTCGTCATACCAAAGCGGCGGTAGTTTCGTCGTGATCGCAGAGCATCCGCCGGACGGTGGCCGGGGCAGGGGGCCTGGCCCTTCTTGCCGCGGATCATGACCAGACGGGCGGCGATGTCGCGCAAGCTGACCCCTTGGGAACGTAGATGCAGGGCCATCGACAGCATGGTCCCGTCGGTGACAGCGGCGCCGCCGATGTGCTTGCCTCGGGTGCGGGTCGATTCGTGGCCTTCCAGGGTGCGGTCGCGGATGTACTCGCGTTCCATATCCGACAGGGTGGCCAGCACGGTGAAGACGATTCCGGACGGGCCGTGGCTGCCCTGCAGCTAGCGGGACAGGAACTCCGGGCCGGATGCCTGCGGCGCGCAGCTGTTGGCCAGGGGGCCAGTTCGAGGCCGCGGCCCAGGCGTTTGTGCTCGTGCACGACCAGGGTGACCGCCAGGTCGGAGGACCGCATCTCCGTGGCCAGGCGAGGGCGCGCTCGAGTCCGGGGCGGCCGGTGGCGCGGGTGGAGATCGTCTCGGCGAAGACCCGGGGAGACGCCGGCGGCCTTGAGCGTGTCGAGCGACTGGCGGACGGTGGAGGCGCGGGCGTAGCCGATGCGCGCGTGTCCGGCCGGTTCGGTGCCAGCTGGGGCGGGGCGCGGCATGGCCTTCCACATCGCGCCGGGCTTGCGCACCGCCGGGACCGTCACGGCCAGGGATTTGGCCAGGTCGGGCACCAGCCGGAAGCGCGCGGCCGCCCACCTTGCCGCGGCCGGTATATAGCAGGACGAGTCGGCCGGGGCACCGCAGGCGGTGTTTTCATAAGTGACCGCTCAGGAAACCGCACCATCGGCGCGTGCTGTCTCATTAGGACGGTGCATCCTCATCTCCCAGACGTCTGGTCCTCTCCAAAAAGTTGCTGGCCACGGAGACCGCATGGGCATCCTCCAACTGGTTGAAGATGGTGATGGCGTTCTGGAGGACGGTGATCGCCTCATCAAACCGCTCCACCTCTTGCAGCGCGATCCCGAGGTTGTTCAGCGCCTGTCCTTCGCCGTACCGGTTCCCCAGCTCTCGGCAAATGGCAGCGGCGTCCTGGTGAGCGGTGATCGCCTCCTCGAACCGCTGGGCCCCCTGCAGCGCGAGCCCCAGGTTGTTCAACGCCCAGGCTTCGCGGTGCCAGTCGTCCAACTCCTGGCAGATGGCCAAGTCCTGCTGGTGGACGGTGATCGCCTCATCAAACCGCTCCACCTCTTGCAGCGCGAGCCCGAGGTTGTTCAACGCCATGCCTTCGCCGTGCCGGTCGCCCAGCTCCTGGCAAATGGCGGCGGCGTCCTGGCAGGCGGTGATCGCCTCCTCGAACCGTCGTACCTGACGCAGCGCGAGCCCGAGGTTGTTCAGCGCCATGCCTTCGCGGTGCCGGTCGCCCAGCTCCCGGCAGATGGCCAAGTCCTGCTGGTGGACGGTGATTGCCTCCTCGAACTTCCGCGCCTCCTGCAGCGCGATTCCGAGGTTGTTCAGCACCAAGGCTTCGCCGTGCCGGTCGCCCAGCTCCTGGCAAATGGCGGCGGCGTCCTGGTGAGCGGTGATTGCCTCCTCGAACCGCCGCACCTCCCGCAGCGCGAGCCCGAGGTTGTTCAGCGCCTGTCCTTCGCCGTGCCGGTCGCCCAGCTCCTGGCAAATGGCGGCGGCGTCCTGGCAGGCGGTGATCGCCTCCTCGAACCGCCGCACCTCCCGCAGCGCGAGCCCGAGGTTGATCAACGCCACGTCTTCGCCGTGCCGGTCGCCCAGCTCCTGGCAAATGGCGGCGGCGTCCTGGTGAGCGATGATTGCCTCCTCGAACCGCCGCGCCTGCTGCAGGGCGATCCCGAGGTTGTTCAGCACCAAGGCTTCGCCGCGCCGGTCGCCCAGCTCCCGGATGGCGGTCAAGGCGATGTCCGCCACGGTGAGCAGGTCGCCTAAGTGCCGTCGCCAGGATCCGGCCCCTGAGCAGCAACCAATCGGTCAGTGGCGGTAGCGAGCTGATGTCGGCGGACCTACCGCCATCCAGCGGCCCGTTGTGGGTGAGCAGCAACATGGCGGTGGATTGAGTAACTGTTCGGCTACTTTCGGTTTGTTGTGGGCGGGCTGGCCGTACTTTGCGGCTTATGCCGGTGGTGGAGTTCCTTACCGATGACGAAGCGTCCGCGTACGGCCGATACGCAGAAGTGCCATCGCGCGCGGACCTGGAGCGGGTGTTCTTCCTCGATGACGAGGACCGGGAGCTGATCGAGCGCCGCCGCGGCGAGCACATGAAGCTCGGCTTCAGCCTTCAACTCGTCACCGTTCGCTGGATCGGGGCATTCCTGGAGGACCCCCTGGACGTGCCGACCGCGGTCCTCGACTTCGTGTCCGAACAGCTGGGCATCAATGATCCCTCGTGCGTGAAGAAGTACACCGAGCGGACCAAGACGCGATTCGACCACCAGTGGGAGATCCGGCGGGTGTACGGCCTGAAGGAGTTCGGGACCGTCGAAGCGGGTCTGCGAGCGTGGGTGGAGGCCAGATCCTGGACCACGGGGGACGGACCGAAGGCGATCTTTCTTGACGCGGTGAGCTGGCTGCGGGAACGCGATGTGCTCCTGCCCGGGGTTACGACGCTGGCGCGGCTGGTCACCAACGTCCGCGATGAGACGACCCGGCGGCTGTGGGGTGTCCTGGAAGGGCTGCTGACCGTGGGCCAGCGCTATGTGCTGGACCAGCTGCTGGAGGTTCCCGCCGGGATCACGGATCTCCGACCTGGAGCGCTGGCGCAAGGGCCCGGTCCCGCGCGGGTCCGGGCCGACGCTGATCAAAGCACTGGAGCAGGTCGCCGAGGTCGCGGGATTGGGCATGACGGACCTGGAGGCCGACCGCCTGGTGCCGCCGCGCCGGCTGGTGGAGCTGGCCAAATACGGGATGAGCGCGGACGCCTCGCAGATCCGCCGTCACCGCGATGGCCGCCGTCTGGCGACGCTGCTGGCCACGGTGGCGTTCCTGGAGGCCAAGTCGGTCGACGACACCCTGGAACTGCTGGACCTGCTGATGACCACCGAGCTGCTGAACAAGGCGCAGACCGCCGCGGACAAGGAGAAGATCCGCAAGCACCCGAAGCTGGCCAAGGCCTCGGCGCGGGCGGCAGCAACACCACGGTCGCCACGCCCGCGACGACGAACCCGGCCCGCCCGGCCCGCCCGGGCAGCGCCTCGAACCAGCCGCGCCGGAAGGCGACCACGCCGGCCGCGAACATCGCCGCGTACTGCGGCAGGAAGTAGGGCGTGGGCAGCCCGAGCACCGGCACGTACGTGCCCTGCGGCACCGGGATCCGCCACAGGAGCGTGGCCGCCGCCAGCCCGAGGGTGAACAGCACGACCCCCTTGAGGCTCGGCGCCCCACCCCTCTCCGCGCCGGCCCGTTGCCCGCCGGCACGCCGCCACCACGCATAGAGCAGGGCGAAGACGATCAGCACCTCGACGAACCACATCGGCCCCGGGTCCCACGAGACGATGTACCACTTCCAGAACGGCATGCCGTGCTCGCCGATCGTGAGCAGCGGCCGCAGCAGCAGGAGGAAGACCAGCAGCGGCACCCCGAGCCTGACCAGCCGGTCGCGGACGAACGCGCGCCCGCCCTTGCGGTCGTGGGAGCCGGGGGTGAAGAAGCCGGAGACGAGGAAGAAGAACCCCATGAAGAACGCCTGGTCGAAGACCACCAGGATGTCCAGCGCCGTCCCGGAGGGGTCGGCGGCCGGCTCGGTGTAGTACCACAGCGGGATGTTGCCGTACGTGACGGCGACGTGATGGGCGACGACCAGCGCGGTCAGCAGCACGCGCAGGTTGTCGACGGCCAAGAGTCTGGTGCCGGTCTCGGTCTTCATCGCCTGCATGCCCTCTCGAACAGGTCGGCCAGCTCCGCGGCGTGCGCGTCGAGGTCGTGGTCGGGGTTCGCCACCCAGTAGGCGAACATGTCGTCGATGGCGGAGAAGTGGGTGATGGCCATGACGCGGCGGTCGAACTCGCGGAACTCGCCGCTGGACTGGCCGTAGGCGTAGATCTGCTCCATCAGCTGGTAGAGCTCGTCGTTGGCGTTGACGCCGTAGCGCGGCTCCCCGTCGGCGGTGCGCAGGTTGTAGAAGATCTCGCCGAGGGCCTTGAGCCGGGTGCGGTGGTCGCGCATGTGCCCGGCGACGGCGAGGATGTGCGTGCGCACCATGGCGGTGGGGCCTTCGACGCCCTCCATCCGCGCCATGACGTGTGCGGCGATCTCGCCGTAGACGCTGTTGACCACCTCCTCCATCAGCTCTTCCTTGCCGGCGAAGTGGTAGGAGATGACGCCCTTGCTGATGCCCGCGTGCTGGGCGATGCGCGCCAGCGACGCCTGACCGAACCCGACCTCGGCGATCACCTCCACGGCCGAGGCGATGATCTGCGCCCGCCTGGCCTCCTCGATGAACGAGCGCGCCTTCTGGCCGCTCGACTGATTTTCTGACCGCATGGCCAAAATCTAGCACAGGCGGCCAGAAACGCGAGTGGGTCAGGGGTCGCACAGGGGTCGCACAGGGGTCGGAAACCGCGAGAGGGCAGGGATCGCGAGAGGTCAGGGACCGCGCCGGGGTCAGGCATCGCGCCGGGGTCAGGACAGGCGGTCGCGGTAGATCTCTCTGGCCTGGTCCAGCAGGGCGACGTGGTCGGCGAGCTGGCCGGGGGCGGTCAGGCGGGCGTGCGACCTGATCAGCTCCTCCAGCAGGTCCAGCCACTCCAGGCACCAGCGCACGTCGTCCGGCCTGGCCACCCGGCGGCCGGCCAGGTCCACGTAGACGGGGCTGGTCAGGGCGTAGCCGGTGCCGGTCATGGTGCGCGGGTGGGGGTCGCAGACGACCTCGGCCAGCACGTACGTCGGCTCGTCCACGCGCAGGTCGGCCGTCACGGTCAGGCGCTCCTCGCCGTCCGGGCGCCGTTCGCCCGCCGGGCGCCGTTCGCCGTCCGGGAGCCGCTCGCCGGCCGGGAGCCGTTCCGCGCCCGCGCGGACGCCCTCGGCCGTGCGGACGCGCACGGCGGCCACCTCCGGGCCGATCGCGGTGGCGGTGACCCGGACGAGGTCGCCGGGGCGGGCGTCGATGACGTGGCCGGGGCCGTGCCCGTCCACCGTCAGCTCCAGCCACGGGCCGGTGGTGGCGAACGTGCGGCCCGCCCGTACGGCGTCGGCGAACGCGCGGGCGGTCAGCTCGCCCTCCACCCGCGCGTAGACGCGGGCCCAGCCGGGCGGGTTGGACTGGTTGTCCGAACGCGTGAAGGAGATCATCGAGTCGGTCCCGGCGGTGACGGCGAGCCGGTTGCCGGCGCCGATCAGCCGCCGGTAGACGGCCGCCGTGGACGGGATCGAGGCGTGGGTGAGCACGTCGAGGCTGTCCACCAGGCCGAGCGCGGCGTCGGCGACCAGCTCGCGGGCCGCGCAGTTGCGCGGCGCCGGGGAGACGACGGCCCTGGGCGGATCGCCGTCGGCGAGCGGCGTGGCGAAGGGGTGGCTGTAGCCGAGGACCGCGCCGAGGCCGCGCAGCTCGCGCAGCCCCTCGGCGTTCGGCGGCCAGTCGGCGTCGCCGGCGAACCCGGTGTGGAACCGGCCCGGCGCGCGCTCCGGGGCGAAGGCGTAGACGTGGCCGAGCAGATCGTTGCGGTACTCGACGCCCATGCGGGCCAGGTGGGTGGCGTCGGACCAGGGCAGGTCCTCCCCCGCCCAGTGGTCGAGGGCCTCCCGGTCGTAGACGCGCGGCCCTGAGACGTTCCCGGCGAGCAGGTTGAGCACGTGCAGGTCCTCGCCGAGCTGGGCGGCGGCCGCGTCGGCGGGCAGGCCCACCAGGTCGCCGGCCCAGTTGAGGTGGACGTGCAGGTCTCCGCCGTACCAGCCGCGGGCGGCGGCGTCGTAGAGGCGTTCCGGGGTGAGCCGGACCACGCGTTCCTCGCCCGGGGCCAGGGTGACGTCCAGGGCGGACTCGGTGTACTCCATGCCCCGGGTGACGGTGATCGTCAGCGGTTCGGCCGGGACGTCGAGGGTGCGGCCGTCACCGTGGAAGTAGGGCCTGCCGTGGTAGTCGTGCCGGGCCGGGACGCCGGGCGGGTACCAGCCGCGGCCGTCCCGGGATGCGACGCTCCACCGGCACGGCTCCCCCGCCACCAGCGTGAGCCGTGCGGCGGGGACCGGGCGCAGCAGGGGATCGAGCCGGACGCGCTGTCCGTCGGCCATGATCACGCTGCCGACGTCGGCCTCGACCAGCCAGGCGCCGTGGGGGGCCAGCTCGCGGCGGGCGTCGTCCACGCTGACCGGGCAGGGGGTGTCGCGGGAGGAGTCGACGAGCAGGAAGATCTTCTCCGCACCGCGCCCGGAGGGCGGCGGCGGCGCCTCAACGGCCGTCGCGGGCCGGGCGTCCGCCACCGGCACCGCGCCCACCCCGCGCGGGCCCGAGTGCGGCTCTCCCGGGGTCAGGACGGTGATCGGCGCTCCGCGCAGCTCGATCCGGTCGGGGCCGACGCGCAGCGCGGTCAGGTGCGGCGGCAGCTCGCCGGCGAGGGCGTCGCGCAGCACCCGGTCGTAGTCGGGCTCGGCGAGGTGGGCGGCCAGCCGGTCGATCGGCTGCCCCGGGTGCAGCCGCGCGGCCTCCTCGAAGGCCAGGCGCCAGAACGTGCCGAACAGCGAGGGCGGCAGCACCCTGCGCCGGGCGAAGAACTTCACGTAGTGGATCTCCGGCTCGCCCCAGGTGATGCCGTGCCCGGCCAGCAGGCGACCGTACTCCTCCAGGGCCTCCGCGACCGTTCCGGGCAGCATCGGTTCCGCACACATCTGCGCTTCTCCCCACGTCGGTTGCGCGACATCGTGACATGTCCCGCTCAAGCCGTCGGATCGGAGATGACGCTGTGGATAGGGATATTTCTCCCCCGGGCGCAAGTCTGTTCCTCCGGGGAGTGGAGAGCTCCCGGCGCCCGCCGCCGGACGTCAGAGCCGCTTGAACAGCCACAGCCGGACGTCAGAGCCACTCGAACAGCCACGGCCGGACGTCAGGGCCGCTTGAACACCGACAGCAGGCGGTCGGCGGCGAGCACGGGGGTGAGCTCCCCCGCCAGCACCTCCCGCTCGACCTCCGCCGTGATCGCCGCCACCTCGGGGTCGTGGCGCAGCTCGGCGAGCAGGCGGTCGCGGACCAGCGTCCAGGTCCACTGGACCTGCTGACGGCGGCGCTTGGCGGCCAGGTCCAGCGAGTCCTGATGGGCCAGAATGCGCCGCCACAGCTCCTCCAGGCCGTCGCCGGTGAGCCCGCTGCACGTCAGGACGGGCGGCGGCCCGGCGTCCGAGCGGAGCATGCGCAGCGCTCCGGCCAGCTCCCTGGCCGCCTTCCTGGCCGCGAGCTCGTACTCGCCGTCGGCCTTGTTGACCGCGATCACGTCGGCCAGCTCCAGCACGCCCTTCTTGATCCCCTGGAGCTGGTCACCGGTACGGGCCAGGGTGAGCAGCAGGAACGTGTCCACCATGTCGGCCACGGCGGTCTCCGACTGCCCGACCCCGACGGTCTCGACCAGCACCACGTCGAACCCGGCGGCCTCCACCACGACCATGGCCTCCCTGGTCGCCTTCGTGACGCCGCCGAGCGTGCCGGAGGTCGGCGACGGGCGGATGAACGCGGCCGGATCGACCGACAGCCGGGCCATCCGGGTCTTGTCGCCGAGGATGCTGCCGCCCGTCCTGGTCGAGGAGGGGTCGACGGCCAGCACGGCCACCCGGTGCCCCTGGCCGGTGAGGTACGTGCCGAGCGCGTCGATGAAGGTGGACTTGCCCACTCCGGGCACGCCCGAGACGCCGACCCGGCGGGCCCGGCCGGACAGCGGGGTGAGCTCGACGAGCAGCCGCTGGGCCAGCGCCATGTGGTCCGGTCTGGTCGACTCGACCAGGGTGATCGCGCGGGCGATCCACGTACGGGAGCCTGCCCGTACGCCTTGGGCGTAGTCCTCCAGCGAGCGCACGCGGTTCACCCCTTTCTTCTCATTGATCAGCCTAACTTCTGACAAGTCCGGTTATTTGCCAGTAAGGTGCTGGAGTTCTGATCACAGCCGTCACAGGAGTCACTCCCCTCATGCCCAACGTCGAACCCCTCCGCGAGGGCGACCCGGCGGCGGTGGGACCCTACCGGCTGGCCGGGAGGCTCGGCGCGGGCGGCCACGGTGTCGTCTACCTCGCCCGCGGACGCGACGGCGGACCGGTGGCCGTCAAGGTGCTCGCCGAGGGCGTCACCGCCGGTGAGCCGTTCGCCAGGGAGATCGCCGCCGCCCGTGCCGTGGAGCCGTCCTGCGTCGCGCGGGTGCTGGACGCCTCGGTCAGGGGCCGGCCGTACGTCGTCACCGAGTACGTGGACGGGCCCTCCCTCCAGGACACCGGCGCCCTGCGCGGCGCGGACGAGCTGCGGCGGCTGGCGGTGACGACCGCGACGGCCCTGGCCGAGGCGCACCGGGCGGGCGTCGCGCACCGCGACTTCAAGCCGTCCAACGTGCTGCTCGGGCCGGACGGTCCGCGGGTGACCGACCTCGGCGTCTCGGCGGCGTTCGGGACGGGGGTGAGCGCGACCGGCGCCATCACGGGCACGCCCGCGTACATGGCGCCCGAGCAGCTCTCGGGACGGGAGGCGGGCGCGCCCGCGGACGTGTTCGCGTGGGCGTCGGTGATCGTCTTCGCGGCGACGGGGATGCCGCCGTTCGGCGAGGACTCGCTGCCGGCGGTGATCAACCGCATCCTGCACGACGAACCCCGCACCGGCGACCTGCCGCAACCACTGCTCGGCGTGGTCCTCGCCTGCCTGGCCAAGGACCCCGCCCGCCGCCCGCCCATGGCCGACGTCCTCCGCCACCTGCCCACCATCCCCGCCCCCACCTCCGGCCCCTCCCCCCACCCGGCACCCGCCGGCCCCTCGCCTCGCCCGGCACCCGCCGGAACACCGACCCGCCCGGCACCCGCCGGGGCGCCGTCTCGCCCCGCACCCGCCGCAGGGCCGGGGGTCGCGTCGGGGACCACCGGACTGCGTCTGGTCGCGGGCACGCCGCCCCTCCCCCACGGAGGACCGCCGGCCCCACAGGTCCCGGCCCCACAGGTCCCGGCCCCACAGGTCCCCGCCCCGCAGGCCGCCACGCCGGGAACCGCGCCCAAGGTCAAGGTGCGGCGGCGGGTGAAGACGGCGATGGTGGCCGGGGTCTCCGGGGTGTCCGTGCTGGTGCTGTCGGGCGCGATCGTGTGGCTCACTCCCTCGACGCCCACGCCCAAGGCGACCCACGTGGCCGACGTGACCACCGCCCCCACCCCCGCGCCCACCCCCGGCACCGCGACCTCCCCCACCCGACGCCCACGACACACCCGCACACCGGTCCCCGGGCCGCAGGACGAGAGCACCTCCGGCGCCACCCCGGCCCCCGACCGCCTCACCCTGGCCTCCCTGCGCCCGTCCGGCGGCACCAGGAACGGCGACTGCTGGAACGGCACGGTACGGCTCCAGGCGGCGGTGACCAGGACCGGCGACCCGGTCACCCTCCGGTACACCTGGATCGTCGACGGCACGGTCACCACCCGCTCCTCGGCCACCGTCGCCGAGGACGCCCCCCGCCACCTGACCTCGCCGACCGCGCTGACGACCGCCGGCCCCCACAGCGTCACGCTGCGGATCACCGCGCCGGTCACCCGTCAGCGCACCGTCGCCGTCACCATCTGCGACGACGCCCCCTGACCCGGGCGAGCCGCCCGAAGGGTCACGGGCGGCCGGTGACCCGGGCGAGCCGCCCGCAGCGCTACGGGCGGCCGGTGAGCGTCCGGAGCAGGTCGAGGGCGGCGTCGGCGATCACCGTGCCCGGCGGGAAGATGGCGGCGGCGCCGGCGGCGCGCAGCTCGTCGTGGTCGCCCGGCGGGATGACGCCGCCCACCACGATCATGATGTCCGCGGCGTCGAGGTCGGCCAGGGCGCGCCGCAGCGCGGGCACCAGCGTGAGGTGCCCGGCCGCCAGCGACGAGACGCCCACGATGTGCACGTCGGCCTCGACCGCCTGCCTGGCCACCTCTTCCGGCGTCTGGAACAGCGGGCCGACGTCGACGTCGAAGCCCAGGTCGGCGAAGGCGGTGGCGATCACCTTCTGGCCCCGGTCGTGGCCGTCCTGGCCCATCTTGGCGACCAGGATGCGCGGGCGGCGGCCCTCGTCCCGCTCGAAGTCGGCGCAGGCCAGGCGGACGCGCTCGATGGCCTCGGCGTTGCCTGACTCGTCGCGGTACACACCGGAGATGGTACGCACCTGCTCGGCGTGCCGGCCGAACACCCGCTCCAGGGCGTCGGAGATCTCGCCGACGGTGGCCTTGGCGCGGGCGGCGTCCACGGCGAGCTTGAGCAGGTTGGCGTCGAGGCCCGGGGCGGGGTTCTCGGCGGCCTTGGTGAGCGCGTCGAGCGCGCGCTGCACGGCCTCGCCGTCGCGCTCGGCCCGGAGACGGGCCAGCTTGTCGAGCTGCTGGGCGCGTACGGCGCTGTTGTCGACCTTGAGCACCTCGATGGGCTCGTCGTCGGCGGCGCGGTACTTGTTGACCCCGATGACCGGCTGGCGGCCGGAGTCGATGCGCGCCTGGGTACGGGCCGCGGCCTCCTCGATGCGCAGCTTGGGCAGGCCCGCCTCGATGGCCCTGGCCATGCCGCCGGCCGCCTCGACCTCCTCGATGTGGGCCCAGGCGCGCTCCGCGAGGTCGTGGGTGAGCCGCTCGACGTAGTAGGAGCCGCCCCAGGGGTCGATGACCTGGGTGGTGCCCGACTCCTGCTGCAGGAGGAGCTGGGTGTTGCGGGCGATGCGGGCCGAGAAGTCGGTGGGCAGCGCGAGCGCCTCGTCGAGGGCGTTGGTGTGCAGCGACTGGGTGTGGCCCTGGGTGGCGGCCATGGCCTCGACGCAGGTGCGGGCGACGTTGTTGAAGACGTCCTGGGCGGTGAGCGACCAGCCGGAGGTCTGGCTGTGCGTGCGCAGGCTCAGCGACTTGGGGTTGGCCGCCCCGAACCGCGACACCAGCTTGGCCCACAGCAGCCGGGCGGCGCGCAGCTTGGCGACCTCCATGAAGAAGTTCATGCCGATGCACCAGAAGAACGACAGCCTGGGGGCGAACCGGTCGACGTCCATCCCGGCGGCGATCCCGGCGCGCAGGTACTCGACGCCGTCGGCGAGGGTGTAGGCGAGTTCGAGGTCGCAGGTCGCCCCGGCTTCCTGGATGTGATACCCAGAAATGCTGATCGAGTTGAACTTCGGCATCTTTTCGCTCGTATAAGCGAAAATATCCGAGATTATGCGCATCGAAGGGGCCGGCGGATAGATGTAGGTGTTGCGGACCATGAACTCCTTGAGGATGTCGTTCTGGATGGTCCCGGCCAGCTCCTCCGGCGCGACGCCCTGCTCCTCGGCCGCCACGATGTACATCGCGAGCACGGGCAGCACCGCGCCGTTCATGGTCATCGACACCGACATGCGGTCGAGCGGGATGCCGTCGAAGAGCTGCCGCATGTCGTAGATGGAGTCGATCGCCACCCCGGCCATGCCCACGTCGCCGGCCACGCGCGGGTGGTCGGAGTCGTAGCCCCGGTGCGTGGCCAGGTCGAAGGCGACCGACAGGCCCTTCTGCCCGGCCGCCAGGTTGCGCCGGTAGAAGGCGTTGGAGTCTTCGGCCGTGGAGAAGCCCGCGTACTGGCGGATCGTCCAGGGCTGGTTGACGTACATGGTGGGGTAGGGCCCGCGCAGGTACGGGGCCACGCCGGGATAGGTGCGCAGGAAGTCGAGCCCGTCGAGGTCGGCGGCCGTGTAGAGCGGCTTGACCCCGATGCCCTCGGGCGTCTCCCACACCTCGCCCCCGGGGACGGCCGCCGCGCCGGAGCCGGCCCCCGGCCCGAGCGGGACGCCCGAGAAGTCGGGGATCATCGCAGCACCTCCAGGTCCTCGAACGTCTGACGGAGCACGGCGAGCGCGTCGCACCCCGCGTAGAGGCAGGCGTCCACGCCCTCGTAGTCTCCCTTCCCCGCCAGCCAGACGCGTCTCGCCCCCGCGTGCCGCAGGGCGGCGGCCACGGCGCGGGCGTGCTGGGCGTACAGCTTGTCGGTGGAGCACAGGCAGGCGACGGCGGCGCCGCTCACGGCGAAGGCGGTGGCGATCTGCTCGGGGTCGGCGCCCGGCCCGGCGGTCTCGGTGGCCAGGCCGCCGGCGTGGAACAGGTTGGCGGCGAAGGAGGCCCGCGCGGTGTGCGCGGCGACCGGGCCGATGGTGGCCAGGAACACCTTCGGACGCTCGGGCAGGGCGTCGGCGACGTCGCGCAGCGCCTCGAACTCCTGGGCGTAGCGGGCCACGGGCCGCCCGGCGGGGGCGGGCGGCCGGCGCAGCGGCTTCTCGCCGGGATCGGGGAACTCGCTGACGCCGGTGATCGGGAAGCGGCGGTGGGCGATGTCGTCGTCGCGGCGGGCCCGGGTGGCCGCGACGCGCCGCTCGATCAGCTCCCCGGCGGCCGCCACGCCTCCGGCGGCCTCGATCTCCTGGAACCACGCCCAGGCACGCTCGGCCAGGTCGGCCGTGCGGCGCTCGACGTACCAGGAGCCGCCGGCGGGGTCGGCCACCCGCCCGACCCCCGACTCCTCCAGCAGCAGCGACTGCGTGTTGCGGGCAATGCGCCGGGAGAAGGCGTCGGGCAGGCCGAGCGCGGCGTCGAACGGCTGCACGGTGACCGCCTCCGCCCCGCCGACGCCCGCCGCGAAGCAGGCCAGCGTGGTGCGCAGCATGTTCACCCAGGGGTCGCGGGCGGTCATCATGGCCGCGCTGGTGACGGCGTGCTGGCGCTGGCCGCCGTGCTCGGCGGCGCCGCACACCTCGGCCACCCTGGCCCACAACCGGCGCGCCGCGCGCAGCTTGGCGATGGTGGCGAACTGGTCGGCGGTGGCGGCGTACCGGAAGTCGATCTGGCCTAGCGCTTGCTCAACCGTGAGGCCGGCGCCGGTGAGCGTGCGCAACTCGGCCACGCCCCGCGCGATCGAGCAGCCCAGTTCCTCGGCGTCGGCGGCGCCCGCGTCGTGGTACGGCGTGGCGTCGACCATGACCGCGCGCAGCCCAGGGACCGCGACGCACCGCCCGGCCAGCTCCACCCCCTCGACGCCGCTCGCGCCCAGGTTGCCGCTGGGCGTGACGCCCTGCGCGGCGGCCAGGCCGAACAGCGCCTCGGCGGCCTCCCGCGTGTGCTCCCCCGCCTCCAGCACGATCGGGGCCAGGTCGAGGTAGACGTCCTTCAGCACGGCGGGCAGCGCGCCCACCGGGATCGCGCCGTCGCCGACGACCAGCCAGAGCGAGGTGACGCCGTTCTCCAGATCGGCCAGCACCGCCTCGGGGTCGGCCACGGCGTGCCGCTGCCGGACGTCCCAGCCGGGCCGCGCCCGCGCCCCCCGCGTGAACGGCGGCGCGCCCGGCAGCCCCGGATCGCCCGGCAGGTCGCCCGCGTCGTAGAGCGGCATGACCGGCACGCCGTCGTAGGTCGGGCTGGACAGCGCCTCCTCGGGCGAGCCCGCCTCGACCCCCGACTTGCGCAGGACCTCGACCGCCAGCCTCCGCCAGTCGTCGCGAGTGGTGGGAGGAAAGCCCGCTGCCAGTTCCATGCAACGGATAGTAGGCGCTGCCCGGCCGCCGCAGTAATCCGGGGGTTACCCGTCAGCCGTCGGCGCCTCCCAGGCCAGCCTCCACGTGAGCGGGCCCACGATCCCGTCGTCCTCGACGCCCTGCTCGCGCTGGAACTTGCGGCACACGTCGCGGGACCGGGCGCCGTACGCGCCGTCGACGGTCAGGTCGTAGCCGCGCTTGTGCATCTGCCGCTGCCAGGTGCGCACGTCCTCGCCCTCCATGACCGGCGGGTACTTCAGCAACCGGCCGGGGAAGGGCGGCGCGCCCTTGGGCGGTGGCGGGGTGGTGCCGCCGCCGGGGCGGGGCGCGCCGCGCTTGATCCAGGCGTACAGGGGGTCGCCGGGGCAGTCGGTCGAGTAGCCGTCGCGATGGCCCTTGATCTCCTTGCCGGCGCCGCCCCGGTCGCGCACGTACTGGACGGCGTCGAGGACGGCGTCCAGCATCGCGTCGGGCGGCTGCACGAGCCCGGCGTTGCCGACCAGCGCGAGCACGGCGTAGTGACCGGAGTTGAGCCCGGGACCGTTGGCCGCCGGCAGATGATGCAGCCCCCGTCCCTCGAACACCTTCCGGTGCGGACAGGCGACGAAGCTGTAGCCGATGTCCATCCAGCCGTTGCCGTCCATGTGGTACGCCTGGATCGATCGCACGAGGGAGACGCAGCCGGCGTGGTCGGACACGATGGCGGGTTCGACCCGGCCGCCGGTGTAGTGGACCTTGACGCCCTTGGTCGAGTCAAGCTGGGTGTAGGAGCCGCGGGGCGCGCGGGCCTGCCAGTCGCGGCGTAACACCAGATCGATGTCCACGAGTGCTCTCCGAGAGTAGATATCGGGACGACCGAGCGTAACGCCAGCGAGGTGAGCAGGTCCGGGGATCGCGCTATTTCACGGTCTGATCACCCGCCGTTCGGTCACGATCGCGGTGATCAGATCGTGCGGCGTCACGTCGAACGCGGGGTTCAGCGCCTGTGTGCCCTCGGGGGCCAGGCGTACACCTCCGACGGTGAGGATCTCCTCGGGGTCGCGGTCCTCGATCTCGATGTGGTCGCCGGTCGGGGTGGCGGGGTCGATGGTGGACTCGGGCGCGACCACGATGAACGGCACTCCGGCCCGTTCGGCGCCGAGCGCGAGCGCGTACGAGCCGATCTTGTTGGCGGTGTCGCCGTTGGCGGCGATGCGGTCGGCGCCGATGAGCACCGCGTCCACCTCGCCCTTGGCCAGCAGGTACGGCCCCGCCGAGTCGGCGACCAGCCGGTGCGGCGCGCCCATCCTGGCCAGTTCCCAGGTGGTGAGCCGGGCGCCCTGGAGCAGCGGGCGGGTCTCCAGGGCGAGCACCTCGGCCAGGCGGCCGCGTTCGTGCAGGGTCTGGACGACGCCGAGGGCGGTGCCGCGTTCGACGGCGGCCAGGCCGCCGGTGTTGCACACCGTCATGATCCGCAACCGGTCGCCCTCCAGCAGGGCGGCGCCGCGCTCGCCCATGGCCAGGCAGGCGGCGATGTCGTCGTCGCGGATCCGCAGCGCGGCCGCCAGGACCGCCTGCCGGCCCTCGTCCAGGTGGGCGGCGGCCTGGTCGACGCCCCAGGCCAGGTTGGCGGCGGTCGGGCGGGCCGCGCGCAGTTCGGCGATCTGGCCGAGGTCGCCGTCGGCGAGGACGACGCCGAGCGCGCCGGCCACGCCGAGCGCGGGGGCCCCGCGCACGGCCAGCCGCCTGATCGCCGCGACGAGCTCGGCCACGGTCTCGACGCGCAGCCGCACGCACCGGCCGGGCAGCAGGGTCTGGTCCACGAGCTCGACGGCGTCGCCGGCCCAGTCGATGGTCCTCACGCCGCACACGGTAGCCCACCGGCCTGGGCCGGGCCGGGGATCAGCGTTCGGCCAGGACGATCACCGAGTCCCCCCGGCCGAGGACGACGGTGTCGCTCTTGGCGGGGTTCAGCACGATGCCGTAGTGCGGCGGGACGTTCCTGGAGACGTTGTCGCGGTAGCCGATCGCGGTCTCGCCCCTGCGCCGGGCCGCCTCGACGATGGTGGCGAAGGTGACCTCGGCGCCGGTCCGGACGTAGGAGGCGGCGGGCCGGGGGTAGATCTCCGAGCCGTGCGAGTCGAACAGGTAGCCGAACACGTCGGCGAGGTGCCGGTTCTCGGCGAGCTGGGCCAGCAGCAGGCCGATGACGGTGTCGCTGATGACGATGTCGTCGGCCTCGGTGACCTCGGCCAGCGCCCGGTTGCCCTCGTCGTGCATCTCGCTGACGATCGAGTAGTGCTCGCCGAGCGTGCTCTGCATGTCGCGGAGCTGGAGCAGGGTCATGAGCGTGCGGGTGTCGGCGTGGTGGGGGTCGAAGCGGTCGTCGGACAGGACGATGACGTGCTGGTAGAGGCCGACGCCGAGGGATTCCAGCGCGTACCGGTCGGTGGTGTCGCAGTCCTTGACGTTGACGGTGAGGGTGCGCAGCCCGGTCAGGCCGGTGCCGGCCTTGGGGTGGTCGGCGGCGATGTCCAGGACCGAGCCCGTGGAGACGTAGCCGTCGAGGTAGCGCACGATCTGTTCGGCGCGGCCGTTCCAGTTGAGCAGGAGGGTGCGTTCGGGCTCGGGCCGCGGGGCGGCGGCGGTGGTGACGGCCTGTTCGTCGATCGGGGGCTCGCCGGTGGCGAGGGTGATGTGGGAGTCGTCGTGGGCGATGACGACGACCTGGTCCTTGGCCGTGATGACGGTGTCCATGGGCGGGTTGAGCACGACGCCGGCCGGGCCGCGTAAGCCGATGACGGCGGCGGTCTCGTAGGCGTGCAGGGCCTTGCTGTAGGTGGCGCCGACCAGTTCCTCGTCGGCGCGCAGGTAGATCTCGCCGCCGTCGAAGTTGAGCAGGTCCATGCAGACGACGGACATGCCGGACTGGCGGGAGGACTGCACGATCAGCCGGGAGGCGGTGTCGTCGGAGTCGACGAGGTGGACGTCCTCGCCGCCGGCCAGCCGGGCGGCGGCCAGGTTGCGGGCGGAGGCCAGGGCGGCGACCACGGGCGGGTGTGAGCCGTCCCGTTTGGCCAGGGCGAGCAGGATCTTGATGACGTGCGCGTCGGGGTCCTCGCCCTCGGGGGAGAGCACGACGACGGACCTGGCGGCGGTGAGGTTCATCAGGCCGAGGTCGCGCGGCTCGGTGGGACGTCCGGTGCGGCAGACCAGGCGGGTCCTGCCGAGGTCGCCGACGTGCTCGCGGATGTCCTCCTCCATGGCGAGCTTGTCGCGGTCGGCCAGGACGGCGATGACCGAGTTCTTCTGGCTGGCGTGCGCCTTGACGAGTTCGGTGACGATCGTGAAGATCTGGTCGGACCAGCCGAGCACCACGGTGTGGCCGGACTCGACGATGCGCGAGCGGCCTCTGCGCAGGCGGTCCACCTTCTGCTTGAGGCCGTTGGACAGCAGGCCGACGAGCATGCTGACGATGAAGATGCCGCCCAGCGATCCGGCGAACATGACGGTCATGTAGCCGAACGAGCCCTTGTCGCTGGCGACCTTGCTGGGGGTGAGGGCGTGCATGAGGGCGACCCACAGCACCTGCCCTGGGCCGCTGACGCCGTCGGGCTCGTCGGGCGCGAGCCAGAGCGTGAGCGCTGCCACCACGAGGATGAGCGCGACCGACACCACCGCGAGCCAGCCGATGAGCGAGGCCGTCCCCCTGGACATGGTGTTGTCGAACCAGTACCGCGCCCGTTCGCGGACCGTGATCCTCGACACTTCCCCGATACCTCCGTGTAAGGAGTGATTTAAACCGACGTCACAAGGTACCGGGCGATCTTGGCTTCCGCATGGCGACCGGTAACGTAGCCGCCATGGTGATCCCCCTCACACCGGACGATCCGGCGTTCCTGGGCGATTTCCGGCTGGCCGGGCGTCTGGGCGAGGGCGGGCAGGGCGTGGTCTACCTGGCCCACTCCGCCTCCGGGGAGCCGGTCGCGGTCAAGCTGCTCAACGCCGGTGACCAGGAGACCCGGGCGAGGCTGGCGCGCGAGCTCGACGCGCTGGAGTCGATCGCCTCCTTCTGCACGGCCCGCGTGCTCGGCGTCTCGACGCGGGGCTCGCGGCCGTACGTGGTGAGCGAGTTCGTGGACGGGCCCTCGCTGGCAGACCGGGTGGCCGGGAACACCGCCGGGAACGCCCCTGGGAACGTCGCCGGGCGCGGCCCGCTGCGCGGCGGGGAGCTGGAACGCCTGGCGGTCGGCACGGCCACCGCGCTGGCGGCCATCCACGCGGCCGGGGTCGTCCACCGGGACTTCAAGCCGTCCAACGTGCTGCTCGGGCCGGACGGGCCGCGGGTGGTGGACTTCGGCATCGCCAGGGCCGAGGGGGCGGCGACGCACACCTCGGGGCTGGTCGGCACGCCCGCGTACCTGTCGCCGGAGCAGATCGCGGGCTCGCCCGCCTCCGGGGCCTCCGACGTGTTCGCGTGGGGGGCGACGATGGTCTATGCGGCCACGGGGGTCAGCCCGTTCGGGGCGGACACCGTGCCGGCGGTGCTGCACCGGGTGCTGCACGCCGAGCCCGACCTGTCGGCGCTCCCGCCCCGGCTGCGCGGGCCGGTCGCCGGCGCCCTGGCCAAGGACCCCGCCCACCGCCCGACGGCCGCCGCCCTCCTGATGACCCTGGTCTCCCCCACCCCGGCCACAGGACCGGGAGCAGGAGCGGCACCGGGGCCAGGAGCGCGGGCTCTGAGGGACGCGGGGGCGGCCGACACGCGCGAGAGCCGCGCGGCCCGAAATCGGGGACGCCGCGCCCTCGTCGGCGCCGGAGCGGCCCTGCTGGCCCTGGCCGTGGCCGGCGGCGTGGTCCTGCTGACCACCCGCACGCCCGGCTCGACCGCCACCCGGTCCACCCCGCCGCCGTCCACGGCCGCCGCCGCCCTCTCCACCCCGCCGGCCACGGCCACCGGCCCCGCCACACCCGCCGCGACCTCCGGGACGGCCACGGCGCCGGCCACCGCGACCCCTGGCGGCACCGGCGATCTGAAGATCCCGGCCGCCTTCGCCGGCACCTGGTCCGGCCACACCGACACCACCAACCCGCTCGACCCCGACGGCGCCGAGAACACGGTGGAACTGAAGGCCGGCCAGTCGCGGGCGGCCTGGACGGAGAAGGACTCCCAGGTCGACTGCGCCGCCACGATCACCCTGACCGAGGTGCGCCCGGACCGGCTGACTTTCTCCCTCGGGACGTCCACGGGCGGCTGCATCCCGGGTACTGTCTGGCTGGAGCTTGAAGGCGACACTCTCACCTACACCTGGCGGGACGTGCCCGGTCTGGGCATGGTCACCCAGACCGGCGATCTCGGCAAAAAGTGACCGAACCACTCGTATAACCCTTCGACATCCGAGCCCACGAAGGAGATCCTTTACCTATGTCTGTGATCAGGGAGGTGCCGTTCCCCAGCGCGGACTCCTCGTCCGAGCTGCCGATGAACATCTGGATCGACGACGCCGACTCAGCGATCGACGTCATCGACGCCCTGGCGTTGTCGCCGTTCGCGACCGGCGTCCAGCCCTGGTCCAAGCTGGCCAATCTGGAGCGCGTACGTCCGGACGCCCGGTTGCAGCCGGCCGAGGGCCGGATGCTGCGCACCGCGCAGGTGGAGGACGGTTCGGAGTCGCGGCTCATCTGCGGCGAGGGCTGGACGCTGCGGGTCGTGCGGCACCGCAACCGCACCGCCACGGTGAGCGTGACGGCGGTGAGCGAGGAGCTGGCCGCCTCGGTGCTGAAGGAGAGCATCGACGGTGCCGAGGAGCCGATGCCCGACGCCGACCACGTCGAGATGGGCTTCTGGTGGCGCGGCTCCCACGGCGGCAACCGGTCGGAGAAGCCGATCACCGCCCAGCCGTGGGACGAGATCGGCACGAACTACTCGGCGCAGGTGCGCCCGGCGCTCGGCCGCCTGATGGCGACCACGCCCGCCGACGTCAACGGCCGGCTCATCCTGCTGCACGGCCAGCCGGGCACCGGCAAGACCACGCTGCTGCGCACGCTGGCCAAGCAGTGGCACGACTGGTGCCAGGTCGACTGCGTGCTCGACCCCGAGCGGCTGTTCAACGACCCGGGCTACCTGATGGAGGTGGCGGTCGGCTACGACACCGACGACGACACGCAGCGATGGCGGCTGCTGGTGCTGGAGGACTGCGACGAGCTGATCAGCTCGGGCGCCAAGGCCCAGGCGGGGCAGGGGCTGTCGCGGCTGCTCAACCTCACCGACGGCCTGCTCGGCCAGGGCCGCGACGTGCTGGTGGCCATCACCACGAACGAAGACCTGACCCGCCTGCACCCGGCCGTGATCCGTCCGGGCCGGTGCCTGGCGCAGATCGAGGTGGGCCCGCTGACCAGGGACGAGGCGGTCGCCTGGCTGGGGTCGTCGCAGGGCGTGGGCGCCTCGGGGGCGACGCTCGCCGAGCTGTACGCCCTGCGCGCCGGCCGCGCGATCGCCCCGGCGGGCACGGACGAGTCCACCGGTCTCTACCTCTGATCCGGCTCCGCCGGGGGCGCCACGCGCGTCCCCGGCGTCCCGCGCGCCGGGGGCACGTCCGGGCTGGTACGTAAACCAACCGATGTGCGACACCGGGTGTGAAACCACAATATGGCTGGTGCTCACCGTCGATCTGGCGCGCGTCGCCTTCACCCGTCTCACCGTGCCCGGAGGCACGTGGACCAGCGAGGAACACCGGGTCGGCTTCGCGGCCACCCAGCTCGTGCCCTCGTGGACCGCGCGCACCCCGCCCGGCGGCGGGGTCGAGGTGGAGCTGCGGGCCAGGACCGGGGCGGGCACGCTGACCAAGTGGTACGTCATGGGCCGGTGGTCCGAGCACGGGACGCGCACCTCGGTGCCCGGCCAGGGCGACGAGGACGGCGACGTGGCCGTGGACACGTTCGTGGCCAGGCGGCCGGTCGTGGCGTTCCAGCTGAGGGTCACCGCGCGCGGCGAGGGCGCGCGGATGACCTCTCTCGGCGTGCTGGCCTCGGCCCTGCCGCAGCGTCCGGTCACGGTGAGCACGCCAGGGGTGGCCGGGCACGTCGAGCTGGACGTGCCCGGCCACTCCCAGTACGCGCACGCCGGGCACCACCCGCGCTGGGACGGCGGCGGCGCGAACTGGTGCAGCCCCGCCTCGGTGGCGATGGTGCTGGCCTTCTGGGGCCGCGGCCCCGAGCCCGGCGAGCTGGCCTGGGTGGGCGCGGACGACCCCGCCCCGGCGGTGGACCACGCGGCCATGGGCACCTACGACGACAGCTACCAGGGCACCGGGAACTGGCCGTTCAACGTGGCCTACGCCGGGCGTTACGGGCTGACCGGCTTCGTGACCAGGCTGCTGTCGGCGGCCGAGCTGGAGGCGTTCGTGCTGGCGGGGATCCCGGTGATCGCCTCGCTGTCGTTCCGGGCCCATGAGCTGCCCGGCTCCGGCTACTCCACGAACGGCCACATCCTCGTCGTCACCGGCTTCACCGCCGCGGGCGACGTCGTCGTCAACGACCCCGCCGCGCCCGCGGACGGCGAGGTTCGGCGGATCTACCCGCGGGCAGCGTTCGAGAACGTGTGGCTGAGGAGCTCGGGCAGCGGCGGCATCGTGTACGTCCTCCATCCGCCCGGGCACCCGCTGCCTCCCTGTACCAACGGCAATTGGTGATCTTTCATGAGTATTCGACCGATCGATGTGGCGCGTACCGACGGCGGCCCCCAGTGGGTGGAGGCCGTCGCCACGCCCGAGGGCGTGGAGGTGTGGTGGGACGAGCCGCGCCCGCACGAGGGCGGCAGGCGCTGCGTGGTGCGCCGCCTGCCCGACGGCTCGCGCGCCGACGCGCTGCCTCAGGGCTGGAACGCCCGCAACCGCCTGGTCGAGTACGGCGGCCGCTCCTGGCGCCCGCTGCCGGGCGGCGGCCTGGTCTTCACCCATTGGGCCGACCAGCGGCTCTACCGCCTGGACGCCGCCCCCGGGACGGCCGCCGAGCCGGTCGCCCTGACGCCCGAGGGCCCGGCCCGGTACGGCGACCTCTACCTGCCGCCCGGCCGCGACGAGGTGTGGGCGGTCCGCGAGATCGACGACGCGCGCGACCTGGTCGCGGTCCCCCTGGACGGCGGCCCGCTCAGGGTCGTCGCCCGCGCCCACCATTTCCTGATGAACCCCCGCCTGTCCCCCGGCGGCACCCGGATCGCCTGGATCGGCTGGAACCACCCCGACATGCCCTGGGACGGCACCGAGCTGTGCGTGGCCGACCTGTCCCCGGACGGCGTCGCGGGCCCCCACCGGGTCGTGGCCGGCGGCCCCGAGGAGTCGGTGACGCAGGCCGAGTGGCGCGACGAGGAGTCCCTGTACGCCGTCACCGACCCGACCGGCTGGTGGAACGTGCACCTCGTGCACCTCGACGGCTCCCCCTCGCGCAACCTCACCCCCGTGGAGCTGGAGTTCGGCGCGGCGGCCTGGAAGCCGGGCCTGGCCTGCCTGGCCCCGGCGGGCGAGCAGCTGGTCGTCGTGTACGGCACCGCCGACCACCGCCGCCTGGGCGTGCTGGACCCGGCGACGGGCGGCCTGCGGGAGATCGGCGGGGACGGGCACACGTACTGGGCCTCGACGGTGTCGGCGGCCGGGGGCAAGGCGGTGGCGGTGGGGGCGACGCCGTACACGCCGCTGGAGGTGACGCTGGTCGATCTCGCCACCGGCGGGCACGAGGTCGTCTCGGCCCCCAAGCCGCTGCCGGACCGGGCGCTGCTGCCCACCCCGGAGGCGGTGACGATCGAGGGCGTGCACGCCCATCTCCACCCGCCGGCGGGGGTCGCCGGGCCGGCGCCGTACGTGATCTTCGTGCACGGCGGCCCGACCGGGAACACGCCGGTCGTGCTGGACCTGGAGGTCGCCTACTTCACCAGCAGAGGGATCGGCGTGGCCGTGGTGAACTACGGCGGCTCCACCGGTTACGGCCGGGCCTACCGCGAGCGGCTGCGGCACCAGTGGGGCGTGGTGGACGTCCAGGACTGCGCGAAGGTGGCGCGCGGGCTGGTGCAGCTCGGCCTGGCGGACGCGGCCAGGATCGCGATCCGGGGCGGCAGCGCCGGCGGCTGGACCACGGTGGCCGCGCTGGTGCACAGCGACGTGTTCGCGGGCGGCGTCGCGCACTACGCGATCACCGACCCGGAGAGCTGGGCGGCCGAGACGCACGACTTCGAGTCGCGCTACCTCGACGGCCTGGTGGGCCCGCTGCCCGAGACGCGGCAGCGGTACACCGACCGCTCGCCGCTCCTGAACGCGGCCCGGGCATCGGGCCCATGCCTCATGTTGCACGGTCTGGAGGACGCGATCGTGGACGTGAGCCAGGCCGAGCGATTCACCGCCGAACTGGACAAGCACGGCAAACAGTGGGCTCTGCTCACCTTCGCCGGCGAGCAGCACGGCTGGCGCAGGGAAGAGACCATCGTGGCGGTGCTGGAGGCCGAGCTGGCCTTCTACGGGCTGATCTTCGACCTGGAGACGCCCGGCGTGCCGCCGCTGACGCTGAAGGGGAGAGCGTGAAGAGCGTCGCCGAGATCTGCTCGGACCTGATCAGGTTCGACACCACCAACCCGGGCTCGGGCGAGCGCCCGGCGGCCGAGTACGTGGCCACGCTGCTGGCCGACGCGGGGCTGGAGCCGGTGGTGTTCGAGTCGGAACCCCGGCGCACGACCGTCGTGGCCAGGATCGACGGCGACTCCTCCGACGCGCTGCTCGTCCACGGCCACCTGGACGTGGTGCCGGCCGACCCCGCCGAGTGGCGGATGCACCCGTTCTCCGGCGAGATCACCGACGGCTGCGTGTACGGCCGGGGCGCGGTGGACATGAAGGGCTCGTGCGCGATGACGCTCGCGGCCGTGCTGGACATGGCGGCGCGCGGCGTGCGGCCCAAGCGGGACCTGGTGCTGGCCTTCCTGGCCGACGAGGAGGCGACCGGCGACCACGGCTCCCGGTACGCGGTGACCGAGCACCGGCACCTGTTCGACGGCGTCACCGAGGCCATCAGCGAGTCGGGCGGCTTCAGCGTCGAGGCCGGCGGGCGGCGCGTCTACCCGATCGCCGTCGGCGAGCGCGGCACCGCCTGGATGAAGGTGACCGCCCACGGCGTGGCGGGCCACGGCTCGCGGCCCGCCGTGGACAACCCCGTCGCCACGCTGGCCCACGCCCTGTCGCGGGTCGCCGCGCACCAGTGGCCGGTACGCCTGACGCCGTCGGTCGCCGCGCTCCTGGAGAGCCTGTCGGAGATCACCGGCCGGCCGATCGACCTGGACCGGCTGGACGCCGAGGCCGACCGGCTGGGCGCGCTCGGCGAGCTGTTCCACGGCCAGATCCGCAACTCGGCGAACCCGACGATGCTGGCGGCCGGTTACAAGGTGAACGTGGTGCCCTCGACGGCCTCGGCGCACGTGGACGGCCGGTACCTGCCGGGCCTGCAGGAGGAGTTCCTCGCGACGATCGACGAACTGCTCGGGCCGAAGATCACCCGTGAGTTCGTGAACCTGGAGGAGGCGCCCGCCGCGCCGTACCCGTCGGCGTTCTTCGACGAGCTGGCGGGGGCGCTGGTGGCCGAGGATCCGCAGGCGCGGCCGGTCCCGTACGTGATGAGCGGCGGCACCGACGCCAAGTCCTTCGCCACCATCGGCATCCAGGGGTACGGCTTCGCCCCGCTCATGCTCCGGCCCGACCTGGACTACTTCGGCATGTTCCACGGCAAGGACGAGCGGGTGCCGGTGGAGGGCCTGGAGTTCGGCACCCGCGTGCTGACCCGCCTGCTCACCTGACCGTCCCGGCCCGGCGACGCCCTCGGGCCGCCGGGCCGAACCAGGCGGTCAGCGCGTCCTCCAGACCGCTCCCGCCCGCCCAGGCGACGTAACCGTCGGGACGGACGAGCAGCGACCCGCCACCGGCCTGGGGCATGTCGGCCACGGCCGGGCGCACGCGGTCGCGGTGCCCCGCCAGAGCGTCGGCCGACGCGCCCGCGCCGCCGGACAGGTCGAGCAGCAGCCCCCGCCCGTCCCGCAGCAGCTCCGCGACAGGCCGCCCGGCCTGTTCCGCCGTCGCGGCTTGCGCGTCCGGCAGCGGGGTGGCGGTCAGGGACGGGGTGAAGCGGCCCACGCGGGGGTCGGGCGCGGCGGGCGCGTAGTCGACGTCGGTGCCCTCGACCATGCGGGTGAAGTGGCGCTCGGCGTCCGGCAGCGCCATCACCTCCGCCAGCACCTCGCGCAGCGCGTCCACCTGGGCTCCCGGGCGCATCGCCGCCACCTGGGCGCGGGTGTTGCGCAGCACGCGGGCCGCCACCGGGTGACGCTCGCCGGTGTAGGTGTCCAGCAGGCTCTCCGGGGCCGCGCCGCGGGCGACCAGCGCCAGTTTCCAGCCCAGGTTGACGGCGTCCTGCAGCCCCAGGTTGAGTCCCTGGCCGCCGATCGGCGAGTGCACGTGGGCGGCGTCCCCCGCCAGCAGGACGCGTCCCTTGCGGTAGGAGTCGGCGTGCCGGGTGTTGTCGCTGTAGCGGATGCCGGCCTCCAGGCGGGCGACCCCGACGTCCTCCCCGGTCACCCGGCGCAGGCTGCCCGCCAGCTCCTCGGCGGTCACCGGCGCGTCCCGCCCGGAGGACGCGTCGCCGGGGCCGCCGTCGAACTCGATGGTCGCGATCTCTCCGGGCACCAGCGACAGGTTCACCAGCCCGCCCGGGCTGCGCAGGGACGAGCCGACCACCCCTGGGCCGGTCAGCGTGGCCACGGCCGTCCTGCCGGTCATGGTGGCGGGCGTGCCGGAGAAGGCGAACCCGGACCGCTTGCGCACCAGGCTCCGCCCGCCGTCGCAGCCCACCAGGTAGGCGGCCTCGACGCGCTCGCCGTCCGCCAGGGTGGCCACCACGCGGTCGGCGTGCGCGGTGACGTCCACGACGGCGCGGCCGTGCCGGACCGGCACGCCGAGCTCGGCGGCCCGCGCGGCCAGCACGGCCTCGATCCGGTGCTGCTTGAGCATGACGTACTCGGCCGTGCCGTCCTGCGCCAGCAGCGGCAGGCCGGCGAAGTGGCCGCGCATCACGCCCTTCCGCAGCAGCTCGGTCATCATGCCGACCATGTCGGAGCGGTCCGGCTCGGGGCCTGCGGCCAGCTCGTCGAGCATCCGCCACTGCGCCTCGGCCAGCGGCTCCACCAGCCCGCGCAGCCCCAGCGAGTGCAGGGTGCGGGCGTTGAGCGAACGCAGGCCGAGGCTGCGGCTCACGCGTTCCGCGCCGGTGGCCGCCTCCAGAACCAGCGGCCGCGCGCCGCCGAGCCGGAGCTCGCAGGCCAGCAGCAGCCCGACCGGCCCGCCGCCCACGATGATCACGTCGGTCATGCCGACTCCTTACTTACGCCGTATGCTTACGTCGTAAGTAGAGCACGTACACCGTAAGCTCTGTCAAGCGCGAAGGGAGAGCCGATGGCACGGCGCGAGCCGCTGAACCGGGACAAAGTGCTGGCCGCAGCCCTGGAGCTGGCCGACAACGAGGGCCTCGACGGCCTGTCGATGCGGCGGCTGGCCAAGGTGCTGGGCGTCGAGGCGATGTCGCTGTACAACCACGTCTCGAACAAGGCCGACCTGGTCGACGGCATCGTGGAGCTGGTGTTCCGCCAGATGGAGCCGCCCGACCCGGAGCTGCCGTGGCAGGAGCAGCTGCGCGCGACGGCACGCAACATGCACCGGGCGTTCAGCCGCCATCCGGTGGTCCCACTGGCGCTGGCGACCGACCGGTCCAACCCGACCTCGCCGCACGCCCTGCGGACCCTCGACGGCCTGGTCGGCACGCTGTACGCGGCGGGCTTCGACGACCTGGGCGTCTGGCGGGCGCTGACCGCCGTGAACGGCCTGGTGTTCGGCACCCTGCTGCTGTCCACCGGCGGCTTCGGCGGCGCCCCCGGCCGGCACGCGGGCGAGGAGCAGGTGGGCGTCTACATCCGCGCCCTCGACCCCGTCCACCTGCCGCACTTCGCCCGGCTGCTCCACTGGACGCGCGGCGGCGTCGATCCGGCCGCCGACTTCGACCAGGCCCTGGACCTGCTGATCGACGGTCTCGCGAAGGCCGTCGCAAACTAGTGGAACAAACTATTCCGTTCTGCTAATATGGAGTCATCTCGAAAGGAGCTCCACATGGGCGACATCATCAGCGGCTGGGACGTTCTGGACGCCTCGCACGAGGCGCTGCGCAAGGCCGTCAGCGGCATCCCGGCGGGCGGCTGGGACCTGCCGACCCCGTGCTCCGAGTGGAGCGTCACCAAGGTCTTCAAGCACGCCGTGGGCGACCAGATCGGCTTCGCCGCCACGCTCACGGGCGAGGCCGGGCCGGCGTTCAACCCGTTCGACCCGCCCGCCGAGCCGGGCGCCGACCCGGCGGCCGAGCTCGATGACGCGCTGACCCGCTCGGCCAGGGCGTGGGCCGCGGTCGACCGCGACGCCGCCGAGGTGCCCACGCCGGTGCCGCCGAACAAGATGTCGCCGTGGGCGGGCTCGACGGCGTGCGCGCTCGACGCGGCCGTGCACGCCTGGGACATCGCCGTGGCCACCGGTCAGCCCTCGCCGCTGACGCCGGAGATGGCCGGGCCGCTGCTGGAGGTCGCCCGGCAGATCGCCGACCCGCTGCGCCCGTGGGGCGCCTACGCCCCGGCGCTCCCCGACGACGCCTCCGGCGACGAGGTCGCCGCCCTGCTGCGCTACCTCGGCCGCGACCCGCACTGGTCGCCGGCCGCCTGAGGCCCGCGTGCGCCCCGCCCGAGCGGCGGGGCGCCGGCAGGGCGCATGACCTCGGTCAGGAGAACTTGGTCTGCGGACGCTCCTCGCGCTCGCCGTCGACGAAGATGTCCAGCTTCTCGTTGTAGAAGGCGATCAGACCCGCCACGCGCTCGCTCTCGGGCAGCGGCGTGCGGTAGGACCAGGCCAGGTCCTTCTTCCCGTTGACCGACCAGTACTCCGCCGTCCCCTTGTACGGGCAGCGGGTCGCGGTGTCGGTGTGCTCCAGCAGGTCGAGCCGTACGTCGGTCTTGGGCAGGTAGTAGCGGGCCGGCAGGCCGGTCTCGAACAGGATGCGGGCGTTGCGCGAGTCGGCCACGGTGACCCCGTCCACCTCCACCCGGATGTGCCGCGAGCTCGGCAGGATGTCCACCCGCGTGTACGGGTCGCGGGCGTGCACGTAGACCTCCTCGTCCTCCTCGAACCAGGCGTCCATGGCGTCCCAGTCGAAGCGCACGTGCCCGCGGATCTCCTCCAGCGGCGAGTCGCCGTAGACCAACGCCGCCTCCGGGGCCTGCGCGGCGCCCGAGGTGACCGTGTGGACGACGGCGTCGCCCCTGCTCGGGGAGTGCCTGGACGCGCCGGTCGGCTTGAGCGCCGCCTCATCGACGTCCTGGAGGGGGAAGTAGTAGGTGGGGTAGAAGGGGCCTTCCCACACCAGCAGGGCCCGGGTCGTGTCGGCGATCGGCCGGCCGCCCAGGTAGGTCCGCACGCGCTTGGCCGACCGCTCGACGCGGACCCGGCCCCGGTTCGTGGCATCCATGTCCCGGCCAACCCGCGTGGCGGCGGGGCTATTCCGGCACTCAGACCCCGAACAGCGCCAGCGTCGCCCACGTGGTGAGCGTGCCGGTGACCGCGCCCGCCGCGACCTGCGCCCAGGTGTGATGGGCGAGGCGGACCCTGGCCCAGCACACCAGCGCCACCACGGCCGCGCCGGCGATCGCCACCGGCACGGCGGGCAGCACGTGCGCCAGCACCACCACCGTGCCCGCCGAGACCGCGGCGTGGAAGGAGATCTTCCAGCGGGTGGTGATCGGCACGGTCACCGCCAGGGCGACCAGCATCGCGGTCACCGTGGCCACCAGCAGCCGCGGCGCGCCCAGCACGACCAGCAGCGCGAGCGCGACCAGCACGGCGGCCACGGCGGCCAGCAGCGGACCGGTGCGGCGGGCCCGGTCGACGATGTGGTGGGAGTCGAGCCGCCCCGAGCGCACGCCGAGCGCGATCACCGCCGCCGGCACGCCGCCGCAGAACGCCGAGGCCACCAGCCCCCAGGCAGCGCCGGCCCATCCCTGGGCGAGCAGGCCCACGGCGGGCGGCATGACGATCACCAGCACTTGCGGTGCCAGCAGGTTCGTCACCCGCTTCGCCACCAGGTCGGCCATCATGGCATGAAAGATTACGCGATCATGGCCGCTGCCCGTTTCAGCGACGCCCCGGCCGCTCCGGGGCCGCCTGGTCAGCCCTTGCCGGCGGCGTTCACGATGCGGGTCGTGGAGCGGTCGGGGATGGCCGCCATCTCCCAGCACTCCGCGCCCAGGATGGCCGCCGCCGTGGCCCGCGCGCCCGCGTGCGGGTCGCCGGCCGTGTGGGCCAGCGCGCCGGGCCGCATCGGCGCGAGCAGGTCGATGTAGTCCTCGGGGCCGTGCGCCTCGGGCGGCCCGGCCACCACGAATACGCCGGCCACGCAGCGCAGCGCGGCCAGCACCTCGGCCCGCTCCGCCGCCGGGTTGAACGGCCGGCTGGGCCCCTTCCACGCCCGCACGCGCGGGTCGTCCTCCACGCCGACCACCAGGGGCAGCCCGCGGGCGGCCACGGCGCCCAGGTAGCGCACGTGGCCGACGTGCAGGATGTCGAAGACGCCGGTCACGACGGCCGCCCCGGGCCGGTCGTACGGCTCCACCCAGACGGCCTCCAGGCTGCTCACGCGACCTCCTCCGACGGCCGGGCGAGTAGGCTGCTGTGCACGCTTTGCTCCCCCACGGGCCTAGACGACTCGTCGATCGCAGCGTACTCGGTCGCCGCGGCAGGTCGTGCAGGCGACCTTGGAAAGAGCATTCCTACCTTTTCGCGATAATCTCTCGCCCCCTGCCCGCGCGTCTCATGACGTCACCTGATTCGGGGGAGGTCGCCGTGGCGCCGAGGGACTCAGACCATGCCGACGGGGGTGAGACGCCCGGCTTCCGCGACCTCGCGGTCCGGCTTCCGGGGGTCGCGTCCCAGGTCTCGCGGGCCAGGGGGCTCGTGACGGACGCGCTCGGCCGCGATCACCCCTTCCATGACGACGTGGTGCTGCTCACCAGCGAGCTGGCCACGAACGCGATCCTGCACACCAGGTCCGGGGACGGCGGCTCGTTCACGGTGTCGGTGCTCAGCTCGGACACCACGGTCCGGGTGTGCGTGGCCGACGGCGGCGCGGACGGCCCGCCGTGCGTGTGCCGGACCGCTCCGCAGGCGACCAGCGGCCGGGGGCTGCCGCTGATCGAGGCGCTCAGCCACCGGTGGGGGTTCGTCCGCGAGGGGGGCTCGACGACCGTCTGGTTCGAGCTGACGCAGGCCCGCGTGCCCGCCGGGCAGGAGCCGTGCGTCACAGGTCGAGCCGGCACAACCCTTCGGCCAGCGCCTTCGTGGTGAGCCTGGTGCGGCTGTCGCAGCCCAGCTTGGCGAAGATGTGCTCCAGATGGGTGGTCACCGTCCGGACGCTCAGCACCAGGCAGGCCGCGATCTGCGGGTTGGAGTCGCCGGCCGCGACCCGGGTGAGCACGTCGACCTCGCGGCCGGTCAGGTCGTAGGGCAGCGGGCAGGGCCGTTCGGCGGCGACCGCGCCCTGCAGCGAGCCCTGGTAGCCGACGCCGGCCCGCAGCAGCCGCACCTCGTGCCAGCGGCCGCCGCCGTCGAGCCACAGGCCGCGCCGGCTCAGCTCGCGCGAGTCGATGAACGCCCGCGCGAAGGCCGCCATGGCGGGGTCGTCCCACAGCTCGCGGGAGACCTCGTGGCCGGGCACCGCGCGGCGCTCGCCGAGCCGGTCGAAGGCGACCGCGCGGAAGTCGGGCGGCAGCCCGGCGGGGTCGATCACGCACCGGGTCAGGTCGGTGACGTGCGCGAGCATCGGGCTCACGGCGGCGACCAGGGCGCCGGCCAGCAGCGGGAAGGCGTCCTTGGCGGCCAGGTGCAGCAGGCCGGTGTAGCGGCCGCCGTCGGCGAGGAACAGCGGCGCGGTCAGCCCGGCCCGCCATCCGTAGGGGGCCAGGTGGCGGCGGAAGTACCGTTCGGTGCCCGGCTGCGGCATGGGCACCGGCCGCCGCCCGGCGATGGCCTCGCGGCAGGCGTCGAGCGCGGCGTACTCCTCGGCGGCGTCGCGGTCGATGCGGCGGTGGCCGTCGGAGACGACGCTGTGGTGCCGGCCGGTGGCGGGGTCGAAGGCGACGAACTCGTAGGCGTCGAGCGGGACCACCTGGCGCAGCGCCGCCATCGCCGCGTGCGCGCCGCCACCGCCCGCGACCTGGTAGCCGACCTCGGCGAACGCCTGCAACTGGCGGACGCTCAAGGTGATCTCAGCCACGTGCTCTTTTATATCATTTGCCATTCCTTGACCGGCTGTTGAAGATTTTCTTCACGGCCGCCGCGGTGCTACGGTGGCAGGCATGCAGCGCGCTCTCGTCACGACGACGCCGGACACGGTCCCGGCGCGCTGATTCCATGCATCCCGGGCGGGCGCCCGGGAGCTGGTCGTTCGCCCTTTCACCGCAAAGGACGATCATGAACGACCACCGCAGGCTCGGCCGCGAGCTGGAGATCTTCGGCACCGACCCGCTGATCGGCTCCGGCCTGCCCTACTGGCTGCCCGCCGGGGCCGCCGTGCGCAAGGCCGTGGAGGACTACGTCCACGAGCTCGAACGCCGCCACGGCTACGTGCACGTCAACTCCCCCGTGCTCGGCAAGCGCGAGCTGTACGAACGGTCGGGCCACTGGGCGCACTACGCCGAGGACATGTTCCCGCCCATGAACGTGGGCGGTGAGGAGTTCGTGCTGCGGCCCAGCCTGTGCCCGCACCACGCGCTGATCTACCGCTCGCGCGGGCGCAGCCACCGGGAGCTGCCGCTGCGCGTGGCCGAGCTCGGCGGCATGTACCGCTCGGAGCTGTCGGGCGTGCTCGGCGGCCTGACCAGGGTGCGGGCCATCCAGCTCAACGACGGCCACGTGTTCTGCGCGCCGGAGCAGGCGGCGGCCGAGGTGTCGGCCGCGCTCGACCTGATCGAGGCCGCGCACGCCCAGCTCGGCATCGAGGCCGCCCGCTACCGGCTCTCGCTGCGCGGCGAGGGCGGCAAGTTCGTGGACGACCCCGCGATGTGGGCGCGCTCGGAGGCCGTGCTGCGCGAGGTGCTGCAGGAACGCGGCCGCGCCTACGACGAGGAACGCGGCGAGGGCGCCTTCTACGGCCCGAAGATCGACATCCAGATCGCCGACCCGGCGGGACGCGAGAGCACCCTGTCGACCGTCCAGGTGGACCTGTACCAGCCCGAGCGCTTCGACCTGTCGTACGCGGGCGGGCGGCGTCCCGTCATGGTGCACCGCAGCGTGGTCGGCGGGATCGAGCGCCTGGTCGCGCACCTGATCGAGGTGCACGGCGGCGCGTTCCCGGCGTGGCTGGCGCCCGTGCAGGCGGTCGTGCTGCCGCTGTCGGACGCCGAGCTCCCGGCGGCCGAGGACTTGCTGCGGCGGGCGGTGGCCGCCGGGCTGCGGGCCGAGCTGGCGCCCGCGGACCGGGGCAGCCTCGGGGCCAGGATCAGGGCGCACCGGCTGGTGCCGTACCAGCTCGTGGTGGGGCCACGGGAGGTCTCGGACGGCGTGCCGTCCGTCCGGCTGCGGGACGGCGGCCAGGCGGGCCCGGTGCCGGTCGAGAGGCTGGCCGCGGAGTGCCGGCCGCGCTTCTGACGTCCGTCACCGGCGTTCAGAGCCAGTCCTTCTTCTTGAAGACCGCGTACAGCACCACGGACGCCACCGCCACCAGCACCGACGACACCCAGAAGCCCGAGATGTCCCCGGAGCCGGGGTAGGGCACGTTCTGGCCGTAGAAGCCGGTGATGGCGGTGGGCACCGCGATGATGGCGGCCCAGCTCGTCACCCGCTTCATGATCTCGTTGAGGCGGAAGCCCTGCTGGGCCAGGCGGGTCTCGCGGACGTTGGCGAGCATGTCGCGGATCGCCTCCACCCACTCGGCGACCCGCTGGACGTGGTCGTAGACGTCCTCGTAGTAGGGGGCCATCACCGGGTCGGCGACGATCTCCTGGTCGCGGCGGAGCAGCGTGCCGAGCACCTCCCGCATCGGCATGGAGATCTTGCGCAGCCTGGCGGTGTCCTTGCGCAGCACGTACATGGCGCGCTGGAGCTGCCTGCCGTCGCGGGGCGCGTCGTCGAACAGCGACTCCTCCATGGCCTCGGCCCGCGCGTCGAGGTCCTGGACGAGGTCGAACTGGCTGTCCACGACGTAGTCGAGCAGGCCGTGCAGCAGGAAGGAGACGCCGTGCCCGGCCAGGCGGGAGGTCGCGTCCCAGCGCCTGACCACCTCGTCGATGTCGAAGCAGGCGTTCTCCCGCACGGTCACCAGGGCGTTGCGGGTGACGAAGGCGTTCACCTCGACGGGGACGAGGCGGCCCTCGTCGAGGTGGATGCCGTACACGGTGATGAACAGGTGGTTGTCGTAGACGTCCACCTTGGGGCGCTGGTGGTCGCTGAGGACGTCCTCGACGGCCAGTTCGTGCAGGCCGAGCTCCTCGCCGACCTGGTTGAGCTGCTCGGGGGTGGGCGAGCACAGATCGAACCAGACGGCGGCCTCGGGGTCGCCGACGTGGTCGGAGACCTCCTCGACGGGGAAGCCCTCCTTTTCGAGGACGCCGTTCCTGTACAGACGCGTGCGCATCAGGTGAGTCTGGCAAATCGCCGGGCATCGCGCACGGCCGCTCCCCCCGGATCGTTGTTGAAGTAGACGTGGACGTCCCGCCATCCGGCCTGCTCCACCCTCCTCGCCCAGCTCTTCAGCGCCGCCGCGCCGTAGGAGGGCCGGGGGGCGGCCAGGCCCTCGTGCAGGCGCACGTACCCCCAGTCGGCGGTGCGCCACAGCGGCGTCAGCGGCCGGCCGAGCCGGTCGGCCCAGCACAGCGCGGCGCCCCGCGCGAGCAGCACCTCGCGCACCTCGCCGGTCCACCAGGAGTCGTGCCGCGGCTCCACCGCCACCCGCACGCCGCCGGGGAAGCAGCCCAGGCAGCGGTCCAGCAGGGCGGGGTCGGCGCGCAGCGTGGGCGGCAGTTGCAGCAGGACCGGGCCCAGCTTCTCCTTGAGCGCCCCGGCGGCCGCCATCAGCCGGGCGACCGGCTCCTCGGGCCCGGCCAGCCGCTTGATGTGGGTGAGGTAGCGGCTGGCCTTGACCGCCATCACGAACCCGTGGGGCGTGCGCTCCCGCCAGGCGGCGAACGTCTCCGGCGACGGCAGGCGGTAGAAGGCGTTGTTGCTCTCGACCGTGGGGAACTCGGCCGCGTACGTCTCCAGCCACAACCGCTGCGGGACCCCCTCGGGGTACAGCACGCCGCGCCAGTCCTTGTACTGCCATCCGGAGGTGCCCACCAGCGTCGCCACACCCGGCTCCTACCCCGCGCCCGGTGCGTTACTGTCGCAGTCCCGGAAGCCTAGGAGGATCTTTCACGCGATGGGCGCCGATCATTTCCACGGCCATTCCCACGGTCACGGTCACGGTCACGGCCACGGCGTGGCCGCAGCGCCGCCGTCGCGCGGCGCGGTCGTGGCGAGCCTGGCCGTGCTGGTGCCGCTGGCCCTGGCCACGCTGGCCTGCCTGGTGTGGCTCTGGCCCGCGGGGCAGGCGGCGCCGGTCGGCCAGGACGGGCGGGAGGGGCCGGCGGTCGAGCGGGTCGAGGGCACGATCGCCTCGGTCACGCTCAGGCGCTGCCCGGCCGTCCAGGAGGGCATGCCGGTGCCCGACCCGGCCACCTGCGGCAACGCCACCGTACGGGTCGGCTCGGGGCCCGACACCGGCCGCGACGTCACGCTGCGGCTGCCGGGCGGGCCGGGGGCCCAGCGGTTCACGGCGGGCGACGACGTGCTGCTGCTGCGCGCCGCCGACGGGGACTACCAGCTCTCCGACCACGACCGGTCGACGACGTTGTGGCTGCTGGGCGGCGCGTTCGCGCTGGCGGTCATCGCGTTCGGGCGGTGGCGCGGGGTGACGGCGCTGGTGGGGCTGGCGGTGACGTTCGGGCTGCTGCTGACGTTCGTCATCCCGGCCGTCCTGGCGGGCGAGCCGCCGATGCTGGTCGCCGTCGTCGGCTCGGCCGCGATCATGCTGACGGTGCTCTACCTCACCCACGGCTTCTCGCTGACCACGTCGATGGCCGTGCTGGGCACGCTGGCCAGTCTCGCGCTCACCGGGCTGCTGTCGTACGGGGCGCTCGGCCTGGCCCGGCTCAACGGCGTCACCGACGACACCGCCCTGACGCTGGGCATGAGCCTGTCCATCGACACCGAGGGGCTGCTGCTGGCCAGCATCATCATCGGGGCGCTCGGCGTGCTCGACGACGTCACCGTCACCCAGGCGGTGACGGTGGGCGAGCTTGCCGCGGCCAACCCCTCCTACGGCTTCGCCCGCCTGTACCGGGCCGCGGGACGCGTCGGACGGGCCCACATCGCCTCGGTGATCAACACGATCATCCTGGCGTACGCGGGGGCGTCGCTGCCGCTGCTGCTGCTGTTCAGCATCGGCGCGCAGCCGCTCGGCGACGTGCTGACCACGCCGGTCGTGACCCAGGAGATCGTCCGCAGCGTCGTGGGCACGCTCGGGCTGATCGCCGCCGTGCCGATCACGACCGCGCTGTCGGCCCTGGTCGCCGCCCGCGGCGCGCGGCCCGCGGAGATGCCGGAGGGCGAGCCGTACACCAGGCCCGTGCGGGCCGGCGGGCCCCTCACCAGGCCCGCCCGGCACCGCCGCTGAGCGGGGTCAGCCGACCTCGGCGCTGCCGTCCACCCGCAGCTTGCGGCGGGCGCGTTCGTAGAAGGTGGTGCCGAGGCGGACCACCTTGGCCGCCCCCGGCCAGGCGGTGACCGTGACGGTGTCGCCAGGGCACAGGTGGCCGACCACCCGTCCGTCCACCTCGACGGCGAGCCGGCCGCTCGTGGGCAGCACCTCCAGCGTCACCTCCTCGTCGGCGGGCAGTACCAGGGCCCGGTTGAAGGAGGAGTGGGCGGCGGCGGGCACCACGAGGATGGCCTCCACGCGGGGCGAGACGATCGGCCCGCCGGCCGAGAAGCTGTAGGCGGTGGAGCCGGTGGAGGTGGCCACGATCACCGCGTCCGCGGACAGGCTCACGAACGGGCTGCCCGACGGGGTGACCGACACCCCGGCCAGCCCCTCGCCGGGGATGCGGACCAGCGCGATGTCGTTGAACGCGGTCACCGCGACCCCCGCGACCACACTCCTGATCGCCATCCGCGGCTCGATCGTGTACTCGTGGCGGTCGATGGCCGACAGCGTGCCGGCCAGCTCGTCCACGTCGATCTCGGCCAGGAAGCCGAGCTTGCCCAGGTTCACCCCCAGAATGGGCGTGGGCCGGCCGGCCAGCAGCCGCATGGTCCGCAACATCGTGCCGTCGCCGCCGAGCCCCACCAGCAGGTCGGCCCGCTCGACCAGGGCGACCGCGTCGACCGGCACCGCGCTGCAGTCGATGCGCCCGACCTCCTCGGGCAGCCCGAGGACGGTGGCCCCCTTGTCCGCGGCCCAGCGCAGGATCGTGTCGATCGCCTTCTTGGAGTCGCGCTGGGGATGCAGCACCAGCCCGACCGTCCCGACCATGCCCATGCGACCAGCCTAAACGGTGGCGTACTCGGACATCCGCGGCGGCCCCGGGCACCCGGCAGCTCCGCTAACGTCGGAGGCATGCGGCTTCATGTGGGATGCGCGATGTGGACGCACACACCGTGGAACGGACGTTTCCTGCCCCATCCGCTCCCGCCGGGCGAGCGCCTGCGCGCCTACGCCACCTGGTGCGACGCGGTCGAGGGCAACACCACGTTCTACGCCACCCCCGCCCGCGCCACGGTGGAGTCGTGGGCCCGGCAGCTCGACCCCGACTTCCGCTTCGTGGTCAAGTTGCCCAAGGCCATCACCCACCACCACCGGCTGACCGGCGCCGAGCAGGAGCTGCACGCCTTCCTCGACGCCATCGAGCCGCTCGGGCCACGCGCGCACGCCCTGTGGGTGCAATTACCGCCCGGTTTCGGCCCCGCCGACCTCGGCACGCTGGCGGCCTTCCTGCACCGCCTGCCCCGCTCCCACCGCTACGCCGTGGAGGTCCGCCACCGCGCCTTCTTCGACGACGCCCGCCAGGCCGGGCAGCTCGAACGGGTGCTGGCCGCCGCCGGCGCCGAATGGGTGCCGTTCGACACGGTGACGCTGTTCCGCACCCCGCCGACCAGCGACGCCGAACGCGACGCGTGGACGAAAAAGCCGCGCGTGCCGCGCCGCACCCGCGCGCTCACCGGCCATCCGATCGTCCGCTACCTGGGCCGCGACTCCGTCGAGGCCACGGTCGAGGGCTGGCGGGAGTGGGTGGACACGGTCGCCGGATGGCTGCGCGAGGGCCGCTCCCCCACCGTGTTCGTCCACACGCCCGACAACGCCGACGCGCCGATGCTCGCCCGCCGCTTCCACGACGAGGTGCGCGCCCGGGTGCCGGAGCTGCGCCCGCTGCCCGAGCCGATGCCCGCCGAGCCCCCCACGCTGTTCTGACCGCCCGCCGGCTGCGCGGGCGGCCTCACGCGCGCAGCGTGTAGCGGATCGGCAGGTGCTTGATCCCGCCCACGAACGTGGTGGCCACCCAGGCGGGCTCGCCGTCGAACTCCACGCTCTCCAGCCGGGGCAGCAGCTCGGCGAACAGCGCCCGGATCTCCATCCGGGCCAGCGCGGCCCCGAGGCAGAAGTGCACGCCGGAGCCGAAGGCCAGGTGCCGGTTGGGGTCACGGCCGGCGTCGAAGCGGAACGGCTCGGCGAACACCTCCTCGTCCCGGTTGGCCGACGGGTACGACAGCAGCACCGACTCCCCCCGCCTGACCGGCGTGCCGCGTACGGCGGTGTCGGCGGCGGCGGTGCGCATGAACTCCTTCACCGGGCTGACCCACCGGATCATCTCCTCGGCCGCCAGCGGCAGCAGCCCGGGGTCCCGACGCAGCCGCCGCAGCTCGCCGGGGTGCCGGATGAGCGCCTCCAGGCCGCCGGCGATGGTGGAGCTGGTGGTGTCGTGCCCGGCGGTGGCGATGATGACGTAGTAGGAGGCGGCGTCCAGGTCGCTCAGCGGGCGGCCGTCCACGCGGGCGTTGGCGATCTCCGAGGCGAGGTCGCCGGTGGGCCTGGCCCGGCGCGCGGCGGTCAGCTCGCGGAAGTAGTCCAGCAGGTCGGCCAGCACGGCGGTGTGGTCCTGGGCGGTGCCGCCGCGCCGGTTGTCGCTGTCGTCCTGGCCGAACAGCTCCTGGGTGAGCCGCAGCATGCGCGGGAAGTCCGACTCGGGCAGGCCCAGCAGCGACAGGATGACGTAGAGCGGGTAGTGCACGGCGACCTGCCGGGCGAAGTCGCAGGAGCCGCCGTGGGCGGTCAGCCGGTCGACGTAGCGCCGGGCCAGGTCGCGGACGCGTACCTCCAGGGCGCGCATGGCCCTGGGCCGGAACCAGTCGGCGGCGACGGCGCGCACGACGCGGTGCTCGGGGTCGTCCATGTGGACGAGCGTCTTCAGGCCGGTGCCGCGGGCCCGCTGCTCGGCCAGCCGGGCGTCGATCTCCGCGCTCCGCAGCACCGGGCGCGGCGCGCTCAGCCACAGGGCGTTGTTCCGCTCGATCTCCAGCAGGTCGGCGTGCCGGGTGACGGCCCAGAAGGGGTTGTAGCCCGGCACCTCCACGCGGTGCACGGGGGACTCGCGGCGCAGCAGCGCCAGGGCCTCGTGCAGCCGGGTCTCGTCGGCGTACGCGGCGGGCGTGGCGAACACGTGCCCGGCCTCCTCCACGGACATGGTCGCGGTCACGGGCGGGCCCTCCTTCGGATGCGGGGGTGATGCGGCCAGGAGAGCCATTCCCCCGGGGCGTGTGCGCCATTCGGCCCTGCGGCGGCCACCGGCAGGGCAAGATCGGATGGCAGCGTCCCCGCAGTATCCCCGCAGTATCCCCGCGGTGTCCCGCGGTGTCCCGCGGTGTCCCCCACCGCGCGGTGTCCCCGCAGTCGAGTCGAGCAGTGGAGTGGAGCGCACATGACGGCTACCGCCGAGTCGTTACGGCAGACCTCCGGCGGCGTGACCGCCCGCCTGATGGGCGTCGAGGAGGAGTACCTGGTCGTCGATCCGGCCACCCGCGCCGTGGCCCCCGGGGCGGCGGCCGTCGTCGGGCGCGCCGCGGCCGGGCTGGGCGACCGGGTCTGCACGGAGATCACGCAGTTCCAGGTGGAGGCCAAGACGGCGCCCTGCGCGAGCCGGGCCGAGCTGGAGGCGGAGCTGCGGCGGATGCGCGAGGTCGTGGCCGCCGCCGCGCGCGCCGAGGGGCTGGCCGTGGTCGCCTCCGGCACGCCGGTGATCGGCGACGTCGTCCCGCCGCCGATCACCGAGCACCCCCGGTACGGCGTCGGCATCGACAACTACCGCGCCCTGCACGACGAGCAGGCCATCTGCGCCGGTCACGTGCACATCCACGTGCCCGACCGGGAGCAGGCCGTGCTGGTCTGCAACCACGTGCGCCCGTGGCTGCCGGTGCTGCTCGCGCTCATGGCCAACTCGCCCTTCTGGGCCGGCCGCGACACCGGTTACGCGGGCTGGCGGGTGCTGGCCTGGGGCAAGTGGCCGGTGGCCGGGCCGCCGCCGTACTTCGGGTCGCTGGAGCACTTCGAGCGCACGGTCGCGGCGCTGACCGACAGCGGCGCGCTGGTCGACCCCGGGACGCTGTTCTGGGACGTGCGCCCGTCGGCCCGGCTGCCCACGGTGGAGGTGCGGGTGGCCGACGTGCCCGCCTCCACGCGCGAGTCGGTGTTCCTCGCGCTGGTGGTGCGGGCGCTGGTCACCACGTCGCTGCACCGGGTGCGGGACGGCGATCCGGGCCCCGAGGTGCCCGCCGAACTGCTGCGCGTGGCCTACTGGCGGGCCGCCAGGGACGGGCTGGGCGGGTCCGGCGTCGATCCCTTCACGGGGGCGGCGCGGCCGGTCGCCGAGCTGGTGACGCGGCTGCTGGAGCACGTCGGGCCCGCGCTGGCCGCGGCCGGCGACCTGGAGGCGGCCGAGGAGGGGTGGCGGCTGCTGCGCGAGAACGGCGGCGGCGCCGAGCGCCAGCGGGCCGCGCACGCCCGGCGCGGGGCGCTCGCCGACGTGGTCGACGATCTCGTGGCCCGCTTCTCCGCCTACGCCTGAAGCCGACCGGCTCCTCCTACGGCTGAAGCCGGCCGGCTCCTACGGCTGGAGCCGGTCGGCCAGGAACGCGCGCAGCGGCTCGACGTGACGTACGGGGTCGCGCCAGCGGGCCTGGAGGTCCTCCAGGAGGTGCTGCTCGGCGACCGGCTCGCCGTGCCGCCAGGCCCGGACGACGGGATGCAGGAAGGCGCACTCGTCGGCCCGCTCGGGCGTGGGGTGGCGCTGGATGGCGAACACGTCGGCCCGGTCGCGCGGCCCCCAGCGCAGGGTCAGCGTGAGGCACAGCCCGGCGGCGGCGAAGCGCTCGCGGGCGTAGTCCTCCGGCAGGTCCTCGTAGTGCCGCACGACGCCGTCCGGGCCGAGCACGTACGCGTCGGACAGGTACTCGAACTGGGTCCACAGCGCCGAGCTGTGGTTGACCCGGTCGAGCATCGACCCGGTGAGCACGTCGGCGTCGGCGGGCAGCTCGCGCACGGGCAGCGGCCGGCCCTCGTAGCGTTCGAGCAGCAGGGCGGTCAGGGAGCGCAGGTTGTAGCGGAAGCCGTCGATGAACGCCGAGGAGGCCCGTTTGAAGTCGCGGGCCTGCATGAGGGTGCCGGCGAAGTACAGGCCGTCGACGTCGGCCGACTGGAAGTCGGGGCGGATCGCCGGCATCCGGCCGCCGGGGGTCAGCGCGGGCCGGCAGGAGTCGCCGAACAGGCCGGTGTCCATGGTGAAGCCGGTGCAGCGCAGGATGGCGTCGTAGTCGAGCAGCGCCTGCTCGCCGTCGGCCAGCGTGTAGGTGATCGCGGCCCTGATCCCGCCGCCCTCGCGCCAGAGGCGGTCGACGGTGCACTCCAGGACGCCGTGCAGGGTCTTGAACCAGTAGCTGTCCAGGAAGGCGCCGTACTGGCCGCGGACGTGGCCGGGGTGCTTGCTCGTCCAGGCCAGGCGGACGGGGCTGGGGCTGGCCAGGTGGATGACCGCGGCGTACGGGAGCAGCGCCTGGGCGGTCTCGAACGCCGAGTTGCCCTTGCCGATGACCAGGACGCGCTGGTCGGCGAAGTCCTCGCCGTTGACGGGGACGTCCTCGTAGCCGGTGGCCAGCTCGATGCCCGGGATGTCGGGGATGTGCGGGCCGCCCCAGCCGGTGGCGACGATCAGGCAGTCGGCGCGGAGAACCTGGTCACCGGTGTGGACGACGAAGCCCGCGCCGTCCTTCTCGACGCGCTCGACGGCCGTCGAGTACCGCACCCGCAGCCCGTGGACGCGCTGGAAGTCGGCCAGGTAGCGGACCAGGTCGTCGGCGTGCGGGAAGTACTCGCGCGAGTAGTTCGGGAACATCAGGTCGGGCTCGTCGTTGAGCAGGGAGTTCCAGTCCCAGCGGAGCTGGATCTCGCGCTCCTTCTCGCCGGTGTGCACCTTGTTCAGCGAGATGAGCCGGCGGTGGCGCGGGTAGCTGCGGAAGAAGCCGCCGGGCGCGTCCTCGCGTTCCAGGGTGACGTAGTCGGCCCCGGCGCGCTGCAGGAAGTAGCTGAGCTGCAGCCCGCCGGGTCCGGCGCCGACGATCACGAACCGGTGGTGTTCCGCGTCCATCAGTCCTGCTGTCCCGCCGCCGGTGGGACGGTCGTGTAGCCGTGCGTCAGGATGCGCTGCGCGGCCAGGTCGTACCCGGCGGGGTCGTCGGGGGCGAAGGTGCCCAGGCCGTCGACGTAGCGGTTGAACATGCAGAACGCGGCCGCGATCAGCACGGTGTGGTGCAACTCCTTGTCGGTGGCCCCCTCCGCCCGGGCCGCGGCCACCAGCTTGTCGGTGACGTCCCTGCCGCTCCGCTGCACGGCGGCGGCGATGGCGAGCAGGGCGCGGAGCTTGGGCGTGACGGGCGCCGTGCCGGGGTCGGCGCGGACCTGGTCCACCAGCGTCATGCCCTCGGGGAGCTGGGCGGCGGCGAACGCGGCGTGCGAGGCCGTGCAGAACCGGCACTCGTTGAGCCCTGACACGTAGGCCGCGATCAGCTCCCGCTCGCCGCGGCTCAGTGTGCTGTCGCCACGCAGGAGGACCTCGGCCAGCGCGTTCATCGGGGCGGCCGTCTCTGGGCTGAACTGGAAAAGTCCGCGGATTCCGGGTTCATCGGAATCGAGGGCAATATGGGGCACGCAAGCTCCCATCGATGCGGTTTTCTCCTAGTCTGCACACTCTGGCAAATTGCGCAAGATCTCGTTAATTGTGCCTCCTTCTTGTCTCCTGCAACTGACGCGCGTAATGTCACGGACGCCACCTAAACCCCGTTTGTGACTGGCGGTCGTCATGGATGAGCATCCCCACATCACCGTTGCCGGCAACACCTACGACGCCATTGCCAAGGGCGACCTGGAGGACCTTCGCCGGCTGCTCGCCGACGACGTGATCTTCCACGTCCCCGGCCGCGGACCGATGGCCCGCGACTACTCCGGCAAGGAAGCCGTGCTCGGCTACCTCGCCGAGCTGCTGAAGTCCACCACCGGCACGCTGCGCCTGGAGCCGGAGTCCTACCTCGTCGGCGGCGACCAGGTCGCCGCCGTCCTGCGCATCCGCGGTGAGCGCGACGGCCGCTCGCTCGACGACCGCGGCATGCAGTTGTTCCGGATCACCGACGGGAAGATCAGCGAGCGCTGGAGCTTCCCGCTCGACCCCTATTCGGTGGACGAGTTCTTCGGCTGATCAGGCCCGCCGGACGGGGCCGCTCAGCCGGCCTCGTCCAGCGCCTCGTCGTTCCACACCTTCACGTATCCGCTGGTCAGACGTGCCCGGTCGGCGTAGTGGCCGGGGTCGTCGGTGGCCAGTGTGGCCAGGCCGTCCACGTACCGGTTGTACATGCAGAAGGCCGCCGCGATCAGCACCGTGTCGTGGATCTCCAGGTCCGTGGCGCCCTCGGCCCTGGCCGCGCGCACGTGCTCGTCGGTGACCTCCCGTCCGCCGCGCTGCACCGCCCCGGCGATGCCCAGCAGGGCCTTGAGCTTGCCGGAGAGAGGGGCCGCCGCCGGGTCGGCGCAGGTCTCGTCGACCAGCGTCATGCCGTCCGGCACGCGGACGGCCGCGAAGGCCGCGTGGGTGTGGAAGCAGAACCGGCACCGGTTGAGCGACGACACGTACGCCGCGATCAGCTCGCGCTCGCCCCGGGTCAGCGGACTGTCCCCGCACAGCAGCACCTCGGAGAGCAGGGTCAGCGGTTCGGCCGCCTCGGGACGGTAACGGAACAACCCCCGAATCCCCGGCTCGTCGGACACCAGCTGGATATGCGGACGCGTCCCGCCCGCGTGATTAACGAATTCACGCCGCCCAGCGTCGTGCGAGACGGAACGTAATGCTGAATTTCCCATTCGGTCCTCCAACGTCCGTTTGCCTGCCTATGGGTTCCAGTGTGCGGGTTCGTCGCGCGCAGATTCCGCCGCGGAACGACCAGGAAGTTGCGTGCCGGTGACCACTTGATGCCAGCGGCGCCGCTGGAACCATCCGCCCGGAATCGGGTTCGGGTGCCGTCCGACGCGCCGACACGGCCTCCGAACAGCGATAACGCATTGTGACGATATCCTGGCGAGCAGTAGCTGAGGCGCACAACCGGGGGCGGAGCATGAAGATCGGCATCATCGGCGCGGGGAACATCGGCGGCACGCTCACCCGGCGCCTGACCGAGCTGGGGCACGAGGTGGCGGTGGCCAACTCCCGGGGCCCCCAGACGCTCACCGGCCTGGCCACCGAGACCGGCGCGACCCCGGTGACCGTCGAGGAGGCGCCCCAGGGAGCCGACCTGGTCGTGGTCACGATCCCCCAGGGCAAGGTGCCCGAGCTGCCCGACGGCCTGTTCGACGACGTCACCGGCGGCCTGACCGTCGTGGACACCGGCAACTACTACCCCCAGCGCGACGGCCGGATCGACGAGATCGAGGCCGGGATGCCGGAGAGCCGATGGGTCGAGCAGCAGCTCGGCCATCCGGTGGTGAAGGCGTTCAACAACATCTTCGCCGACCACCTCGCCCACGGCGGCCGCCCCTCCGGCACCCCCGGGCGCATCGCCCTGCCCGTGGCCGCCGACGACGAGCGCGGCAAGAAGATCGTGATGGGTCTGGTGGACGCGCTCGGCTTCGACCCCGTGGACGCCGGCGGGCTCGACGAGTCGTGGCGGCAGCAGCCCGGCAGCCCCGTCTACACCACCGACAAGGACGCCGAGGGCGTCAGGGAGGCCCTGGCCCAGGCCCGCCAGGAACGCACACCGGAGTGGCGCGCCTGACCCGACCGGGACGCCTGCCCCCGCCCGGTGCTGCTCGGATTCGATCGGCGCTGCTCAGATTCGGTCGGCGCTGCTCAGGCTGGGCCGGTGCGCAGGAGCAGCATGGCGATGTCGTCGGCGCGGTGCTCGACGGCCGCCGCGGCCGCGATCATGTCCTCGGCCACGTCGGTGAGCGGCTGATCCGGCGCGGGGGTGAACCCGGCGGCCAGGCCGCCGATGGCCTCGCCGAGGTCGTGACCGGGCACTTCGATGAGCCCATCGGTGTAGAGGGCCAGCACCGAGCCGGGCGGCAGGGCGAGCTGGGTGGTGGCGTACTCGGCGCCGGGTTCGATGCCGAGCAGCAGCCCGGGGGCGGACTCCACCACCTGGGCGGGCTCGCCGGGCCGGCGCAGCAGCGCCGGCAGGTGGCCCGCGCTGGCCACGCACGCCATGCTCCGCCCCAGGTCGACGCTGATGTACAGGCAGCTGGTGAACCGGTCCGGGGCCAGCTCGTTGAGCAGGCGGTTGGTGTGCGCGAGCACCTCGCCGGGGTTGGCGCCCGCGCTCGCGTGGGCGTGGATGGCCGTACGCACCTGGCCCATCAGCGCGGCGGCGGTGACGTCGTGCCCCTGGACGTCGCCGATGACGGCGGCGGCCACCTTCTCCTCCAGCCGGATCAGGTCGTAGAAGTCGCCGCCGATGTCCATGCCGGGCGTGGCGGGCAGGTAGCGGGCGACCACCTCCAGCCCCGGGACGCCGGGCAGGGTGCGCGGCAGCAGGCTCGACTGCAGCGACTGCGCGAACTGGTGCTTGACGTCGTAGAGGCGGGCGCGCTCGAACGCCTGGGCGATGAGCCCGCTCAGGGCCGTCAGGCTGGCCCGCTCGTCGGTGGTGAAGCGGTGGGGACGGTCGTAGGCCAGGATGCACATGCCGGCCGTCCGCCCGCCGGCCGTCAGCGGCAGGAACGCCCAGGCCGACATGTCGTCCGACCTGATCGCCTCCGGGTACGTCGCGCGCAGCTCGGCCCAGCTGCCGAAGAAGGCCGGTGCGCCGGCGGCCAGCGGGTGGCCGGGCGACAGGTGCAGAAGGGGCTGGCCGTCGTACTCCTCGATCGCCTGGTCGCTGTACCCGCGCGAGGCGGCCACCTGCATGCGCCCGCCCCTGGAGGTGAGGATGGCCAGGGCCTGCACATGGTAGGCGGGCATCACGTGGTCGGCGACCAGGTTGATCACCTCCTGGGCGGTGACGGCCCGCGCCAGGGTGGTGGCCAGGTGCAGCATCTCGTGCAGCGCGACGAGGCGCGGCGGCCGGTCGGCGGCGACGAGCTGGTCGGGCATGACCGGACGCGGGTCGCGGGCCATCGTGCTCGGCGTGACCCGCATGGTGACGCCGGCCAGGCCCGGATAGAGGTGGAAGGCCAGCCACTGGCCGCCCGGGTTGCGGGTGGTGAAGTAGGTGACCTCCTGGCTGACCACGGCGGCGCGGTAGCGGTCCTCGTAGGCGGGCTCGCCCAGCCAGGGCAGGGCGTCCCAGGGGCGCTTGCCGGTCAGCTCGCCCGCCTCGGCCTGCAGCAGCTCCTCGGCGGGGGCGGTGACCAGGGTGAGCCGCCCCTCGACATCGAGCATGCAGTAGCCCTCGGGCAGCCGGTTGAGGCAGGTCAGCAGGTCCTCGCCGCCGGGCGGCTCCCTGGTCAGCACGCGCGGCTGGTGTCCCGGCGGCACCGGCCGGTTCCCCCTCGGGACGATCTCCGCCAGGTCGGCGCAGGTGGCGGTCAGGACGTCGAGCTGGTGCCGGGTGGGACGGCGGGCCGGGGCGGGCGGCCAGAGCAGCATCATGGCCCCCCGCACCTCGCCGTCGCGGTCGACCAGGGGCGCGACGGCCAGCGCGAACCCGTACGGGAAGGCGAGCGCCACGAGCGGGAACTCGCGGGCCATGGCCTCCCGGTCGGGCACCCACACCAGCCGCCGCTGCCGCACCGCCACCGCGACCGGCGACTGGTCGGTGGACCTGATCAGGACCCACGAGCGCGAGAAGGGCTCGGGGAGCCCCGACTCGGCGTCCATCATCAGCACACGCCCGTCCTCGGCCAGGACGAAGAGCACGCACACGTGCGCCTGCGTGCTGGTGGCCGCGCCGAGCAGCAGCCTGTCGACGTGCGCATCGCCCGCCGAGCCACCGTCGTGCGCCTGCCCCTCGTCGTGGAGCCGTCCTTCGTCGCGGGTGCGCTCTTCGTCGGAGGCCCGCCCCTCGTCAGGGGCCTGCCCCTCCTTACGGGCCTGCCCCTCCTTACGGGCCCGCTCCTCGGCGTTGGCCCGCGCCTCGTCGTGGGCCGGGCCCCCGTTGTGGACCGGCCCGCCGTCGCGGGTCCAGCCGCCGTCGCCGGCCGCCGGGCCGGGAGGTGGTGGCGGGTTGTGGGGGACATCTCCCATGAAATCAGGCTATGCAAGCTCCCCGTACGGGAATATGCACGGTCCGTAATGGATGGGCAAAGTGTTCCAAGACGCCGTCAGGCGAGCGGCCCGAGGTACGTGCCACCGGAGACGTCGATGGTCTGCCCGGTCACCCACCGGCCCGCCGGACCGGCCAGGAAGCCGACCACGTCGGCGACGTCCTCGGGCTCCCCGAGCCGGCCGAGCGCGGTGATGGACTCCAGCGCGGCCACCACCTCGGGGATCGAGGTGTAGCCCGCGGTCATGTCGGTCCGTACGGCGCCGGGCGCGACCGTGTTCACGGTGATGCCACGCCGTCCCAGCTCGTTGGCGAGCGTCGGTGCCATCGCCTCCAGCGCCGCCTTGCTGATCGTGTAGCCGATCTGCGTGGTGACGGCGAACCGGCTGGCCGTCGAGCCCATGTTGATGATGCGGCCGCCGTCGTTCAGCAGCGGCAGCGCACGCTGGATCACGAAGAACGGAGTGGTGACGTTGACCGTCATCACCCGTTCGAACTCCGCCGGGGTCAGGTGCGCGATCGGGACGGTCGAGGCGATGCCGGCGTTGTTGACCAGGATGTCCAGGCCACGCCCGGCCAACCCGTCGGCCAGCCCCTCGAACAACCGCTCCACCGCCCCCTCAACGCCCCTGCCCTCTTGCGCACCCTCCGCGTCCTTGACGCTCTGCTGGGGCTTCGCGCCGAAGCGGGCCTGCACGGCGAACGCCCGGCCGCCCCGCTCCTCGATCAGGGCGACGGTCTGCTTGGCCGCCTCGTCGTCGCCGCCGTAGTGCACGGCCACCAGCGCGCCCTCGGCGGCCAGCCGCAGCGACACCGCCCGGCCGATCCCCCGGGAACCGCCCGTCACCAGCGCCGTCTTGCCGGTCAGCATGCCCATTGTCCGCTCCCCACGTGTGTGGCCTGTGCTCCGCGGTCGCGGAGACAGGTCAACAGTGGCGGGGCCGGCTCACCGCGTCCTCACCGGCGGCTCACCGCTCATCAGGACGGCTCACCACCCGTCCGCCCAGCAGAGACGGACGGGCGGATCACCGTGGCTAGCTGGCCGCGGGTGAGGAGTCGCCCCCCTGCCAGGGACGCAGACGGGTGGCGAGGGGCAGACGCATACGCAGCCGCAGCCTGCTGCCCCCTTGCGGATGGTCGATGCCGACCTCGTCGCACAGACGATGGATCAGCCACAGGCCGAGGCGCCGCGCCGAGGGCGAGGGACGCGTGAGCCGGGCGTCGGCCAGATGCTCGGCCCGCAGGCGTCCGGCCGTGTCGCATACATCGACCGTGAGGACGGCGGCGTCGGTGTAGGCCGTCACCGTGCCGCGACCGCCACCGTGCTCCAGGACGTTCGCGGCGGCCTCGTTGACGGCGAGCACCAGGTGGTCGAGCCGCGCGCCGGACAGCCCCGCGTGGGTGGCGTAGACGCGCACCAGATCGCGGGTGAGCGCGAGATTGTTGGTGATGGTGCACCGCAGGTGGAAGGGTGCTTGCATGGCTTGCCCCTACCGGGTACGGGGGTTACGGCGGCGTAAAGCGCTCGATCGAGGGCAGAGAGTAAGGCGACCGAGTAAACGAGCCGAGCCGGGCGCGCCACGGGCGCACCTGTCCGGTTCACCGGCGGCCGAAGCCGTGGTGACCTGGACGATGCCTGGCGGAAAGGGTTGATCGCCCGACATCTGCTTCTCCCTCTGCCCGATGTGCCGACGCTGTATGGACGCGCGGCGCGCCGGGCCCTCTTGTTTTCGGCGATCTGTCAGGGGCGCCCGCACCTTCCCTCGATAGGGAACGTGGCGCGGCTCGGCTCTGCCCTAGACGACCGCATTGGTGTGATTTCAATGACCGACCAGACCGGCGACCCTGCCGATGTGCTGCCCATGGTGCACCCCTTCGGCCTGCGCGTACGCGGCGAGATCGACCACCATGGACGGCCCGCACTGGCCCGAGCGCTGGCGTGGGCGTTACGCATCGGCGAGACCGACGTCCATCTGGACCTGTCCGAGCTTACCTTCATCGACGCCGGCGGGCTGCGGCTGATCATCAGCACGGCCACCGACCTGCCGCCTCCGCGCAGGCTGGTGCTCCAGAACGCCTCGTCGACGGTGCGCGAGCTGCTGGAACTGCTCGGCTGGCGGCTGGGGCCGGAGGATCAGCTGTACCAGGTGATCAACGCGTCACATCCCCCTGGCCCGGACCCGGCCCCCTCCCCACCGTCCTGACCTGACACCCAGGCCCGCTTCGGGGCCCCTGCCCGTCACCGCCCGCCGGGCCCCGCAGGCCCCCGCCCCGCCCGACCTCGCCCGCACCCCCCAGGGCCCGGGCCCGACTCCGCTACCGACCCCATTCCAACCCCACTGCCGGCCCCTCCCGGCCATGCTTCTGGTCCCTCCCGATCCCGCTGCCGGACGCTCTCGACCCGCTGCCGGCCCCTCCCGATCCCGCGTCGGCCCGGCGCCGTGCTGTGACCCTTCACCGGCACATCCGGCCTGGGCGTCCGCCGCGATCCCCGCCGCCCCCGAAGGGCCGTCGTCGGGCTCTTGGCCTGAAGCCCTCGCCGCGCCCCTGGCTCGGCTGACCCGTACTGGGCCCGGACCCGCGCATGTCGTTGCCGAGCGGCCGTGGCCGCCGCCCTCACCGTCCCTCCGGGTCAGGACGGCCAACCGCGCGGCTTGGCCCAGCTCGCGGTCTCGGCCGGGCCGTCGTCCGAAGGGAACAGGCGCGACAGACTGGTGATGTCCAGCAGGCGGGCCAGCGGCCCGTGCACCCCGACCAGCCGGACGCTGCCGCCGCGCCGCTCGGCCTGCCGCTGGCCGACGATGAGGGCCCAGAGGCCGCACGAGTCGCAGAAGGCCAGGTCGGTGACATCGATCACGACCTTCGGACGCTCCGCCTCCAGGAGTTCCGCGAGCGTACGGGCCAGCGGCATGCGGGTCACGCGGTCGAGGTCGCCGTCGAGATGCACCACATGGCAGCCCGGCAGACGTTGGACGTTGATCGCTAACTCTGTCATGAGGGAATCCAGAGCTCAGCGCCACCGCTGTCCACAACCGGCACATCGGCGGCGACATCGAACATCGCCCGCCCCTACCCCTCAGCGACAGCCTTGCTCCTCCACGCGTACCCAGGTAAGCACGATGTGGCTCAGCCGCCACAGCTTGGGTGGCCGCCTTTCAGCCTGCCGCCTCACGTCCTGCCACTCACGTCGTGCGCCTCCCGACATCTTCGCCACGTCCTCACCCAGCCCGCCCGCGCCGCGCCGACTCATTCGGTACGTGGAACCGCCCGTCCCGGCCGTCCTGGACATATAGTAAGTTGGGTGACTGACTCAACGAGGACACGGGCCCGGGGGGCCGACAAGCGGCGCAGGCTGATGGCCGCCGCCGCCCGCGTCCTGCACGAGCAGGGCGTCGAGCGGACGACCATCGCCGACATCGCCGAGGCCGCCGGCGTGCCCGTGGGAAACGTGTACTACTACTTCAAGACCAAGGACGAACTGGTCCTGGCCGCACTGTCCGAACACGCCGGGCACCTGGCCGAACTCACCGCCGAACTCGACCGGCTCCCCGACCCGCGCGCCCGCCTCAAGGCCATGGTGGACGCCTGGGTGAGCCAGCGGGACATCGCCGCCCGGTACGGCTGCCCCACCGGCACGCTCGCCTCCGAGCTGGACAAACGTGCGGAGGGCGGCCTCGACGTCGAGGCGGGCCGGGTCGTACGGCTGCTCCTCGACTGGTCGGAGCGCCAGTTCCGCGACCTCGGCCAGCCGGACGCCGACGATCTCGCGCTCACCTTCGTCGGGGCGTACCAGGGGATGTCGCTGCTGGCGAACGCCTTGCGCGACCCCGAGATCATGACCCGCCAGGGCACCCGCCTGACCCACTGGCTCGACTCCCTCCCCACGAACCCCCCTCACCCCACAAACTGAGCTCCCCTCCTCCCTCCACGAAGACGCCCGCCGTCCAGACCACCACCTGGACGGCCCAACTTCCTCCCCCACGCCCCCTGCCACCTCGGGAAGCTGCACGGAAATACCCGAACCGCACACAACCCTCCATTCCAGGTCCGCCCCTCTGCCCTCCGATCACGCATAAGCCCCCACCCGAGGCCGCCCACCCGAGGCCGCCCGCTCGGCGCGCCGCTCGACCGGCTGCTTGTGGCGCATGAGCCCCCACCTGAGGCCCGCAGCCCTCCCCCGTTCCTCTCGTGTATGACCTGGAGCCCGAGCCCGTCTCTCATCCCTCCAATGGCGCATGGCTCTCCGCTCACGGCCGCCCGCCATCCGAGCGGGAAACGGTCGCTCGCTCCCCCATCTGGCCACGTATGGCTCCCTGCCAAAGCCCGCGCCCTCCCCACGCGAGGCACCGTGCGGTGGCCTGGCAAAGAGGGGGGCTGGTGCGGCGTGTCGGGGCGGTACGCGGGGCGCGGGACGCTGATCCTTGCTGAAGGCGGGGCAAAGAGGGTGGTCATGGACTTCGCGCGGATCGTGGAGGCGATCGGCCAGGCTGTCGATCTCGCAGGCGTGGCGATCATCGTGCTGGGCGCGCTGACGGCCACCGTGTCCTTCGTGCTGCGGCTACGCGAAAGAGAGGCCCCGCACGGCGTCTACCGCGCCTACCGCCAGGGCCTCGGACGGGCGATCCTGCTCGGGCTGGAATTCCTGGTGGCCGGGGACATCATCCGTACGGTGGCGGTGGCTCCGACGTTCGTGAGCGTCGGCGTGCTCGCGCTCATCGTGCTCGTACGGACCTTCCTCAGCTTCTCGCTGGAGGTCGAGCTGGAGAACCGCCTGCCCTGGCAGCCACGGCGCAGCACCGACACCCCCGGCTGAACCTGCCCGACCCGCCCGAACGCGGCCACCCACCCGAACGCAGCGAATCCCATGAAGTGGACCACCTCGCTCGAAATCGCACGCTTCGCAGGAAACGCCCGATTCGGAGCGACGCAGCCATCCGCTTCAAGGCGTCCGGCCGCCCGAGGAGGCGAGGACGCCTCGGGCAGCCGGACCGCCGGGGTCATCTGAAGATGCAGGGCCGCCCGTTGCGATCCACCCCGCTGGACTCATTGAGGTTCACCACCGAACCGCGCAGCACGGTCGCCCCCGCCCCCGGGCTGCTGAACAACACGGTCCCGCGAACGTCGACGCAGTTGTTGTCGAACGTGACCCCGCCGACCGTGAGGCCCGCACCGGTGATGGAGTTCCGCGCGCTGCCGTCGTCGAAGCCCTGCACGTTGGGCACGGTGGTGAGGTTGCACTGCACCCGGAACAGCTCCCACGACCGCACCTGGGTCGCGTCGCTGTGCACCACGTCGGTGGTGCGGTTGCCGCCGCCCACGGCGGTCAGGAAGTGGCCGTCGACCGTCTGGATCGCGAAGCCGTCGCCGCCCTGGCGGACCAGCGCGAACTTCTCCCACGCCTGCAGGAGCGTGGCGTTGGAGTGGATGACGTCGGTCTGCAGGCCGCCGCCGTTCACGGCGGTCAGGTAGTTGCCGGTCAGCGTCCTGATGCCGACGTGCACGCCGTCGCCGGCGTCCACGAGGGTGAAGCGTTCCCACGAGCGGGCCACGGTCGCGTCGCTGTGGATCACATCGGTCGTACGGCCCCCGCCGCCCACCGCGGTCAGGTAGTTCCCGGTATTGACCGTCTGGAACGTACAGGTGGTCGGGGTGGCGAAGGGCAGCGCCGCCCACGCGGGCCCGCTCAGCCCCACCATCCCCGCGGCGGCCAGCGCCAGCCCCGCCACCGTGCCGAACGCGCGTGTCAGGTTCATGCGTCTCTCCCTGCTCCCGGCTCCTCGGTCGGAGCCCTCGCCCTGAGGGCGTTCCAGACCGTGCCGCCCCCGTTCCACCGGCATGCGGGACGGGGAGCCCTTCCACCGGCATCGGGGACGGGGGCGGCGCTGGAGCGGGAGTGACGCCTACTTCCTGCAGACCCGGGCGTCCCGGATGTCGACCGGCAGGACGGGCTTGCCGTCCACGGGCGGCGTGGGCCCGTCGGGCTCCGGCTGGATACCGCCCGCGGCGATCCGGTCGAGCGCGGCGAGCCCGGCGGCGTCGACCGTGCCGAAGACCGTGTAGTTGGGCGCCAGGCCCGAGTCACCGTAGACCAGGAAGAACTGGCTGCCGTTGGTGTCGGGCCCGGCGTTGGCCATGGCCAGCATGCCCCGGGCGTACGTCTTGCGCACTCCGGTCGGGTCGCCGGGCCACGGCGGCAGGTCGGTGGGCAGTTCGTCCTTGTACCGGTAGCCGGGCCCGCCCTCGCCGGTGAAGCTGGGGTCGCCGCACTGCAGCACCTTCAGCCGGTCGTACGCGGTGAGCCGGTGGCAGGAGGTGACGTCGTAGAAACGATGACGGATCAGGTGCACGAAGCTCTGCACGGTGCACGGCGCCTTGGCCGGGTCGAGGGTGAGCCCGATGTCGCCGTGGTTGGTCCTGAGCACCGCCGAGACCGGACGGGTGGGGGTGTGGCGCGGGTCCGGCGGCAGCGGAACCTTGCGCACGGCCGGGTCGTCGGGGGTCTCGGTGTACGCGCACGGCCCCTTGGTCGTCCGCGGCGGCCGCTCCAGGACCGTCGCGGAGGCCGGCATCGCGGCGGCCGCGACCAGCGCGCCCGTCGTGACTGCGGATAACGCGGCGCGGGCCGCGAGTCGTACCAACGCTCTGCCGGACATCGTGTCCTCCACTGCGTGATGATCGCCGGGCTTCCTGTGGTCTAGTCGATCTGACCCGCCCAGTCAAGACCGTGGCCGCACGAGGTCGGCGCCCCCTTGTGCGACTTCCGCGGCAGCCTTAGTCCGCCGCTGGTCGGCGCGCTGGGGCCGGGCCGAGGTCGGCGTGACAGCTGCCCCTCACCACCTCGCCCTTCGCCCTTCGCCCTTCGCCCTTCGCCCTTCGCCGGTGGATCTTCGCCGTCGTTTGCTCGGCCGGGCGCGGCTACGCTATGGCCTGCGGCCACATGATCTTTGGTTGTCAGCACACCGCTCCGTGATCGCGGTGGCCGCACGCGTCTCCGCCCTTGCCCGCCGGAACACCGTTGCAGGAGGACGCCAAGTGCGCTGGCTCGACGTGCGCCGACACAGCTTGACCAAGAAGGGCGCGGCACGTGGGCGTGGGTCACACCTGTCGGGTGACGGCATCGCCCTCGCCCGCTTCATCGGCTCCGGAGTCGGTCCCTACGAGCGCGTGGTCACCAGTTCGTCTCCTCGGGCCGTCGAGACCGCTGTTGCGATGGGCTTCGCCGTCGACGACACCATGGAGATGCCGTCGGGTTATGTGCCGGGAGAGATCGCTCGGCACGCGCAATGGGGCTGGACCGAGCCCTACCGGCGGCTCGCGGAGATCATCCGGGAGGGTCGGGAGGCGGCGACCGTGGCCGAGACCCACCGAGCGATCTGGGCGGACACGGTCCGCGACGTCGCGGAGGGCTGCTCGGCGCTCCTGGTCGGGCATGGAGGGGCGATCGAGCTGGCGTTGGCGGCGTGCTTTCCGGACGCTTCACACGACTCCTGGGGGACGTCGTTCGCGCACTGTGACGGTGCACGCCTCGGCTTCGACGACGGTCGGTTCGTGAGCATCGAGTTCCACCGGGCGCCGCCGAGCCCCGTCCGGACGAGTTGAAGATCGCCGACTGCGGCTGGCGTACTGGCCCAGCAAGCGTCGGTCCTTCCCTTCGCGCTCGGGCTTCTCGCGCTCGGGAGCCGAACCGCTCCGGCTGAAGCGTGGGGGGAGGACGTTCCCGTTCGCCCGGATGGCTGCCTACCGGCGGGGTCGAGGTGGTCAGCATTGGGTGTTCGGCGGTGGCAGGGTCAGGTCGGTGAAGTAGCGGTTCATCAGGTCGCGGGCGCAGGGGTTGAAGCCGTAGAGGGTGTGACCGGGGCCGTCGTGGCGGATGGTGACGCTGCCGGGGACGGCGGCCAGGGCACGTTCGACCGCGTCCGACTCGCCCCAGGCGCCTGCTCCCAGGACCGGAGGCACGCCCTTCGGGAGGGGAGCGGGCGGGTTGGTGACCGGGGCCGGCCAGCCGATGCAGGTGAGGGTCGCCGAGGCCAGCGTGTTGGCGGTGCCGGTGAGAGGGGCGATCTTGCGGAGGCGGGCGTCGGTGCTGGCCAGTTCCTTGAGGGTCGTGGGGCGCGGCCAGTCGAGGCATTCGGTGACGGGGGTGGTCTGGTCGGGGTAGCGGGCCCCGCGGGCTGGGACGAAGTCGGAGGCGTCGCCCTGGCCGGCCGCCTTGCGGATCGCGCGTGCCAGGGCGGGCCAGGCGGGGGCCCCTTGGCGGGCCATGAAGAGGGCGAGGGACTGCAGATCGCGGGCGTTATAGGCCATGTTGGCCGTCGTGGTGTGGATGGGCTTGCGGCGGGCCCGTTCGGTCAGCTTGCGCCAGAGGCCGGGTATGTCTTGGCAGTCGTGGGTGGCGCACCAGGTGAAGAAGCGCCGCATGGACTGCTCGTTGGACGTCGCCATCTCCTCCAGTTCGCGCGACCAGTCGGCGGGGCTGTGGTTCCAGGTGCCGTCGAGGACCATCGTGCGGATCTGGTCGGGGAAGAGGCGGGCGTAGTCCTGGCCGTAGAAGCCCGCGTAGGAGGCGCCGTAGTAGTTGAGCTTCGCGCCGCCCAGGGCCTTTCTGATCGCCTCCATGTCTCTGGCCTGGTCGGCCGAGCTCATGTTGGCGAACAGTTGGGGGTCTTGGTGGCGGCATGCCTCGGCGAAGCCGCGGTTGGTGTCCGACAGGCGGCCGAAGCCGGCGTCGTCACGCGGGGCTTCCGGGATGGGGATGCGGGTCCAGACGCACGCGAGGCCGGTGCTCAGGCCGCCGAACTGCTCGCCGTAGCCGCGGGTGTCCCAGGTGACGATGTCCATGCGCTCGCGCAGCCGGGCCCACCACTCGGGGACGGCTGCGGTGGTGGCGATGCCGGGGCCTCCCGGGCCGCCGTAGGCGACCAGGACCGACCCCTCGGAGGCGCCGGTCGCTTTCAGCCTGCCCAGCTTCAGTGTGATCTTACGGTCGTCGGGCTTGCGCCAGTCGACCGGGACCTGGAGGTCGGCGCACTCCATGCCGATCTTGTCGTTGGGGCAGGGCTGCCAGGTCAGTGAGGTTCCGGCGGTCATGGCGGATGGGGTGACCGAGGAGGGACGGGCTGGGCTCTCGCTGCCGGGTCGGGTCTCGGCGCTCGGGGTGGCGGTGGCCATGGCGGGTTGGCCGGTGATCGCCAGCAGGGCGGCCAGGATCGTGGCGAGGGGTTTCGGCATGCGGTCATGATTGCGGCGCGGGGGTCGGGAGCGCGTCGGACCAGGGTCTGATCTTGGAGCGGGGAAGTCCTACCACGGGTTGTCAGACCGTGGTCTGGCCGGTGCCACGCACCCGCTCTGGTCCAGCCAGTGCCACGCACGGCCCATGGGCCAGCCGGTGTCATGCACGGCCCGTGGTCCAGCCGGTGTCATGCACGCCCCATGGGCCAGCCGGTGTCATGCACGCCCCATGGTCCAGCCAATGTCAGGCAGGATCCGGAGCCCGTGTTACTGCTCGTGCAGGCTGTCTCGTCATCTCACCGTCGAGGAGTCTGTCCGGCCGGGACGCTCGGTGAGGGGCGGGTCGTCGCTCGGCAGGGGCGCGGGAAGGCGTCGTGCGCGTTCGAATGGCCTGGCAGCACGGCGGGCTCGGCGGGTACGGCTGCGCTAGCCTGCCGGGATGCGGCGGATTCTGGTGGCGGGCATCAGCGGGGCGGGCAAGTCGACGCTCGCGCGCGCACTGAGCAACCGGACTGGCGTGCCCTGTCACGAGATGGACGGCCTGTACTTCGCCGGGCCAGGTTGGGCCGTGGACGAGGCGTTCCCGGAACGGGTCGCCGAGATCGCCGGGACCCCGGCGTGGATCTTCGACTCCTTCGGCTACCCGGAGGTGCGCGACCTGCTGTGGGAACGCGCCGACACCATCGTCTGGCTGGACTATCCGCGCCGGGTCGTCATGCCGCGGGTCCTGCGGCGCTCGCTGCGCAGGACGGTGCTGCGCGAACCCGTCTTCAACGGCAATCGGGAGACGGTCGCCGGATGGTTCCAGAGTGATCATCCGGCGTGGTGGGCCTGGTCGCAGCACGCGGCGCGACAGGCGGAGATCCGGCGACGCACCCGTGATCCGCGTTTCGCTCCCTTGCGCGTGCTCCGCTTCACCGGTCCGTACTCGGCGGCGGTCTGGCTGCGGTCGGTCGGGCCCGCCTGACGGCGGACGCCTCCCCCTCACAGGCGTCCGTCGCCTCAGGGCCGTCTGCTTCACGCGCGTGGTGGCGGTCGGCGGGGTGAACGTGGGGTGAGCGGACCGGGGTCGCAGGATTCTGGACGTTCAGGGTCTTCGACCTCAAGGTGGGCGGAGGTGGCGCGGGAGAGTCGGGGCATGGTTGAGATGTCGTCCGCGCAAGGCGGCTCGCAGGAGCGCTCCCCCACCGGCCGGGTGCTCATGGCCGTCGCACGTCGCTGGCCCACGGTGCTGGGCGTGGCTTTCATGGTCTTCAATGTCCTGGGGCTGGAGGACGGGCGGGACGCGGCCCTTGTGGTGTTCCTCGCCGCGCTCGTCTACCTCGCCACGGCGGTGACCGGCAGGCCGGAGGTGGCCTGGCCGTTGTTCGGGGCGTCCGTGGTGGCGGTGGCGGTGCTGCGGCTGCTCGGGCTGACGCCGTGGCCGGGGCTGGTCGGGGGTGCGGTGTGCGTCGCCCTCGTCGGCCTGGCAGGCGGGCTGGCGGGCGGGCTGGTGAGGAGGCCGACGCTGGTCGCGGCGCAGGTTCCGGCGATGCTGGTCTTCGGGGCGGTGTCGGTGGCCGCGCTGTCCCTGTCGCCTGCGTTCGGAGGCTACCTGGTCGCTGCGGCGCTGGTCGGGCATGCCGTTCTGGACGTGGTCCTCTGGCGCAGGAACAAGGTGGTGGTCCGGTCGATGGCCGAGTTCTGCGCCGCGCTCGACCTGACGCTCGGGGTGGTGATCGTGGTGCTGACGGTCTCGGCCTAGACGGCGGCGTCGGCCAGTGTCGAGGGCCGCAGGGCAAACCCAGCACTACCGGTGGGATTACCTTCAGCCGGAGCCGAGAATTCCGACCTCGTGACCCGCGACAGCCACCTCGCACCGGGGGGGCGGCACGAGAAGAGGAACTCGACCATGCCCAAATATCTGATCCAGTCCACGTACACCACAGAGGGGCTCCGCGGCGTGCTGCGGGACGGTGGCACCGGACGCCGGCAAGCGGTGGATCGCCTGGTGGAAAGCCTGGGCGGACGGGTCGAGCAGATGTACTTCGCGTTCGGGGAGACGGACACGTTCGTGGTCGTCGACTTGCCGAGCAACGCGGCGTCGGCGGCGTTGGGGATGGCAGTGTCGGCGTCCGGGGCGGTGCGGACGACAACGGTCGCCCTGCTGACGGCGGAGGAGGTCGACGAAGCCACGCGGATGGATGTGGCTTACCGGGCTCCTGGCGCGTGACAGCCAGGCGCAGATGCAGGCACAGGCGCAAGCCAATGCCTCGGCTCGCGGGATGTCGGCGAAGGCAGCCGTTGGACACGGCGGTGAGGAGCGATCCGCGGTTCTCACCTGCGTAGTGCGCGGCGAGCGCCAGAGTGGCGGCTTGTACGGCTCGCAGGGGAAGGTCAGGCTCGCTGGGCCTCGAACGCTGAGACGCGGTCGGCGATCTTCCTCAGCTTCGCCTCGAACACAGCCCGCGGGTCGTCGACGACGGAGGTGAGGGCCACCATTGCCGTCACGATCACGTCGCACAACTCGTCGGCGAGGTCCTGGCGGGTGTGGGAGGCGGGTTTGCGCGGGTTCTGGCCGAGTTCTCCGATGCGGGCCTCGACCGCCTCGCCGAACTCCTCGCCGATCTTCATGACACGCAGCGTGAGTTCGTGAGGGTCCCGGCCGTTGTTACGGTCCAGCCATGCCACCAGCTCGCCGATCGTGGACCACGGGTCTGTCGAGGTGGGATCAGGCATCGGGCTCCTCCTCCATGCCGGCGTCTGGCGTCGAGGCCGGGCGTCCGCCTCACGGACGGCAGCGTTCGATGGACTCAGAGTGGTGCGCTCAGAGCGCCCAGCGCAATGATCGGTGGCGTGAGTTCAGCTTCTTGGCCGTCGTGAGCGTGAGAGGGCTCGGTGTCCGGTGGGCCCGAGGGTTGCCGCCCTTGGGCCCACCGGGTGACGTACGCCCGCCTGGGAAGCGTGCTGCTAGACGTGGGCGAGCAGCACGGCGGGGTTCTCCACGCAGTCGGCGACGAAGCGCAGGAAACCGCCCGCTGCGCCGCCGTCGCAGACGCGGTGATCGAAGGTGAAGGACAGCTGGGTGATCTTGCGGGGCACCACCGCGCCGTCGTGCACCCAGGGGCGGTCGATCACACGGCCCACCCCCAGGAGCGCCGCCTCCGGGTGGTTGATGATGGGGGTGGAGCCGTCCACGCCGAAGACGCCGTAGTTGTTGAGGGTGAACGTGCCTCCCGTCAGCGCGGACGGGGGCAGGCTGCCCGAGCGGGCCAGCGCGGTCAGGCGGGTCAGCTCGGCGGCCAGGCCGGCGGTGGTCATGAGGTGCGCGTCGCGGACCACCGGCACGACGAGGCCGCGTTCGGTCTGGGCGGCGAAGCCCAGGTTGATGTGGCCGTGGCGGACGATCTCGGCCCGGTCGGTGTCGACCGAGGAGTTCAGCTCGGGGAAGCGGAGCAGGCCGGCCACGCAGGCTCGGGCCAGGAGCGCCAGCAGGCCGATGCCCAGGTCCGGGCTGGTCCGCCGGAGGGTGTCGCGGATGGTGAGCAGGTCGGTGGCGTCCACGTCCACCCAGGTGGTGGCGTCGGGGATCTCGGTGCGGCTGCGGGTCAGCTTGTCGGCGACCGTACGGCGCAGGCCGCGCAGAGGGATGCGCTCCGCCACCGGGGCCATCGGAGACGCGGGGGCCGCCGGAGACGCGGGGGCCGCCGGAGACGCCGCCTGGTCGGCGGACGGGGCGTCAGGGGTCGCGCCGGAGTCGGCGCCCGGGTTGGCGATGGCGTGTTCGACGTCCCGGCGGAGGATGACGCCGTGCGGTCCGGTGGCAAGGACGGCGGCGAGGTCCACGCCGTGCTCGCGCGCCATCCGGCGCACCAGCGGCGAGATCACCCGAGGCGCACGCTCCGGCCCGCCCGGGGACGGAGAAGCCACCGCCTCCACCGCGGGTGCCGGTGCGGGGCCCGATCCCGAAGCAGGTGCGGGGGCCGGTGCGGGGCCCGATCCCGGAGCGGGGGCGGGGGCCGGGGTGGAGGGAGCCGGGTTGGTGGGGCGGGGGCGGCGGCGGCTCTTGTGGGGGGTGCCGGTGGTGCCGTAGCCGATCAGGACGTTGCCCGAGCCCGCGCGTTCCTCCTCCCGGTACCGCGCCGCCGCCGGGTCCTCCTGCGAGTCCCCGACCTCGATGAGCGGCTCCCCCACTGCCACGACCGCGCCCGCCTCGGCGTGCAGCCGCAGGACGGTCCCCGCGTACGGCACGGGCACCTCCACCGCCGCCTTAGCGGTCTCCACCTCCACCACGATCTGGTCGATCTCCACCGTGTCCCCCACGGCCACCTTCCACTCGACGATCTCGGCCTCGGTCAGGCCCTCGCCGAGGTCCGGCAGCCGGAACACCTGCCGCGCGGCGGTCGCCGTCATGACGCCTCCCGGGTGAGGTGCAGCAGGTCGGGCTGGTCGTCGAACTGGAGCCGGTCCACGGCGTCGAGGACGCGGTCGACGTCCGGGAGGTGGGAGTGTTCGAGCATGGGCGGCGGGTACGGGATGTCGAACCCGGTGACGCGCAGCACCGGCGCGGCCAGCGAGTGGAAGCACCGCTCCTGCACGCGGGCGGCGATCTCCGCCCCGACCCCGGCGAACCCCTGGGCCTCCTGGATCACCACGCAGCGCCCCGTCCTGCGCACCGAGGCCACCACGGTCTCGTCGTCGAACGGGACGATCGTCCGCAGGTCGACCACCTCCAGCGAGAGCCCGTCCCGGGCGGCGGCCTCGGCGGCCTGGAGCGCCACGGGCACGCTGGGCCCGTAGGCGACGAGCGTCGCGTCGCGGCCCTCGCGGCGGACGGCGGCCCGGCCGAACCCGGCGGCGCGGCGCTCCGCGACGGAGGTCTCCTCCTTGGACCAGTACAGCCGCTTGGGCTCCATGAAGATCACCGGGTCGGGGTCGGCGACGGCGTCGCGCAGCAGCCAGTAGGCGTCGTCGGCCGTCGCGGGCGTCACGACCTTGAGCCCCGGCGTGTGGGCGTAGTACGCCTCGCTGGAGTCGCAGTGGTGCTCGACGCCGCCGATGCCGCCCGCGTACGGGATCCGGATCACGATCGGCAGCGACAGCCGCCCGCGGGTGCGGTTGCGCAGCTTGGCCACGTGCGAGGCGATCTGCTCGAAGGCCGGGTAGGCGAAGGCGTCGAACTGCATCTCGATCACCGGGCGGAAGCCGCCCATGGCCAGGCCCACGGCCAGGCCCACGATCCCCGCCTCGGCCAGCGGCGTGTCGAAGCAGCGCTCCTCGCCGAACTCCTTGGTGAGCCCGTCGGTGACGCGGAAGACGCCGCCGAGCGGCCCGACGTCCTCGCCGAAGACGAGGACGCGCTCGTCCTCGCGCAGGGCGTCGCGCAGGGCGGCGTTCAACGCCTGGGCCATGGTCATCTTCGCGGTCATGTCAGTCCTCCCGCGCGGTCAGCTCGGACGCCAGCAGGGCCCGCTGCTCGTGCAGCTGGGGCGTCGGCTCGGCGAAGACGTGGTCGAACAGCTCGAAGGGGTCGGCCTCGGGGTCGGCGTTCATCGCCTCGCGCAGGCGCGCGGCGTACTCCTCGGCGGCCTGGTGCGCGGCGGCGACGTCCTCGGCGCCGAGCAGGCCGCGCCCGCGCAGGTAGGTCTCCAGCCGGGCCAGCGGGTCGGCCGACTCCCACTGCTCGACCTCCTGGCTCTCGCGGTAGCGGGTGGGGTCGTCGGCGTTGGTGTGGGGGTCCATGCGGTAGGTGTGCGCCTCGACGAGGAACGGGCCGCCGCCGGTCCTGGCGTGCGTCACGGCGGCGGTCAGGACCGACAGCACGGCGACGAGGTCGTTGCCGTCCACCTGCTCGGAGGGGATGCCGTAGCCGATGCCCTTGTAGGCCAGCGCCGGGGCCGCGCTCTGCTTGGCCAGCGGGACGGAGATGGCGTACTTGTTGTTCTGGACGAAGAACACGACGGGGGCGCGCAGCACCGCGGCGTAGTTGAGCGCCTCGTGGAAGTCGCCCTCGCTGGTGCCGCCGTCGCCGATGAAGGCCATGACGACGCCGTCCTCGCCCTTGCGGCGCATGGCCTCGGCCATGCCGACCGCGTGGATCGTCTGGGTGGCCAGCGGCGTGCACTGGGGGGCGACGCGCGTGGCGGCGGGGTCGTAACCGCAGTGCCAGCCGCCGCGCAGCAGCGTGAGCACCTCGACCGGGTCGAGGCCGCGGGAGACGAGCGCGACCGAGTCGCGGTAGGTGGGGAACAGCCAGTCGTCCTCGCGCAGCGCGAGCACGCCGGCGATCTGGCAGGCCTCCTGGCCGCGGCTGGAGGGGTAGACGGCCAGCCGGCCCTGCTTGGTCAGCGCGGTCGCCTGGCGGTCGAAGCGGCGGCCCAGGACCATCCGCCGGTACGCCTCCACCAGGTGCTCCCCGGCGGGCTCGGCGTACCCGGCGGGCGGCTCGACGGCGGTGCCGTCCTCGGCGACGAAGCGCACCGGCTCTGGTGAGGGCAGCAGGCCGTCGACCGTCTGGGGACTCCTCCTCACGGACATGGCGACGCTCACTTTCTCTGGACGTTTGTGAGGGAAAGCGTCCGCTTCCGGGGCCATCCGTTCAAGACATCAGGCATGATGAGCGACAAACGGCTTTAAATGGGATTAGTGGAGGGCCAATTGTCAGCCAACGAGGGCGTCGAAGGCGGCTGGCCGGGACGTTCGGCCGCAAACCTGGACGGAGTGGACCGAGCGATCATCGCCGAGTTGCTGCGCGACGGCCGCATGTCGATGCGCACGCTGGCCGAACGCGTGCACGTCTCGCGCGCCAACGTCTACGCCCGGCTCACCCGGCTGATGGACGACGGCGTGATCACCGGCTTCACCGCCGAGCTGGCGCCGCACCGGGCGGGCCTGGGCACCAGCGCGTACGTGTCGGTGACGATCGAGCAGAACTCCTGGCGCCAGGTCACGGCACGGCTGCGCGAGACGCCGTACGTGGAGCACTTCGCCATGGTCGGCGGCGACTACGACGTCCTGGTGCTGGTCAGGACGCCGGACAACGCCGCGCTGCGGCACGTCGTGCTGGAACGCATCCAGGACATCCCGGGGGTGCGGGCCACCCGGACCTGGCTGGTGTTCGAGGAGGCCCGCGGCCGGGGCGCGGAATGGGGGGCCCACGACAGCTGAGCCCCCCTGAGCCTCACCCCGAGCCCTCGTTCAGCGCCCTCGTTCAGCGCCCTCGTTCAGCGCCCTCCGAAGGTCGGCCTGCGCTTGGCGAGGAACGCCTCCACCGCGCCCGCGTGGTCGGCGGTGCGTCCGAGGCGGGCCTGCGCGCGGGCCTCCTCGGCGAGCACCGCCCCGAGGCCCTGCTCCCACCCCTGCGCGATGAGCCGCTTGGACTCGGCGTAGGCCGCGGTCGGCCCGGCCGCCAGCCGGGCGGCCAGCTCGCGTCCCGCCATGCACACCTCGGCTCCGGGCACCACCCGCCCCGACACGCCCCACGCGACCGCCTGCGCGGCCCCGAACGGCTCGCCGAGCAGCACCAGCTCCTTGGCCCTGGACTCGCCGACCGCCCGCGTCAGCGTCGCGGAGAGGCCGGAGTCGCAGGTGAGCCCGATCCCCGTGAACGCCGTGGCCAGCTTGGCGTCCTCGGCCAGGACGCGCAGGTCGCAGGCGAGCGCGAAGGCCAGCCCGGCGCCCACGCAGGCGCCGTTGACGGCGGCGACGACCGGCTTGGGCATCGTGGCCAGGAGCCGGACGACCGGCGCGTAGTCCGCCTCGACGGTGTCGAAGGCGTGGCCGGGATCGGCGCGCAGGGCCTCGGCGTGCTCGGCGAGGTCCTGGCCGACGCAGAACGCGCGGCCCGCGCCGGTCAGCAGCACGGCCCTGACCGAGTCGTCGGCGGCGACCTCCTCCAGCGCCCGGCGCAGCGCCTGCTTGAGCCCGTCGTCCAGCGCGTTGCGGTGGTCGGGACGGTTGAGCGTCACGACGGCCACAGCGCCCTCGCGTTCGAGCAGGACCAAGGTGTCGTCCACGTCAGCCCTCCGGCCAGGTCTTGGCCACCAGGGTCAGCACGTCGTACGTGGCGACCGGGACGCCGTCCTGGTTGGTCACGGTGGCGTCCCAGCGCACCTCGCCGTAGTCGGCGCCGCTGCGCGGCGTGATCTGCTTGACGGTCAGCGCGACGGCGATGGCGTCGCCGGCCTTGACCGGGGTGAGGAAGCGCAGCCCGTCGACGCCGAAGTTGGCCAGCACCGGGCCGGGCGCCGGGTCCACGAACAGCCCGGCGGCCAGGGACACCACCAGGTAGCCGTGCGCGACGATGCCGCCGAACAGCGGGTTGCGGGCGGCGGCCTCGGGGTCGGTGTGGGCGTAGAAGGTGTCGCCGGTGAACTCGGCGAAGTGCTCGATGTCGGCGAGCGAGACCGTGCGCGGCGCGGAGGCGATGGTGTCGCCCACCCGCAGCTCGGCCAGCGACTTGCGGAAGGGGTGGACGCCGGAGTCGGCGCGGGCCGAGCCGGTCGTCCAGCGGCCGGTGATCGCGGTGAGCTGGTCCGGCGAGCCCTGGACGGCGGTGCGCTGCATGTGGTGCAGGACGCCGCGCACGCCGCCCAGCTCCTCGCCGCCGCCGGCCCGCCCGGGGCCGCCGTGGACGAGGACCGGCAGCGGCGAGCCGTGCCCGGTGGACTCCTTGGCGTCGTCGCGGTCGAGGACCAGCACCCGGCCGTGCCAGGGCGCGAGCCCGAGCACGACGGACCGCGCCACCTGCGGGTCGTGGGTGGCGACGGAGGCGACCAGGCTGCCCTTGCCGCGCGCGGCCAGGGCGACCGCCTCCTCGACGCCGTCGTAGGCGAGCACGGTCGCGACCGGCCCGAACGGCTCCACGTCGTGCGGCTCGGCGGCGCCGGGGCGGGCGCGCAGCAGCAGCGGGGTCATGAACGCGCCGCGCTCGGGGTCGCCCTCCAGCAGGGACGCGCCGCGCGGGTCGCCGTGGACGACCTCCGCGCCGGCCCGCAGCGCCTCGACCGCCTTGCGCACCTCCTCGCGCTGGCCCAGGCTGGCCAGCGGGCCCATGCGCACGCCGGGGTTGCGCGGGTCGCCGACGGTGATCGACGACAGGCGCGCGGCCAGCGCCTCGGTCACCTGGTCCGCCAGGTTCGCCGGCACGAGCACGCGGCGGATGGCCGTGCACTTCTGACCCGCCTTGACCGTCATCTCGGTGACGACGCCCTTGACGAACAGGTCGAACTCCGGATCGTCCGGGCGCACGTCGGGGCCGAGGATCGAGCAGTTGAGCGAGTCGGCCTCGACGCCGAGCACGACGCCGCCGTCGAGCACGTTCGGGTGGCGGCGCAGGATGCCGGCGGTGTGGGCCGAGCCGGTGAAGGCGACGGAGTCCTGGACGGTCAACTCGTCGAGCAGCCCGGCGGGGCTGCCGGCCAGGAGCTGGAGCGTCCCCTCCGGCAGGATGCCGGACTCGATGATCTGCCGGACGGCCAGCTCGGTGAGGTAGGCGGTCTGGGCGGCGGGCTTGACGATCGAGGGCAGCCCGGCGAGGAAGGCCGGGGCCAGCTTCTCCAGCATGCCCCAGACGGGGAAGTTGAAGGCGTTGATCTGCACGGCCACGCCCGGCCGGGAGGTGTAGAGGTGCTGGCCGGCGAAGGTGCCGCCCTTGCCCAGACGTTCCAGGCCGCCGTCGAGGAAGACGGTGTCGTTGGGCAGCTCGCGCACGCCCTTGCTCGCGTAGCTGAACAGGGTGCCGATGCCGCCGTCGACGTCGACCATGGTGTCGCGGGAGGTGGCGCCGGTGCGCGTGGACAGGGCGTACAGCGCGTCCTTGCCTTCGAGCAGGTGCTTGGCCAGCGCCTTGAGCAGGGCGGCCCGCTCGTGGAAGGTCAGGGCCCGCAGCGCCGGGCCGCCGGTGTCCCTGGCGTGCCTGACCATGGCGGCGACGTCCAGCCCCCGGCTGGAGATCCGCGCGACCTCCTCGCCCGTCGCGGCGTCGAGCAAGGGTTCACCGTCGTCCGACGCGCGGAACCATCGTCCGGCGGCGTAGCTCTCCAGCAGCGCGCTCACGCTGTCTCCTCTCTTGCGCGGAAGCCCCGACTCATGCAACCGTATTACTGACCGAGCGATAAGTAAATAAGACCGATGTCTCGGAGGGACGATGACCACCACGCCGGCGGAGCCGGACCTGGAGGAGCGGCTGCAGTCCGCCTTCGACGCGACCATCGCGGGTCACGACCGGATCGAGCCCCGCGACTGGATGCCGGAGGCGTACCGCAGGACGCTCGTCCGCCAGATCGCCCAGCACGCGCACTCCGAGATCATCGGCATGCAGCCGGAGGGCGAGTGGATCGGTCGTGCGCCGTCGCTGCGCCGCAAGGCGATCCTGCTGGCCAAGGTGCAGGACGAAGCCGGGCACGGCCTCTATTTGTACTCCGCGTGCGAGACGTTGGGCGTCTCCCGCGCCGAGCTGACCGAACTCCTTCTGGCCGGGAAGCAGAAATACTCCTCGATCTTCAACTACCCGACGCTGTCCTACGCCGACGTCGGCACGATCGGCTGGCTCGTGGACGGCGCCGCGATCTGCAACCAGGTGCCGCTGTGCCGCACCTCCTACGGCCCGTACGGGCGCGCGATGATCCGCATCTGCAAGGAGGAGTCCTTCCACCAGCGGCAGGGCTACGAGCTGCTGATGACGATGATGCGCGGCACGCAGGCCCAGCGGGAGATGGTCCAGGACTCGGTCAACCGGTTCTGGTGGCCCTCCCTCATGATGTTCGGCCCGCCCGACGACCGCTCCCCCAACAGCGAGCGCTCGATGGCCTGGGGCATCAAGCGCAACTCCAACGACGAGCTGCGCCAGAAGTTCGTCGACATGACGGTCCCGCAGGCCAAGGCGCTCGGCGTCACGCTGCCCGACCCCGACCTGCGCTGGAACGAGGAGCGCGGGCACCACGACTTCGGGCAGCCGGACTGGTCGGAGCTGGCCGCGGTCATCCGCGGCGACGGGCCGTGCAACGCCCAGCGGATGCGCCACCGCCGCGCCGCCCACGAGGACGGCGCCTGGGTGCGCGAGGCCGCGTCGGCGTTCGCGAGCCGCACGGCGGCCGGGGCGGGCGCCCGATGAGCGCCGACCGGCGGGAATGGCCGCTGTACGAGGTGTTCGTCCGGGTCAAGCGCGGGCTCAACCACGTGCACGTCGGGTCGCTGCACGCCCCCGACGACGCGATGGCCCTGCGGCACGCCCGCGACGTCTACACCCGGCGCAACGAGGGCGTGAGCATCTGGGTCGTGCGCTCCGACGCCATCACCGCCTCCAGCCCGGACGAGAAGGACCCGCTGTTCGCGCCGAGCGGCGACAAGGTCTACCGGCACCCGACGTTCTACGACATCCCGGGCGACGTCCCGCACATGTGAGAGGGGGTCCAGCGTGAGCGATGACCACGAGAGCATCTTCGACGGCCTGACCGGCGGGGACTCCGCGCAGTGGGCGTTCGGCACGGACTTCGAGGACCCGCTGGCGGGCGTGGACACCACCGTGCCCGACGGGGTCGGCTCCGCCGAGCTGGCCGCGTACTGCCTCATGCTCGGCGACGACGCGCTGGTGATGTCGCAGCGGCTCACGGAGTGGTGCAGCCGCGCGCCCGACCTGGAGGAGGACATCGCGCTCGCCAACGTGGCCCTCGACCTGCTCGGGCAGGCGCGCCTGCTGCTGGCGCGGGCGGCCGCGGCCGACCCCGGCGTGGTGCCCGCGCTGCCCGAGGGCTCGCCGGTGCCGCCGGAGGACGCGCTGGCGTTCTTCCGCGACGCCGGGCAGTTCAGGAACGTGTGGCTGGCCGAGGTCGCGAACGGCGACTTCGCGCACGTCGTCGTGCGCCTGCTGCTGTTCTCGACGGCCCGGCTGGCGCTGCTGGAGCGGCTGTCGGCGAGCGCGGACACGGTGCTGGCCGCCGTCGCCGCCAAGGGCGTCAAGGAGGTCGCCTACCACCGGGACTGGGCGGGCCGCTGGTTCCTCACCCTGGCCCAGGGCACCGAGGAGTCGCGCCGCCGGCTCGACGCCGCGCTCGGCGAGCTGTGGCCGCTGCTGGCCGAGCTGGTCACCGCGCATCCCGTCGAGCTCGCGCTCGCCCGTTCGGGCGTCGCCGTGGAGGCCGCCGCGCTGCGCGCCGACGTGGACGCCGTGCTCGGCCAGGTGCTGACGGTGAGCGACGTCCCCCGCCCGGCCCTCGAAGACCGACCGGACGAGGACAGGCCGGGCAGCGGCCGGGACGGCGTCCACACCCCGGCCCTGGCCGACCTGCTCGCCGACATGCAGTCGGTCGCCCGCGCCCACCCGGCAGGCCGCTGGTGACCGCCGCCGAGCACGCCGGACCCGCGCCCGGGGACGCCCGCGAGCGCGCCGCCCGGGTCGCGGAGCGGGTGCGGGACCCGGAGATGCCGATGCTCACCCTGGCCGACCTCGGCGTGCTGCGCGGCGTCGAGCTGTGGCCCGGCCCGGACGGCGAGGTCGTGGTCGCCTCGATCACCCCGACGTACACCGGCTGCCCGGCCATGGCGACCATGCGCGACGACCTCGTCCACGGGCTGCGGGCGGCGGGTTTCCCGCGGGTCGAGGTGCGGGTCGTGCTCGACCCGCCGTGGTCGAGCGACTGGATCTCCGAGCGCGGCCGGGACGCCCTGCGGGCCGCCGGGCTGTCGGCGCCCGGCCCGGCCCGGCGGACCTCCGGGCCGGTGCCGCTGACGCTCGGCCCGGCCAGGACCGCCCCGGCCTGCCCGCGCTGCGGCTCCCGGGCCACCCGGCTGACCTCCGAGTTCGGCGCCACCGCCTGCAAGGCCCTCTACGCCTGCGCCGACTGCCTGGAACCGTTCGAGCATGTCAAGGAGATATGAGATGACCACGCTCGCGCCCGCGCCGGCCCGGGCGCACGCCGCCTTCCACGAGCTGACCGTGGCGGCGGTCGACCACCTGTGCGAGGACGCCGCCGCGATCACCTTCGCCGTGCCCGGCGACCTGCGCCAGGCGTACGCCTTCCGCGCGGGCCAGTCGCTCACCCTGCGCCGCTTCGTGGACGGGCGGGAGGAGCGGCGGTCGTACTCGATCTGCGCCCCGGCCGGGGACGCGCCGCGCATCGGCGTCCGGGAGATCCCGGACGGGCTCTTCTCCTCCTGGCTCGTCCGCGAGGTGCGGCCGGGCACGCGGATCGAGGTGCAGACCCCCACCGGCTCCTGGCAGGCCGACCCTGGCGCGGGCGAGCGGCACCTGTGCGTGGCGGCCGGGTCGGGCATCACCCCGATGATGTCGGTCGCCTCGACGGTGCTCACCCATCCCGGCGCGCGGGTGTCGCTGCTGTACGGCAACCGCAGCAGCCGCACCGTGATGTTCGCCGAGGAGCTCGGCGACCTGAAGAACCGGTACGGCCCCCGCCTCCAGCTCGTCCACGTGCTCTCCCGGGAGCCGCGCGACGTCGAGCTGTTCTCCGGCCGGCTGGACGGCGACCGGCTGCGGCGGCTGTTCACCGAGCTGGTGCCGATCGAGACGTTCGACCACGTCTGGCTGTGCGGACCGCTGCGCATGGTCGAGGACGCCCGCCAGGTGCTCGCCGAGCTCGGCGTCCCGGCCGCGAAGGTGCACGTCGAGCTCTTCTACGTCGACGCTCCCCCGCCGCTGCCCAGGCGCCCCGAGGGCGTGCCGGCGGGCGCGACGACCGTGCTGACGACGGTGCTCGACGGAAGGCGCACGACCGCCACCGTCTCGCGCGAGTCCACCCTGCTCGACGGCGCCCAGCAGACCCGCTCGGACCTGCCGTTCGCCTGCCGGGGCGGGGTCTGCGGCACCTGCCGGGCGGTGGTCCGCGAGGGCGCGGCGGACATGCGCCGCAACTACGCGCTCGAACCGGCCGAGGTGGACGCCGGCTTCGTGCTCACCTGCCAGACGTTCCCGGCCGGCGACCGTGTCACCGTGGACTACGACGCCTGACCCCGACGCAGAGGAGTTTTCCGTGACGAAAGCCCGCGCTCCCCAGGCGGAGCGCCCATGACCCTCATCGTCGAGGAGGGCGCCGACCGGGTGGTGTGGCGGCTCAACCGGCCGCAGGTGCGCAACGCGATCGACCGGGAGCTGGTCGCCGCGCTGCACGAGGCGTGCGCCGCCGTCGAGGACGAGCCGCGCGTCGTGCTGCTCACCGGCGAGGGCACGACCTTCGCCGCCGGGGCGGACATCGCCCAGCTCCGCGACCGGGACCGGGGCGACGCGCTGCGCGGCATCAACTCCAGGATCTTCGACCGGATCCACCGGCTGCCGATGCCGACCGTGGCCCTCGTGGACGGTTACGCCCTGGGCGGCGGGGCCGAGCTGGCCTACGCCTGCGACTTCCGGATCGGCACGCCGCGCACCCGGATCGGCAACCCGGAGACCGACCTCGGCATCCTGGCCGCCGCCGGGGCCGCCTGGCGGCTGGCCGAGCTGGTCGGGGAGCCGCTGGCCAAGGAGATCCTGCTGGCCGGCCGGGTGCTGACGGCCGAGGAGGCGCGGGCGGTGCACCTGCTCAACGACGTCGTGGAGCCGGAGGACCTGCTCGCCGCCGGCCACCGGCTGGCCGACCGCATCGCGGCGCGCGCGCCGCTGGCCACCCGGCTGACCAAGGCCGTCTTCCACGCCCCGCGCGCCGCGCACCCGTTCGTGGACGACCTGGCCCAGGCGGTCCTGTTCGAGACCGAGGAGAAGCACGCGCGCATGACGGCGTTCCTCGACCGGCGGAAGGAGCGGCGCTCATGACGTCCCCGTCGATCCTGCCGCACATCGTCGGCGTCTTCGGCGGCGGGCGGATGGGGTCGGGCATCGCGCACGCCTTCCTCGCCGCCGGCAGCCGGGTCGTCGTCGTGGAGAGCGACCCGCGGGCCGCCGCCCAGGCCCTGGAACGGGTGACCGGCAGCCTGGCCAAGGCCGCGGAGAAGGGCAGGCTGGGCAGCCCGCTCCCGGACGTCCTGTCCCGGCTGCGCACGACGGCCGACCCGAGCGAGCTGGCCCCGTGCGAGCTGGTCGTGGAGGCGGTGCCGGAGGACACGGCGCTCAAGGCCCAGGTGTTCGCCCTGGTCGAGCGGCAGGCGCCGGGCGCGGTGCTGGCCACGAACACCAGCAGCCTGTCGATCGGCGGGCTCGCGGCCGGCCTGGCCGCGCCGGAGCGCTTCATCGGGCTGCACTTCTTCAACCCCGTCCCGGTCAGCGACCTCATCGAAGTCGTCGTCGGCCCGCGGACGGACCCCGAGCTGGTCGAACGGGCCCAGGAGTGGACGCGGGCGCTCGGCAGGACGCCGGTCACGGTGGCCGACTCACCGGGCTTCGCCAGCAGCCGGCTCGGCGTCTGCCTGGCCCTGGAGGCGATGCGGATGCTGGAGGAGGGCGTGGCGAGCGCGGCCGACATCGACACGGCCATGACCCTCGGCTACCGCCACCCGACGGGCCCGCTGCGCACCACCGACGTGGTGGGCCTGGACGTGCGGCTCGCGATCGCCGAGCACCTGGCCCGCGAGCTCGGCCCCCGGTTCGAGCCGCCGCGGATCCTGCGCGACCTGGTGGCCGCCGGGCATCTCGGCCGCAAGACGGGCCAGGGGTTCTACACCTGGTGAGCCCCGGGCGCGTGCCCGGCCAGGCCGTCGAAGGCGATCGCGGTGACGGCGTCGGCGACCATCGCCCGGTCGTAGGCGCCGTCCGGGCGGTACCACTCCACCAGCGAGTTGACCATGCCGAACAGCAGCCGGCTGACCAGCGCGGGCGGCACGTCGTCGCGCAGCGCGCCCTCGGCGACGGCGTCGGCGACCAGCGCGGCGAGGCGGTCGTCGAGCCAGCGGCGGCGTTCGAGCGCGGCCAGCTCGACCGGGCTGTTGCCGCGCACCCGGAGCAGGAGCGTGACGCTCGGCTGGTGGGCGACCAGCACCTCGACGCTGCGCCGCACGACCTCGCGCAGGCGTTCGTAGGCCGTGCGGCCGGCGGCGTCGCGGGTGGCGGCGGTGACGGCGGCGGTGAGCTCGTCGAGGGCGTCGTCGAGGGCCTGGCCGAGCAGTTGCTCCTTGCCCGTGACGTGGTGGTAGATGGCCGGCTTGGTCAGGCCGAGCTCCTTGGCCAGGTCTCCCATACTGGTGGCGTCGTATCCCCTGCGGTTGAACAGCTCCACCGCGGCGCGCAGGATCGCGGCCTGGTCGTAGCCGGGTCGGCCGCGCCCGCGGCGCGGGGCGGGCCCGGCGGGCTCGGTCGTCGTCACGAAAGCCAGCATCTCACGGCAGATCAGACCTCTTCCCCGAGGCGGCGCACCCCCGGGACGCCGGAACGCTCGCGGGGTACAGTCGTGACGATCTTCTCCTACCCTCCGAGGAGTGAGCCCCGTGACGTTGCCCGCCGACAGCCATGTGCACAGCGAATGGTCCTGGGACGCCCCGAAGGGCGACATGGAGCGTTCCTGCGCGCGGGCGGTGGAGCTCGGCCTGCCCGCCATCGCCTTCACCGAGCACGTCGACCACACGGTCTGGACGGTCGACCCCGGCGCCCTCGACGGCCACGACCACCTACTCGCGCTGACGACGCCGGACGGTCACCTCCCTCCCCCGGCCTTCGACGCCGCGGGCTACCTGGAGGCGGTCGAGCGGTGCCGCGAGCGTTTCCCGCAGCTGCGCATCCTGAGCGGCCTGGAGCTGGGCGAGCCGCACCGGCACGCCGGGGAGGTCGCCCGCGTGCTCGCCGCCGGGCGCTTCGACCGGGTGCTCGGCTCCCTGCACAGCCTGCCCGCCGGCGACGGGTTCTGCGAGCCGCCCGGCCTGTACGCCCGCAGCGCCGCCGCCCAGGTGATCCGGGACTACCTGGCCGAGATCCCCGAGCTGGTCGCGGGCAGCGACGTGTTCGCCGTGCTGGCCCACGTCGACTACCCGGTGCGCTACTGGCCGCGGGCGGCCGGGCCGTTCGACCCGGCCGGCTTCGAGGGGGAGTTCCGGCACGCGCTGCGGGTGACCGCCGGGTCGGGCCGGGCGCTGGAGATCAACACGGTCCTGCCGCTGCACACGACGCTGCTCGGGTGGTGGCGGGAGGAGGGCGGCCAGGCCGTGACGTTCGGCAGCGACGCCCACGAGCCGTCCGTCGTCGCGCGCCGGTTCCGGGAGGCGGCGGAGCTGGCCCGGGCGCACGGCTTCCGCCCGGGCCGGGACCCGTACGACTTCTGGGGCCGTACGGGCTGACCCGCCGCCCTCCGGCCCCTCAGCGGTCCACCAGGCGGGCCCGGAGCAGCGCCAGGTCGTCCGGTGGCAGGCCGCCGGCCAGCAGGTACGCCTGCGCGCCGCCGTGCCGGTCGTCCAGGTGGGCCAGGGCGGCCAGCATGGTGTCCGCGGTGACCTCGGCGAACAGGCGCAGCGCCCTGGCCCGCCCCGCGTCGCCGTCCAGGGCGGCCAGGTGCTCGTCGAGGCGCAGGCACACGGCTGTCATGGCGTAGTCGGCGGCGATCTCCCGCCGGGAGACGCCGGCCAGCGAGAGGGCCAGCGCGACCGCCAGCCCGGTTCTGTCCTTGCCGGAGTGGCAGTGCAGCAGGACGCCACCGTCCGGCGCGTGCGCCATGGCCGACAGGACGGCGGCGAACCGGGCGGCGCCCCGGTCGAGGATCACCCGGTAGATGCCGGGCAGGGTGTCGTCCAGCGCCTCCAGCACGGTGTCCTCGTCCCGCAGGACGGGCAGGTGGCGGCGGCCCGGCACGTCGGGACCGGGGTCGGCCCGGCACTCGGCGGCCAGCCGGAGGTCGGCGACGAGCCGGATCCCGTGCGCCCGCAGCGCCGGGACGGCCGTGCCCCTCGGACGGTCGCCCCGCACCAGCGCGCCCCACCGGATGCGCCCGCCGTCCTCGGTCGGCAGCCCGCCGAGGTCGCGCACGTTCTCGCAGCCCGGCCAGCTCAGCACCCGGCCGCCCGGCGGCGGCTCCGGGGGCCTCACGCGAGGTCCCGCAGGTTGCTGGTCCAAGCGTCGATGGTGGCCTGCCACTCCTTCGGGTCCTCCGGCCGCCCGGGCACGCCGGGCCTGGTCTGCCAGGGCAGCGGCCCCGACTCCGGCCGGTACTCCACCCCGATCGCCGCCAGCCGCGGCAGGTGGCCCGCCAGCCGCGCGCGGAAGTCCTCCAGGTCGCGTCCGGGCGGCCCCCAGACGGTCTCGGCGAAGGCCGCCAGGCGGGGGAAGACCATGTAGTCGACCCGCCGGTTGGAGTCGATCAGCTCCGTCCAGACCCCGCACTGCGCGCCGAGCACCCGTTCCGCCGCCGGGTCGTCGCGCAGTTGCGCGGGCACGGGCTCGAAGGCGTAGACGTCCTCCAGGGCCAGCACGGTCCCGAACGGCACCGGCTCGTCCTCCCCCGGCCCCTGGCGGTAGTCGAAGTAGACCTGGGTGTTGGAGCAGTTGATGACGTCGTGCCCGCGCCGGGCGGCGGCCACCGCCCCGAGGTCGCCGCGCCAGGACGCCACCACCGCCCCGGGCGCCAGCCCGCCCTCCAGGATCTCGTCCCAGCCGACCAGGCGGCGTCCCCGGGCGGCCAGGAAGTCGTCGAACTGGTGGATGAACCAGCTCTGCAGCTCCTCCTCGTCCCGCAGGCCCAGTTCCCTGATCCGGCGCTGGGCCGACGGGCTCTCCCGCCACTGCTCCTTGCGGCACTCGTCGCCGCCCACGCACACGTACGGGCTGGGGAACAGCTCCAGCACCTCGTCGAGCACGTTCTTGAAGAAGGCGACGGTGGCGTCCTCGGCGTTGAGCACGTTCCGGCCGATGCCCCAGGTCGTGCGGACCTCCAGCGGCGTGCCGAGGTTGCCCAGCTCGGGGTAGGCGGCGATGGCGGCCTGGGTATGGCCGGGCAGGTCGATCTCGGGCACGACGGTGACGTGCCGGGCGGCGGCGTAGGCGACGATCTCCCTGAGGTCGTCCTGGGTGTAGTAGCCGCCGTGGGGACGGCCGTCCATGGCGCCGTTCCAGCCGGTCTGGCTCTCCCGCCGCCACCCGCCGACCTCGGTCAGGCGGGGGTACCGCCGGATCTCGACGCGCCAGCCCTGGTCGTCGGTCAGGTGCAGGTGCAGGACGTTCAGCTTGTGCAGGGCCATCAGGTCGATGAACCGCAGCAGGTCGTGCTTGGTCATGAAATGCCGGGCGACGTCGAGGAGGCAGCCGCGCCAGCCGAAGCGCGGCTCGTCCTCGATGTGCACGCCCGGCGCGACCAGGGGTTCGGCGGCCGGCGACCGGCGGTAGGCGGCGGCGGGCAGGAGCTGGCGGAAGGTCTGCGCGCCGTAGAAGGCCCCGGCGGGCCCGCCCGCGTCGATGGCGACGCCGTCGTCACCCACGCTCAGCCGGTACGCCTCCGGGCCGAGGCCGTCGCCCAGCCCCAGGGTGATCGTCCCCGGGCCCGGCGTGCCGGGCAGCAGCTCACCTCCGGTGACCTCGCTGAGCTCGGCGCGCAGCCAGGCGGCCACCCCGGCGAGCGCCGGGTCGGCGGTGAGCGCCGTGCGCCCGTCGAGGACGAACCTCCCGCGCCTGGTCCCGTGGCTGACGGGCCTGGGAACGATCTTCAAGTGCATCTCCTCACTGGCAGGTGACGGTGGCGTCGGCGAAGTCGGCGTGGTCGGAGGTGGCGTTGTCCCCGCCGTTGGTCGCGACCAGCCGGACGAACCGGGCGCCCGCGACGGACGCCGTGACCTTCCTGGCGGGCATGGCGCCGGTCAGCACGCCGGAGTGCGCGACCCGGCCGCCGTCGGCCCACACCTCGAAGTCGGCCGAGCCGGCCTGGCCGACCTCGTCGTCGATGCCGGCCTGGAACTCGACCGTCGTGCACCGGCCGGCGGTGTGGAACTCGATGTCGGCGGGGGCGTGCGTGCCCAGGCCCTTGGCGTACCGGACGCCCTCGACGGTGATCGGACGGCCGTCGCCGGCGGCCCGCTCGCCGTTGCTGGTGTCCTTCTCGACCGGGCCGAAGTAGTTCGCAGCCCTGGTCCAGGCCAGGTCGCTCAGGTAGGTGCGGCCCGTGCCCGGCGCCCTGGCCACGATGACGACGGCGACGGCGCGCCGGTCGCCCTGGGTGAAGGCGACCTCGTAGGTGCCGGGCGCGGCGTCCGCGGGCGGGGTGACCGTCCAGGTCACGGTGAACGTCTCGGCGGCGCCGAGCCGGGCGGTCCTGGCCGGCGTGCGGGCCTCGGCGCGCCAGCCGTCCGGCGCGGACGCCTTGACCTCGACGTCCCGCAGCGGGGCGGTCGCCCCGGTGTTCGTGACGCGGGTGACCAGCTCGCCGGGCACGCCGGGCTCCAGCACCGAGGGCCGGTCCTCGCCGAGGAAGCGCGGCGGGTCGGCCTCGAAGGTCACCAGCGGCGGCGCCTGCTCCCGGCTCTCCGAGACCCGGTAGAGCACCGCCGCGTGCGCCGGGACCTGCGCCGACAGCACGTCCTTCGTCGAGCTGACCGCGCCGGACCACAGCTCCTCGACCCGGTGGCGGGAGCCCGCGCCGAGCCGGGTGGAGATCACCGCCGCCCGGTCGCTCTCGTTGAACAGCGCGATCGCCCGGTCGCCGCCGTCCAGGGGCTTGGCCAGGACGTGGTACCAGCCGTCGGAGGAGACGAGCCGGCCGTGCGCGCCCAGCCGGTCCTGGTCCACCGCGATCACCTTGGGGTTGGCGACGACGGCCGCCGGCGCCTTGGCCGGGTCGGCCTGCAGGACGAGCGGCGCGGCCCCCATGGCCCACAGCGTGAACTGGGCGCGGTACTCGGTCTCGGTCATCCCGCCGCGCCCGGCCTGGATCAGGTCGGGGTCGGCCCAGCTGCCCGGTCCGGCGTACTCGGCTCTGAGCTGGTTGGTCTCCCAGATGTCCACCATGCTGGGGTAGCTGTCGGGGATGGGCTTGTTGTAGACGTTCGTCCGCCAGGTGGTGGCGCCGGCGTCCTTGCCCCACAACCAGGGCACGGTGCTGCCGTCCTCGTTGTTCATGGCGAACACCACGCCGTCGCCGAGGGCCTGGCGCATGCGCGGGTAGAGGGTCTGGGCGATCTGCTGCACGTTCTGGCCGGGGAAGTCGGCCGTGGGGACGTTGCACCAGTCGTACTTGACGTAGTCGGCGCCCCAGGCCCTGAGCTGGGCGGCGTCGGCGGCCTCCTGCTTGTAGGAGCCGGGGCCGCCGCCGGAGCACGCCTTGGTGCCGGCCGACAGGCTCAGGCCGAGTTTGAGCCCCTTGGCGTGCAGCTCGTCGGCCAGCGCCTTGACGCCGCCCGGGAAACGGGCCGGGTCGGGGGCCAGGGCGCCGCCGCTGCGCTGGGCGGCCAGCCAGCAGTCGTCGAGCACGACGTACCGGTAGCCGAGCGGCGCGAGCGGGGCGAGGGCGCCGGCGGCCTGGCGGACGGCCGCCTCGGAGACCGAGCAGCCCAGGGAGCGGCTGCTCCAGCCCATCGGGGGCGCCGCGACGGCCGCCGCGGTCGCCACGGAACCGGGTAAGGGCGCGAAGGGCAGGGTGAGGAGGGCCGCCGCGACGGCGGCCGTGATCGTGCGCATGGGGATCCCGTCAGGCTGGGTGGAGGCTCGGGTCGCCCGGCTCGACGACGAACGAGCCGGAGGTGTAGGCGGGCGCGTACGGCTCGGTCACCCGGGACAGCGAGCGGAAGTCGACCTTCATCTCCTGCTGGGTGAGCTTGGCGCGGACGTAGCCGCGGCGGCCGTTGAAGAACTTCACGTGCGGGTTCTCGGCGAGCAGCGTCTGGGTGTTGGGATACTCGTCGAGGCCGTTGCCGGCGCTGGTGACCGACGTGGTGACCAGCTCGACCGCGACGGACTTCGACTCGGGGTCCTGGAAGTCGCGCTTGACCTCCCCGGCCCAGTGGGAGTGCACGTCGCCGGTGAGGACGACCGCGTTGCGCCGGTAGTCGTCGATGGCGGCGGTCAGCCGGTTGCGGGAGGCGACGTAGCCGTCCCAGCCCTCGTTGGAGTAGCCCTTGCCCTCGCCGTTGGTCCAGTCCATCTCCATGAGGAAGACCTGCTGGCCGAGCAGGTCCCAGGTGGCCTGGGAGCCCTTGAGCTGCCCGTCGAGCCAGGACTCCTGCTCGCCGCCGAGCATCGTGCGGTTGGGGGCCAGCCGCTCGGCGCAGTCGGCGCCGACCGTGCCGCTCCTGCCGGTGCAGGCGTACAGGTCGCGGTACTGGCGGGTGTCGAGCATGTGCAGGTTGGCGACCGCGCCCCAGCGGATCGTGCGGTAGAGCCGCAGGGCGGGGCCGTCGGGGCGCTGGGCGCGGCGCAGCGGCATGTTCTCGTAGTACGCCTGGAAGGCCGCGGCCCGGCGGGCGAGGAAGGGCGGGTCGGGCTGCTCGGGCACGTCGCCGGCCCAGGCGTTCTCGATGTCGTGGTCGTCCCACACGACCACCCAGGGGGCGATCGCGTGGGCCAGCCGCGACTCGGGGTCGGCCTTGTGCTGGGCGTGCCGCAGCCGGTATCCGGCCAGGTCCAGGCATTCGCCGCCGGCCTGGTCGCGGACGGGGTACTTGTAGTCGCCGTACTCGTAGATGTAGTCGCCGAGGAAGGCGATGAGGTCGGGGTGATCCTCGGCCATCCGGCGGTAGGGGGTGAACCAGCCGGTCTGGTAGTCGGCGCAGGAGGTGAACGACAGGTTCAGGGGGCGGGAGCGGGCGCCGGGGGCGGGGGCGGTCAGGGTGCGGCCGACCTCGCTGATCTCGCCCTCTGCGCGGAAGCGGTAGAAGTACTCCGCGCCCGGGCGCAGGCCCTCCAGCTCGACGTGCACGCTGTGGGCCGACTCGCGGCGGGCCTGCTCGACGCCCTGGCGCACGACGTGGCGGAAGTTCTCGTCGGAGGCGAGCTGCCAGTGCACCGGCACGACGCGGTCCGGCATGCCGCCGAGCCCGTCGAGCGCGACCGGGTCCATGGCGAGCCGGGTCCAGAGGACGACGCCGTCCGGCGTGGGCTCGCCGGAGGCGACGCCCAGCTGGAACGGGTCGGACAGGGGGGCACGCCGGGCCGCCGCGCGCACGGGTGAGGCACCCAGTGCGGCGGCGAGGCCCAGGCTCGCGCCCCCGGCGAACAACGATCGCCGGGTGATCAATGGAGCTCCTACTCGATCGAGGCGTTGCCGGCGGCCACGGCCTGGTCGGCGGCCTGCTGGGGGGTGAGCTTGCCGAGGTACATCTCGTTGAGGATCTGGTTGAGCTTGTTCTCGAAGCCGGTGAAGCCGGTGGTGACCGGCAGCGGGAAGGTCTGGCCCTCCGACTCCTCCTGGAACGGCGAGACGTCGAGCTTCTTGGACTTCCAGTAGTCGACGTAGCCCTGCGACAGCCCGTTGAGCGCGGGGAAGACGTAGCCGCCGTCGGCCATCATCTTCTGCGGCTCCTCGGTGCCGAGCCAGGTGGCCAGCTTCATCGCCTCGGCCGGGTGGGCGCTCTTGGCGGAGACGGCCTCGGACAGGCCGTTGAGGTTCACCGAACGGCCCTGCGGGCCCTCGGGCATGGCGGCGACGCCGATCTCGAAGTTGGCCTCCGGCGCGACGAACGGCAGCAGCGCGTTGTTCGCCGGGAACATGGCGACCTTCCCGGCCTTGAACATGTCGGTGACCTTGCCGGTGGGCGGATTGGTCTGGGTGGCCGGCGGCGAGACGTGGTGCTTGTTGACCAGGTCCACGCCGAACTGCAGCCCCTGGACGGAGGCGGCGTCGTTGAAGGTGTAGCTGCCGAAGGGCTTGTCCAGCAGCTTGCCGCCGTTGGAGCTGACCCAGTTCATCCACTGCGTCTGGTAGTGGTTCCAGGAGGCGAAGCCGTACGTGGTGACCTTGGCGGGGTCGAAGCCGGCGTCGCCGGGGTGCTTGCCGGCCTCGTCCACGGTGAGCTTGCGGGCGGTGTCGAGCAGGGTGCCGGAGCCGTCGGCCGCCCAGGTGAGCTTGTCCGGCATGGTCACGCCGGCCTTGGCGAACAGGTCCTTGTTGTAGAGCAGGCCGACGATCCCCCAGTCCTTCGGCACGCCGTACAGCTTGCCCTGGTAGGTGAACGAGCCGACCACGGTCTGGTGGTACTTGGAGCCGTCCACCTGGACGGGCGCCAGCACGCCCTTGGTGACGAACTCGGGGAACTGGGTGGGGCTCATCCAGAAGACGTCCGGCGCGGTCCCGGCGACGGCGTCGGCGGTGAGCTTGGTCCAGTACTGGTCGTAGGGCAGCAGTTCTATCTTGACGTCGATGCCCGGGTTGGCCTTCTCGAAGGCGGCCATCACCTTCTCGTAGCCGACCTTCTGCTGGTCGTCCCAGAGCCGGTAGGTGAGCGTGACCTTGCCGGAGTCTCCGGAGCCCGACCCGCAGCCGGACAGGATGAGCGTGGCGGCGCAGAGCAGCGCCCCGGCCCAGCGAATCGGGGGGGATTGCAACATTCGCTGACCTCTTGTTCGTGTGCTACTTGAGGCCGGTGAGGACCACCGACCGGACGATGTGTCTTTGGAAGAAGACGAAGACGGCCACCATCGGCACGAGCGCGATCAGCCCGCCGGCCATCATCAGGTTGTAGTCGACGCCGATGCCGACCTTGAGGGTGGCGAGCGCCACCGTCATCACCCTGGTCTCGTCGCCGCTGGTGATGATCAGCGGCCAGATGAAGCTGTTCCACGACGAGATCACGGTGATGATCGTCAGGGTGCCGAGCGCCGGGCGGCACAGCGGCAGCAGGATGCGCAGCAGGACGGTCATCGCCCCGGCCCCGTCGATCCGGGCGGCCTCCTCCAGCCCGGCGGGCAGGGACTTGAAGAACTGGCGCATCAGGAAGATGCCGTACGGGGTGCCCAGCATGTACGGGATGAGCAGGCCGTACCAGGTGTTGACCAGGCCGAGCTCGCGCATGATGAGGAACAGGGGGATCATCGTGACCGCGCCCGGCACCATCATGGTGGCGACGTACAGCCAGAACAGGGCCTCCCTGCCCCGGAAGCGCAGCCGCGCGAAGGCGTAGGCGGCGAAGGTGGTGAAGACGAGCTGCCCGAGGGTGAGCACGACCGTCATCAGCAGGGTGTTGAGCACGTACCGGGGGAAGTCGCCGCTCAGCAGCCGGGTCAGGTTGGCGGTGGTCGGCGGCAGGCCGGGCAGCCACGGCTCGGTGGAGCTGAGCTGCGACTGCGTCTTGAACGCGGTCAGCACGACCAGCAGGTACGGGAAGACGGAGACGAACGCGCCGGCCGCGAGCACGACGTGGAGCAGGGTGCGCTTGATCATGGGGGCCTCAGCTCAGGTCGTAGGTGGTGCGCTTGCCGAAGAACCTGACCTGCGCCAGCGTCACCAGCAGGATGACCCCGAACAGCAACATCGACAGGGTCGAGGCGTAGCCGAAGTCGAACTGCTTGAACGCCGTCTCGTAGATGCGGAAGTTGAGCACTTCGGTGCTCTGGCTGGGGCCGCCGTTGGTCATGACGTAGACGGTGTCGAACACCTGGAAGGCGCCGATCAGGTTGGTCACCATGACGAAGAACATCGTGGGGTTGAGCAGCGGCAGCGTGATGCGCCAGAACCGCTGGGCGGGGGTGGCGCCGTCGGTGGCGGCGGCGTCGTACAGCTCCTTGGGGATGCCCTGGAGGCCGGCCAGGAAGAACAGCATGGTGTAGCCGGTGTGCTGCCAGACGTTGACCAGCGCGATCGCGGGCAGCGCCCAGGCGGGGTCGGACAGCCAGTCGGGGCCGGTGACGCCGGCCAGGCCGAGCAGGCTGTTGAGCGCGCCGTCGCGCGGGTCGAAGATCCAGTTCCAGACCAGGCCGAGGACGATCGGGGTGGCCATCCACGGGATCAGGTACAACGAGCGGTACAGCCGCAGGCCCTTGACCTTGCGGTCCAGCAGCAGCGCCAGCACCAGGGCCAGCACGGTCTGCAGCGGGATGCACAGGACGACGTACAGGAGGGTGACGCCCAGCGCGTGCCAGCTCTCGCCGTCGGCGGCCAGCCGGCGGTAGTTGTCCAGCCCGGCGAACGTGGGCTCCGACAGCAGCTCCCAGTTGAAGAAGCTGAGCACCAGGACGATGACGACCGGCAGCAGCAGGAACGCCACCACCCCGAACAGGCTGGGCCCGACGAACAGGTAGGCGTGCCAGTCACGGGTGCGCCTGCGCGGCGGCCGCCGCGGAGCCTCCTTGGCGGCGGCCCGGACCGTCTCGGTGATCACGACGGGTCCGTGGCGGTGGGGACCAGCAGGCGGCGGGTGGTCTCCAGCCCCCACTCGTCGAGGGCGGCGATCGGGTCGCTGGAGCCGCGCAGGCCGCCGGTGCCCTCGATGTGCGCTGCCCACTCCTGCCGGGCCTCCACCTCGGGCCGCACGATGAGGCAGTCGGGGTCGTTGACCCACCAGCGGGCGTGCAGGAACTCGCGGGCCGCGCCGGTCAGCCGGGCGCCGAGCTGGGAGGGCTGGCTGATGTCGCCCGACCTGGGGTGCAGGGTGGGCGCGATGTCGGGGCTGACCCGCATGATGTCGACCAGCCCGATGCTGGGCAGCATGGGCGCGCCGCAGCCGTGCAGGGTGGCCTCGGGGCCCGCGCCGCGCCGCACGAGCTCCAGCCCGCGCCGGTAGGCCGCGATCGGGTCGAGGTCCTCGTGGCGGCGGCCGGCCAGGGCGCCGGCGTAGAGGTAGTCGAGCTTGAAGTGGGTGACGCCCATGGCGGCGAAGGCGGCGAACACGTGGACCAGGTGCTCGGCCGCGCCGGGGTGGGTGACGTCGAGAACGGCGAGGTCCTGGTTCCACATGCGGCCCGCGTACGCGCCGTCCACCAGCCAGTCGGGGTGCTCGTGGAACAGGCGGCTGTCGTGGCCGACCAGGAAGGGGGCGGTCCAGATGCCGGCGCGGCGGCCGGAGCCGGTGACGGCGTCCAGGGCGCGGGCGAGGGAGCCGAAGCCGGGCCTGGGGTCCAGCCAGTCGCCGATGCCGGCCTCGTAGCCGTCGTCGACGAGGAACATGTCGGCGGTCAGGCCGTGCCGGTCGGCCAGCGCCAGGTTCTCCAGGACGTCGGCGTCGGTGACCTTGTCCCAGTAGCCGTACCAGGTGCACCACATGGGGGGGACGGCGGGGAACGTCCTGGGTTCGGCCATGCCGTCCGCCCAGTCGCGCAGGGCCCGGCCGAGGTCGCCCTCGACGCGGTGGTGGCGTACCGGGCCGTCGGCGGAGATGACCAGGCGGTCGCCCTCCCGGCGGGCCCGGACGGAGGGCACCTGGAGCGGTCCGGGCGCGCTCCACAGCTCGACCGCGCCGTCGCCGGTCTCGACGGCCAGCAGCCCCTCGCCCTGGAAGACGCCGTCGGGGACGGGCGTCTCGGGGCGGTAGCAGAGGATCTGGATCGTCTCGTCGGCGGGTCTGGGCGGAAGGTCCCCGAGGCCGTAGGCGCCGGTGGGGCTCCACGACTGCCAGCCGTGCTCGAACACCCGGGTCCGGGCCTGGTCGCACCTGATCTCGCCGACGTCAACGAATGACATCAGACCTCATCTCTCTCAACTTACGAAGGAGCGCTTCATTAGTAGCACCGTCGGTTTCGGAGGGTCAACGCCCAATTTGAAGGGGTTCCTGGGTGGTGCGCCGTCGAGCTGGGCCCTGGCATAATCTCTGCTTACAGAGGAGACCTACGTTAAGGACGGCGATGGCGGATCTACGCGGCGGCGACCTGTCACGGCTGCGACAGCTCAACTCGCTGACCGCCATCCGGGCCTTGCGCCGGGCCGGCCCGCTCACCCTGTCGGCGCTGGCCGAGCGCACGGGGTTGTCGCGGCCGTCCATGAAGGAGGTCGCCGGCGAGCTGATGGACCTGGGCTGGGTGGAGGAGGTGCCGCCGAGCCCCGGCTCGATGGGCCGGCCGGCCCGCCGCTACCGCTTCCGCGCCGACAGCGGCTACCTGGTCGGCGTCGACGTGGGCGGCCACAACATCCGCGCCGCCCTGTCCGACCTCGACGGCGAGATCCTGGCCGAGACCCGCCAGCCGGTGCTGCCGGACGCGCCGCTGGAGGAGCGCCTGGCCGCGATCGAGCGGGCCGTCTCCGGCTGCCTGTCGCTCGGCCGCGTCGCGGTGTCCGACCTGTGGACGATCGCCGTCGGCACCATCGGCATCATCGACATCGAGGGGCGGGTCATCTACTCGGCCGCCGTCCCGTCCTGGCGCGACCTCGACCTGGCGGGCCGGATGCGGGAGATGTTCCCCTGCCAGGTGCTGATCGAGAACGACAGCCGCCTGGCCGCCATGGCCGAGACCCGGCGCGGCGTCGCCCAGGGCGCCAAGGACGTGGTGTTCCTGCACGTCGGCAGGCGCATGGGCGCCGGGCTGATCATCGGCGGCCGGGTTCACCGGGGGTTCGGGGCGGCGGCCGGGGAGATCTCCATGCTGCCCGAGGCCCGCTGGTTCGACGCGCCCGAGCACCTCAACTCGTGCGCGGCCGTCCCCGGGGGCACGCCGCCGGAGGACGCGGCGGGCTACACGCTGGCCGCCGCCAGGAACGGCGACCCGGTGGCGCTGGAGGCGGTCGGGCGCTTTCTCGACGATCTGGCCGTGGGCGCGGCCGCCATGGTGCTCGTCCTCGATCCGCAGGTCGTGGTGCTGGGCGGCGGGTTCTCCAGGTCGGCGGACGTGCTGCTCGGGCCGCTGCGCGAACGGCTGGAGCGGCGGTGCATGCGCATGCCGGAGGTGCGGGCGTCCACGCTGGGCGACGAGTGCGTGGTGGCGGGCGCGATCGACTACGCCGTCGACCACCTCGACGAGCAGCTCTTCACCCCCGAGAGCGGGCCGCTGCCCCTCACCCGCTGACCCGCTGTTTGCAGGTTTCCTGCAATCGGTTGTTGCAGAAATAACCACGCCACCAGGCGCAACACTCGAAGCGTTTGCAGTTTTACCTGGACGTCTTGACCTTTCCTCGGCACGAAGCCACTGTTACTGCAACCGGTTGGCAAGGCTCGCGCGGCACCCCCCTTCCACTCCTCCATCGAAACGGAGCTGGACGTGCGTAAGAACCAACCCTTGGCGACGAGACTGGCGGTCGTGCTGACCACCGGCCTGCTCACCGCCGGCGGCCTGGTCGCCGTGCTGAACACGCCCGCCTCGGCGGCCCCGGCCGGCGGGAACTACACGCTGGTCAACGGCGGCAGCGGCCTGTGCGCCACCGTGCCGGGGCAGAGCACCGGCGACGGCGTGCAACTCGCGCAGAACGCCTGCGCCGAGGCCGCCGGGCAGGTCTTCACCCTCACCGCCGCCGGGAGCGGCTTCCAGGTCAAGGCGGCGCACAGCGGCAGGTGCGCCGGCGTCCGCGACGCCTCCACCAGCGCGGGCAAGCCCGTGCAGCAGGAGACCTGTACGGGCGCCGCCTCCCAGACCTGGCAGCTCACCGCCGCCGGCGACGCGTACCGGATCGTCAACGCGGGCGGCGGCAAGTGCCTCAACGTCAAGGACGACTCCACCGCGCCGGGCGCGCTCCTGCAGCAGAACTCCTGCGACTCGGCCGCCACCAAGCAGTGGACCCTGAGGCCCGCCGGCGGTGGACCCACCACCAGCCCCACCCCGACGCCCACTGTCACGCCCACTGTCACGCCGACCGTCCCGCCGCCCACCGGCGCGCTGTACGTCTCCCCGACCGGCAGGGACGGCGCGACCGGCACCCAGTCCGACCCGACGACGCTCACCTCCGCCATCACCCGCGTCGCCGCGGGCGGCACGATCTACCTGCGCGGCGGCACGTACGCCTTCAGCCAGACGGTCACCATCGCCCCCGGCAACGACGGCACCGCCGCGGCCCGCAAGAAGTTGTCGGCCTACCCCGGCGAGACGCCGGTGCTGAACTTCGCGGCCCAGAGCGAGGACCCGGCCAACCGCGGGCTCGCCGTCAACGGCTCGTACTGGCACCTGTACGGCATCACCGTCGAGCGCGCCGGCGACAACGGCATCTTCGTGGGCGGCAGCGGCAACATCATCGAACGGTCGGTGACCCGGTACAACCGCGACACCGGGCTGCAGCTCTCCCGGATCGCCTCCGACACGCCGCAGAGCCGGTGGCCGTCCGGCAACCTCGTCCTGAGCACGGTCTCGCACGACAACGCCGACTCCGACGGCGAGGACGCCGACGGCTTCGCCGCCAAGCTGACCGTCGGGCCCGGCAACGTCTTCCGGTACGCGGTGTCCCGCAACAACATCGACGACGGCTGGGACCTGTACACCAAGACCGAGACCGGCCCGATCGGCCCGGTCACCGTCGAGGACTCCCTGGCCTACGGCAACGGCACGCTCAGCGACGGCAGCCAGGCCGGCAACGGCGACCGCAACGGCTACAAGCTGGGCGGCGAGGACATCAAGGTCGACCACGTCGTGCGGCGCAACATCGCCTACCGCAACGGCAAGCACGGCTTCACCTACAACCGCAACCTCGGCACGATGTCGATCACCGGGAACGTCGCCATCGACAACACCGAGCGCAACTTCTCCTTCGACGGCGGCACCTCGGTGTTCCGCGACAACACCTCGTGCCGCTCCGGCAGCGGCGCCAACGACAAGATCGTCGGATCGGCCGACGCGTCCAACCAGTTCTGGTCCGGCTCGAACGGCTCCCGCTGCTCGGCCTACGGCGGCACCCTGAACTGGTCCTTCGCCGCGGACGGCCGCCTGGTGGTGACCTTCGGCGGCGTCCCGGTCGTCCCGGCGGGCTGACCGGCGGCCCCTGAGGTCCGGGACCCGCGTCAGGGTCCCGGGCCTTCGCCGTGCCGGTGGGGTAAACGAGGCGGAAGTGGAAAAGGTGGCCTTGTGAGGGCCTCCCGGTGAGGCCGCTGCGTCCCGTACGAAGAAAGAGCAGACGCCATGCCGTCTTCCGCCCTGCACCGTTCCATCCAGGTCGCCGAGCCCGGCGGCGCCCTGGCCCAGGCCCCGGCGCGGACCCGCGAACCGGGCCCCGGCCAGGTGCGGATCACCGTCGAGGCGTGCGGGGTGTGCCATTCCGACGCACTGATCATCGGCGGCGCGCTCCCGGGCACCGCCTTCCCCGTCACGCCGGGGCACGAGATCGCCGGACGCGTCGACGCGATCGGCGACGGCGTCGCGGGCTGGTCCGTGGGCGACCGGGTGGCGGTCGGCTGGTACGGCGGGAGCTGCGGCCACTGCGACGCCTGCCGGGAGGGCGACGGGGTGCTCTGCCCCGAGCTCCAGGTGCCGGGCGCCGCCTACCCGGGCGGGTTCGCCGACTCGGTCGTGGCGCCGGCCGTCGCGCTGGCCGCGATCCCCGACGAGCTGACCGCGGTGCAGGCGGCGCCCCTGGCCTGCGCGGGCGTGACCGTGTTCAACGCGCTGCGGCGCAGCTCGGCGCGGCCTGGCGACACCGTCGCGATCCTCGGGCTGGGCGGCCTCGGCCACCTGGGCGTGCAGTTCGCCGCGCGGATGGGCTTCGACACGGTCGCGATCGCGCGCGGGAGCGACAAGGAGCCGCTGGCCCGCGAGCTCGGCGCCGCCCACTACATCGACGGCGCCACCGAGCAGGCCGCCGACGCGCTGCTGGCGCTGGGCGGGGCCAAGGTGGTGCTGGCGACGGTGACCAGCTCGGCGGCGATGTCCGGCACGATCGACGGGCTTGGCCGGCGCGGCGAGCTGATCACCGTCGGGATCGACACCGACCCGCTCGCCGTCACTCCGCTGCAGCTCGTCGGCGGCGCCCGCCGGGTCTACGGGCACGCCTCCGGCATCGCCGTGGACACCCAGGACACCATGAGGTTCGCCGCGCGGAGCGGCGTGCGGGCCTGGACGGAGGAGGTGCCGCTGGAGGAGGCCGCGACGGCGTACCAGCGGATGATGTCCGGGCAGGCCCGCTTCCGCATGGTCCTGACCACCGGCAACTGAGGAGGGCGGCCATGACCGAGTCCTACGACCCGCGCCGCACCGCGGTGCTGCTGGTCGATCCGTACAACGACTTCATCTCCGAGGGCGGCAAGGTGTGGCCGCGGCTCGGGCCGGTGGCGCAGGCGATCGGCCTGCTGGACAACCTGCGGGCGGTGATCGCCGCGGCGCGTGCGGCCGGCGTGCGGGTGGTGTTCGTCCCGCACCGCCGCTGGCAGCCGGGCGACTACGAGAGCTGGGCCCATCCGAACCCGACGCAGCACGGCATCCAGGAGCGGCACACCTTCGCCCGCGGCTCGTGGGGCGGGGAGTTCCATCCCGACCTCCAGCCGGAGGAGGACGACGTCGTCGCCGCCGAGCACTGGGCGCAGAGCGGGTTCGCCAACACCGACCTGGACCTCCAGCTGCGGCAGCGCGGCGTCACGCACGTGGTGGCCGTGGGCGTGCTGGCCAACACGTGCGTCGAGTCCACCGGGCGGTTCGCCATGGAGCTGGGCTACCACGTGACGCTGGTGCGCGACGCGACCGCCGCGTACCTGCCGGAGATGTTGCACGCCGCGCACGAGCTCAACGGCCCCACCTTCGCCCACGCCATCCTGACCACGGAGAAACTGGTCGCTGCCTTCTCACGGGGCTGACCGGGCCGAGCCGGGGCTCGGGCGGGCGGGGCGGGTGGCCGTCCAGTAGGACCAGGTCATCCCGGCGGCCAGGCCGGCCACGACGAGCCCGATGATCCCGTGGTACCAGCGCCAGCCGACGCCGAGGCCGACGAACCCGTCGAGGATCATGATGCCCGCGCCTCCGCCGAGCGCCGCCAGCATCACCGCCAGCACGGCGAGCATCGCGGCCCGCGGCAGCCGGCGGCCCGCGGCGGTGACGGTGGCCACGGCGACACAGGCCCCCAGCACCCCGGAGGCCGCCGCGAACCCCTGCGCGAGTGACGGGTCCAGGAAGTAGCGCGCGGCCTCGGCCGCCGGCACGGGCGGCCCGCCGGGGAACCCGAGCCTGCCCTGGACGGCGAAGGCGGCCTTGCCGGCCGCGTACCCGAGCATCAGCGCCGCAAGCCCGTACGCCGGCCAGCGCCGCGGGCGATGAGAGTCGACCATGCCCGCAACGCTAGGGACCGCCCGGCGCCCGCCCCTCCCCACTGCGCGCGAACCTCCTCCCCCGTCAGAGGGATCCCGCCCGCCTGCTGCGCCGGCGAGGGGCCCGCGATTCGGTGGCCGGAATTCATGCCATTCTTCTTCTGGAAATTCGGGGCTATCGTTTCGCCATCTCATGGATTCAATGTCCGGATATATCCGTTTCCGGCGTTAATTCATTCCTATGGAGGTGGCTTCATGCCCGCACGGCTTTGGAGAATCGCGGGCGCGCTCGCGCTCGCCGTCCCGTTCACCGTGGCCGCACCGGCCGTGGCGAGCGCGGCGGACCCGCCGTCGGTGGTGATCGACTCCGCCGAGCCGGCCCCCGGCCTGATCCGGCTGACCGGCCGCTTCACCACCGCCTACGACGTGTCCGTCGTGGTGGACGGCGAGCGCGTGGACCGGGCCGAGGTCACCGACCCCGACGCCGACGACAGCGGAACCTGGTCCTACGACCTCGACACCGCCGCCCTGGACGGCGAGATCGAGGTCTACGCCAAGGCCACGGCCGCCGACACCCGCTACGGCGCCTGGTCGCCGCCGCTGACCCTGCGCGTGGACAATCCACAGGCCAGGGCCCCGCGCGTGGCGATCGCCGAGCCCGCCGACGGGGCCCGGCTCACCCGTCCCACGCCGGTCCGGGTGGACGTGGCCGGCGCGGACGTGCGCTCGGTCCGGGTCCGCGTCAACGGCGGCCCCTGGCAGCCCGCCGCCGGCGCGCGAGGACGCTACGTCACGCTGCTGAACCCGGCCAGGTACGGCGACGTGATGGCGAGCCTGGAGGCCGAGGCGGTGGACGCGCGCGGCCACGTGTCCAGGTCGTCCACCACGTATGTGGCGCTCGGCGCGGCGCGCGGGCAGGCCCCGGTGCCGCACCGGCAGGACCGGGCGATGTGGATCTGGGAGAAGGCGTCCTACAACCTGGTGCTCAACCCGGGGTCGCGCCGCCTGCTGGAGACCGTCCTGCCCGCCGGGTCGACGCTCTACCTGGGCGTGGACACCTACGCCGGGCGCGACATGATCGAGGACGCGCGTCCCGGGCTGCGTGACCTGGTGGCCTGGGCGCACGGCCGGGGCATGAAGGTGCACGCCACCGTCGCCGGCGGGACGCGGCCGCCGTACCTGGGGGCGCTGTCCCGCTACCGCGAGCGGGCCGTCGGGGAGATGGAACGGGTGCTCGACTACAACCTGTCCTCCAAGCCGGCGGAGCGGTTCGACGGGATCAACGTCGACATCGAGCCGTACAGCCTGCCCTGGTTCACCAGCGGCAAGCCCGACGTGCAGATCCAGTGGCTGGACACGCTGCGCGCGATGATCGCCCGCCGGGACGCCTCCGGGCAGCCGCTGCTGTTCGGCCCGGCCGTGCCGCGCTGGCTGGACACCTCCGCCTGCTGCACCGGCATCACCTACGGGGGGACCACCCGCACCTTGGCCGAGCACGTCCAGGACCTCAGCGACTACATCGCGATCATGGACTACCGCGACCAGGCGGACGGCGGCGCCGGCATCATCGCGCAGGCGGCCGGCGAGCTGGCCTACGCCGAGCGGATCGGCAAGCCGCTGTCGGTGGTGGTCGGCGTGGAGACGCTGGACATCGCGACCAGCGGCGACCCCTCCAGCATCACCTTCCGCGAGGAGGGCAGGGACGTGCTGGAGGCCGAGCTGGCCAAGGTCTCCCAGGCGTTCGCGGGCAGCCCGGCCTTCGCCGGGATCGCGCTGCACCACTACGACTCCTACCGGGAGCTGCCCACGGTCTGGGGGCCTTCGGCCAGGTGGCCCGAGCCGCCCGCCGACTCCGGGCCGCCCACGGGCGTGGCCTCGCCGCCGCGGGCCGTGGCGTTCGGCCACGCCACGGTGGACCTGACGTACGGGCGGGCGCGCGACGACACCGAGGTCGCCCACTACGAGGTGCATCGCTCGACCGAGGCGGGCTTCACCCCCGGTCCCGGCACGCTCGCCGGGAAGGCCCGCGGCCTCACCCACACCGACACCGGCCTGCTGCCCGCCACCACCTACCACTACCGGGTCGTGCCGGTGGACGTCGCCGGTCACCGCGGCCCGCCCTCGGCCCCGGTCACCGTGACGACCGGCGCGAGCGGCCTGCGGCCCATGGTCGTGCAGTCGGCGGCGGTGACGGTGGAGGGCGGCGTGGCCCGCGTGCGGCTGCGCGTGGTGGACCTGGAGAGCGGGCAGCCGGTGGCCGCCACGGTGCGCGGGCGGTTCACCTTCTCCGCCGGCCGCTACGTGACGGTGACCGCGGGCGCCGACGGCTGGGCCACCGCGACGTCGGAGGCGCTGAAGCAGCCGACCGGCGAGGTGGGCTTCGCCGGTCACCGCCTGACCGCCACGGGCCACTACTGGGCCGCCGCCTACGACCGCGACAAGGACGTCACGGCCCGCTGGTGACCCCAATGGGAGGGAATTCATTCCTAATATGCCGCGAATAACGGAGTGAATTTAGGGTTGACATTACTTCGGAATGACGAGAAGAATCCCGTTATGGAGCCACCTGAAGGAATGAATTCCCTCCCCAGGGGAAGGCGATTCCGCACCCTCGCGGCGCGCCTGCGGCAGGAGATCGTGCAGGGCCGCTGGCCGGTCGGCGGCCGGCTGCCGACCGAGTCCGAGCTGGCGCAGACCTACTCGGTCGGGGTCAACACCGTGCGCCGCGCGGTCGACCTCCTGGTCGAGGAGGGGCTCGTCCGGCGCCGGCAGGGGTCGGGCACCTTCGTGACCAGCTCCGTCACCCCGGGGGCCAGGCCGCGTCTCATCGGCGCGCTCGTCCCGTCGAACACCTACTACTTCCCGCAGGTCGTGCAGGGCATCGAGCGGGCGGCCACCGCCGCCGGCGTGCAGCTCGTGCTGGCCTGCTCCAACTACGACCCCGACGTCGAGGCCGGGCAGATCCAGCAGCTCGTCGACGTCGGCGTGGCCGGCCTGCTGCTGGTGCCCAACCTGCACCTCGCCGCCGACCCCGACGCCCACCTGGCCCGCCTGCGCGGGCTGCCCGTGCCGTACGTGCTGGTGGAACGCCGCCCGGCCGACCCCCGCCCGGCCGACCCGACCTCCTACGTCTGCACCGACGTGCACGGCGGCGGCTACGCGGCGGTGCAGCACCTCAGCGGGCTCGGCCGCAGCCGGATCGGCTACCTGGGCCGCATCGGCACCGCCAGCTCCGAGCAGGTCTTCGCGGGATACCGCCAGGCCGTCGCCGACCTCGGGCTTCCGGAGATCCCGGAGGCCGTGGCCAGGCAGCCCGTCTGGACCGGCCCCGACATGCTGGCCTACGCCAACACGCTGGTCGCCGAGAAGGTGCGCGCGGTGGTGTGCCTCGGCGACCGCGAGGCCACCGCGCTGCTGCCCTACCTGCGCCGGGTCGGCCTGACCGTGCCCGACGACATCGCCGTCGTCGCCTACGACGACGAGGTCGCCGACCTGTCGGAGGTGCCGCTCACCGCGGTCTCGCCGCCCAAGGCCGAGGTCGGCCGGATGGCGACCGAGCTGCTGCTGCGCCGGATCGAGCTCGGCCCCGCCGCCCCCGTCTGCCGGGTCGTGCTCCAGCCCCGCCTGGCCGTCCGCGCCTCCTGCGGAGCCGCCTCCGGCAGCCTGGTCGAGGTCCGCGTCCCGACGTGACGGCGGCGTCCCCCTCACCCCCCTTCCCCCTCTTCGTTCCTGTTGGAGGACCCAATGAGAGTGCGCGTGCTCGCCGCTGCCGCGGCGGCCGTCCTCACCGTGGCCGGCACGGCGTCGTGCGGCGGCCCGGCCGACGACTCCGGGGCGGTCACCCTGAAGCTCGGCTTCTACGCCGCCGCGGGCGACCCGGCCGACACGACCATGCGGGAGCTCGTCAAGGAGTTCACGGCCGCCAACCCGTCGATCAAGGTGCAGCTGGAGGTCGCGCCGTACGTCAAGTTCTTCGAGCGGCTCAGGACGCAGATCGCCGGCGGCCAGGCGCCCCAGGTGTGGTTGTCGGACGGCGTGCTCGTGCAGGAGTTCGCCGCCCGCGGCGCGCTCGCCGACCTGAGCGACCGGGTCAAGACCGTCAACGCCGCCGACTTCTCCGGCATCGAGCTGAACCGCGACGCCCAGGGCCGGGTCTTCGGCTTCCCCCAGGGCGCCCAGACCCCGGTGCTCTTCTACAACAAGAAGCTGTTCGCCGAGGCCAAGGTGGCCGAGCCGACGGCCGAGTGGACCTACGACGACCTGGCCGCCGCGGCCAAGAAGCTCACCAAGGACGCCAACGGCGACGGCAAGCCCGACACCTACGGCTTCCGCGCGTACTCGCCGGGGTTCACCGAGAGCTGGTGGCCCATCGTCAAGGCGTTCGGCGGCGACGTCGTCACCGACGGGGGCCACAAGGTCGTCGTCGACAGCCCGCAGTCCACGGCCGCGCTCGACTGGATGCTGCGCGCCATGGGCAAGGACGGCTTCGCCCCCGACTACGTGACCACCGAGGCCATGGGCAAGGGCGTGGTGCACACGCTGTTCGCGACCGGCCGCGTCGCCATGTCGTACGGCATCTACGCCCGGACGCTGCCCGCGGTGAGCGCGGGCGTCGACTTCGGCGTGGCGCCGCTGCCGAAGGGCCCGGCCGGGCGCGGCAACGTCGCGATCGTCAACTCCTGGGTGGTCGGCAAGGGCGCCTCCCCCGCGCAGGCCGACGCGGCGTGGAAGTGGATCACCTTCTTCTCCGGCGAGGGCCCGCAGCGCAAGTGGGCCGAGCTGGGCGAGGCGATCCCGATCAACAAGAAGGTCGCCGCCACGGCCCTGCCCGCCGACCGCGGCCCGGTCTTCCTGGAGTCGCTGGACGCGGCCACCGACCTCGGCACCAACGCCGTGTGGTCGGAGTACACCGAGGCCCTGGCCAAGCGCATGAACGAGGCCCTGTCGGGCGCCACGCCGGTCGCCACCGCGCTGCAGACCGGGCAGAAGGAGGCCCAGGAGGTCATCGACCGCTTCTACGCCGGGAAGACGCAGTGACGGTGCTCACCAGGCGCTCCGGGCAGGTGGCCGCCGAGCCGCGGCCGCCCGCCCGGCGGCGGCGCACGGGCGAGCGGGCCTGGGCCTTCGCGTTCGCCTCGCCCTACCTCCTGCACCTGGTCGCGCTGGCCGCCTGGCCGCTGCTGGCCTCGCTGTTCTTCAGCATGACCGAGTACGACCTGATGTCGGCGCCGAGGTTCGTCGGGTTCGGCAACTTCACCAGGCTGTTCGGCGACCCGGTCTTCTGGCGCACGCTGGGCAACACCGCCTACTTCGCGGTGCTGTTCGTGCCGGCGCAGACGGCGCTGGCGCTGGCCCTGGCGGTCGCGCTCAACCAGCGGCTGCGCGGCATGGCGCTGTTCCGCGCGGCCTACTTCGTGCCGGTCGTCTCCTCGTGGGTGGTCGTCGCCTACGTGGCCGACGCCGTCTTCAACCCGCAGACCGGCATCGCCAACCAGGTGCTCGGCTTCCTCGGGCTGCCGGCCGAGAACTGGTTGCAGGATCCGGCGCTGGTGATCCCCACGCTGGCGGCGGTCGCGGTCTGGAAGGGCGTCGGCTACATGACGGTGCTCTTCCTGGCGGGCCTGCAGGCCATCCCAGAGGAGCGCTACGAGGCCGCCAAGATCGACGGCGCGTCGGCCTGGAACCGGTTCCGCTACATCACCCTGCCGGGCATCTCCGGCACCACGTTCCTGGTGCTGGTGCTCACCTCCATCGAGACGCTGCAGTCGTTCGAGCAGGTCTTCGTGATGACCGACGGCGGGCCGCACGGCGCGAGCGAGCTGACCGTGCTCTACCTCTACCGGCAGGGTTTCCAGTTCTTCCAGATGGGCTACGCCTCGGCCGTGGCGTGGGTGCTGTTCGTGCTGGTGCTCGCGCTGACCCTGGTGCAGTTCCGGCTCCAGCGCAGGTGGGTGCACTATGCGTAAGACCGTCTCGTACGTGCTGGTGCTGGCGGGGGCGGCGGTCATGCTGCTGCCCTTCGCCGCGGCGCTGGGCAACTCGCTCAAGAGCTTCGCCCAGTACATCCAGGTGCCGCCCGCGTGGATCCCCGACCCGGTCCAGTGGGACAACTACGCCGAGGTGTGGCGGCGCACGCCGTTCGGGCTCTACCTGGCCAACAGCCTGGTGATCGCGGTGCTCGCGGTGGCCGGGAACGTGCTGACCAGCGCCATGGTCGGGCACTCCCTGGCCAGGATGCGGCTGCCGGGCAAGCAGGCGCTGCTGACGATGGCCCTGGGCACGATGATGTTGCCGACCGTCATCACGATCGTCCCGAACTTCCTGCTGTTCCGCTCGCTGGGCTGGCTGGACTCCATGTTGCCGCTCATCGTGCCGTACTGGCTGGCCACGCCGATCGGGATCTTCCTGATGCGGCAGACGTTCCTCGGCATCCCCAAGGACTTCGAGGAGGCGGCCGGCCTCGACGGCGCCAACCCCTGGCAGGTGTTCTGGCGCATCCACCTGCCGCTGGCCAAGCCCGCCCTGGCCACGCTCGCGGTCTTCACCTTCACCACCTCGTGGAAGGCCGTGCTGGAGCCCACGATCTACCTCACCTCGCCGGAGAACTACACGCTGCCGGTCGGCGTGCTGAGCCTGAAGGGGCAGTTCGTCGGCAACGACCAGCTGGTGACGGCCGCGGCGATGATGAGCCTGCTGCCGATGCTGGTCGTGTTCGTGCTGGCCCAGCGTTACTTCGTCCGCGGAACCATGTCCGCGGGTCTCAAGGGCTGACCAGAGCCCATGTCCGATCCGGAAAGGAAATCGTGACCACAACATCCGGGCTGCGCCTGGGCATCATCGGCGCGGGCACCATCGCGGAGTTCCACGTGGCCGCCGCCCGCCAGAGCGCCGGGCAGGTGAAGGTCGCCGCGGTGTGCGACGTCCGGGCCGAGGCGGCCGAGAAGCTGGCCGCCGAGGCCGGCGCCCGCGTCTTCACCGACCACCGGGCGATGCTCGACGCCGGCGGCCTCGACGCGGTCGTGATCACCGTGCCGCACGCGCTGCACGCCCCGATCACCCTCGACGCCGCCGCGGCCGGGCTGCACGTGCTCGTGGAGAAGCCGATCGCCACCACCCGCGAGGACGCCGTCCGCATGATCGAGGCGTGCCGGGCGGCCGGCGTCGTGTTCGCCGTCGGGCACGTGCTGCGCTTCGTCCCGATGTTGCGCGCGGCGGCCGGGTTCCTCGCCTCGGGCGAGCTCGGCCAGGTCGTGGTGGCCGCCGAGCGGCGCACCGCCGACTACGCCGACCCCACGCGCCCCCGCTGGTTCCTCGACGCCGACATGGCCGGCGGCGGCATCGTGCTCAACGTCGGCACGCACAGCATCGACAAGCTCCAGATGCTGGTCGGCTCGCCGATCGCGGAGGTCACCGCGCACGTCGCCGGGCCCGCCGGCGGGTCGGTGGAGACCGAGGCGGTCGCCCTGGCCCGGCACGCCGACGGCACCCGGTCGACGATCTCGGTCACCGGCACCGGCCTGCCGTTCACCGACGAGGCGGAGATCGTGTGCGGCGAGGGCGCGCTGCGCATCAGCCGCGGCGAGGGCGTCTGGTCCTTCCGGGGCGGCGTCGCCACGCAGGTCGCCGCGCCCGGCATCGGCGAGATGGCCACCGCGTTCGCCGCGCAGCTCGCCGACTTCGCGCGGGCCTGCGCCGGCCGCACCGCCCCCGAGGTCACCGCCGAGTACGCCCTGTCGGTCCTCGACGTCGCCCTGGCCGTCTACGAGTCCGCCCGCCGGGGCTCCACCGTCACAGTGAAGGGACAGTCATGAACCCGCTCGCGTTCAGCACGCTCGGCATGCCGGGCGCACCGGCCGAGGAGGTCGTCGCCACCGCCGCCCGGTACGGCTGCGCCGCCGTCGAGCTGCGCTGCGCCGAAGGTGAGATCGTCGCGCCGGACACCCCCGACGCCGAGCTGCGCTCGATCGCCCGGACGTTCGCCGCGGCCGGGATCGGGATCGTCGCCGTGTGCTCCTACACCCGCGTGGCCCGGCCGGACGGCGACCCGGTGGCCGAGGTGCTGCGCCACGTCGAGATCGCCGAAGCGCTCGGCTCGCCGTACGTGCGGGTCTTCGGCGGGGTCGAAGGGCAGGACGACCCGGCCGCCGCCGCGACTCGGAGGCTCGCGGACGTGGCCGGTCGGCTGCCGGACAACGGCGTGGACGTGCTGCTGGAGACGCACGACGTGTTCCTGACGGGCCAGGCGGTCGCCGGCGTGCTGGCCGGGGTCGGCTCGCCGCGCGTCGGCGCGCTGTGGGACGTGGTCAACCCGTGGCGGGCCGGCGAGAGCGCCGCGGCCACCGCGGACGCGCTGGGCCCGTACCTGCGGCACGTGCAGATCAAGGACGCGGCCTCGCCCGCCGACCTCGCGCCGGTGCTGCCGGGCAAGGGCGCGGTGGGCGTGCCGGGCGTGCTGGCCGAGCTGGGCCGGATCGGCTACGCGGGCTTCCTGGCGCTGGAGTGGGAACGCGCGTGGTACCCCGACGCGGCGCCCGTCGGCGAGGCCCTGGCCGCCTTCCGAACGGTGCTGGGACGGTGATCCCGACGGCGATCCCGACGGTGGTCCCGACGGTGGTCCCCCAGTGGTCCCGCCGGTGATCCCCCTGCCCGTCTCGGCACGTCGGGCCGAGGGAACGTTCCAGCCCGGCGTGCGCGCGCCGGTGCGCGGGCCGCACGCCGCCCTGGCCAGGGAGCTGCTCGGACCGGCCGCGGGCGGCGACGCCCCCGGCGAGATCGAGCTGCGCCTGGTGCCGGACCCGTCGCTCGGCGCGGAGGGCTACACCCTCGACGTCACCCGGGAGCGGGCGGTGATCGCCGCGGCGGACGTCGCCGGGCTGCGCTGGGGCGTGCAGACATTGCGCCAGCTCGACGGCCCCGGCGGCGTGCCCTGCGGGACGGTGCGCGACGTGCCCAGGTACGCCTGGCGCGGCGTGATGATCGACGTGGCCCGCTGGTGGCGTCCGATGTCCTTCCTGCGCTCGTACGTCGACCTGCTGGCGTTGCACAAGTTCAACGTGCTCCACCTGCACCTGACCGACGACCAGGGCTGGCGGTTCGAGGTGCGCGCGCACCCGCGGCTGACCGAGGCCGGGGCCCGCCGCGCCGAGTCGCCGGCCGGGCACGCCCGCGAGGGCCGGTTCGACGGCGTCCCGCACGGCGGCTTCTACACCCAGCGGGAGCTGCGCGACCTGGTGGCCTACGCGGCGGCGCGCGGCGTGAGCGTGGTCCCCGAGATCGAGTTCCCCGGCCACTCGCAGGCCGCCATCGCCGCCTGCCCGTGGCTGGGCCACCCCTCCGGGACGCCCGTCCAGGTGCGGACGTCGTGGGGCATTTCCTCCCACGTGCTCAACGTGGGCGAGCGGGCCGCCGGGTTCGCCCGCGACGTGCTCGACGAGCTGTGCGAGGTGTTCCCGTCCCGGTACGTGCACATCGGCGGGGACGAGGTGCGCGCCGGCGAGTGGGCGGCCGACCCCGAGGCGGCGCGGCGGGTCGCCGAGGCCGGGCTCGACGGGCCGCGGGCCCTGCTCGGCTGGTGGGGCCGGCTGCTGGCCGGGCACCTGCGCGGGCTCGGCCGCCGCGCGGTGGCCTGGGACGACATGCTCGACCACGACCCGCCCGAGGACATGGTGATCATGGCCTGGCGGGGCGTGGACCGGATCGAGGCGGCCCTGCGCGCCGGGCACGACGTGGTCGCCGCGCCGCACACGCACACCTACCTCGACTACGCCGAGTCCGACGCCCCGGGCGAGCCGGTCAGCATCTCCGGGCCGCTCCCTCTGGAGACGGTCTACGGGTACGACGCCGGCGACTCCGTGCTCGGCATGCAGGCCCAGCTGTGGGGTGAGTACCTGCCCACCAGGGAACGCTTCGACTACAACGCCTTCCCGCGCCTGTGCGCCGTGGCCGAGGCCGCCTGGTCGGCGGGCCGCGACCTGGGCGGCTTCACCCGGCGGCTGGCCGATCACCTTCCCCTGCTGGACCGGATGGGCGTGGCCTACCGGCGACCCGAAGGAGCCGCGCGTGTTCACCTCTGAGCAGGAGCTGGAGGACCGGCTGGCCACCCCGTCGGCCGCGCTGGCCGCCGACGTCGCCGGGCTCGACGGCGACCTCGTCGTGCTCGGCGCGGGCGGCAAGATGGGGCCGAGCCTGGTCCGGCTGGCGCGGCGGGCCCTGGAGGCGGCGGGCCGCGGCTCGGCCCGCGTGTACGCCGTGTCCCGCTGGTCGGACGGCCGGGCGGCGCGGGCGCTGGCCGACGACGGCGTCGAGGTGGTCGCCGCCGACCTGATGTCCGGCGGCGACCTGGCCGGGCTGCCGGACGCGGCCAACGTCGTGTTCATGGCGGGCGCCAAGTTCGGCACGTCGGCGGCGCCGTACCAGGCGTGGGCGGTCAACGCGGCGCTGCCGGCCGCCGTGGCCCGGCGCTACCGCGACTCGGCGATCGCGGTGTTCTCCACCGGCAACGTGTACCCGCTGGTGGACGTGGCCGGCGGCGGCAGCGCCGAGGAGGACCGGCCGGACCCGGTGGGCGAGTACGCGATGAGCTGCCTGGGCCGGGAGCGCGTCTTCGAGCACGCCGCCGCGGCCTATGGCACCAGGGTCGCGATCCTGCGCCTGAACTACGCGGTGGACCTGCGCTACGGCGTGCTGGCCGACCTCGCGGCCACCGTGGCGGCGGGCGAGCCGGTGGACCTCACCACCGGGCACGTCAACGTCGTCTGGCAGGGGTACGCGAACGAGGTCGCGCTGCGGTCGTTGCGCCACGCGCGCGCCCCGGAGGCGTTCACCCTGAACCTGACCGGCCCGGAGACCGCCTCGGTGCGGCGCACGGCGGCCCGGCTGGCCGCCGCGATGGGGACGAAGGCGTCCTTCACCGGCGGCGAGAGCGGCACCGCGCTGCTCAGCGACGCCTCGCGCTGCCACGGCCTGTTCGGCTACCCGGACGTGCCGCTGGACACCCTGATCGGGTGGCAGGCCGGCTGGCTGTCGCGCGGGCTGCCCCTGTCGGGCAAGCCGACCAAGTTCGCGGTACGCGACGGGAGGTTCTGAGATGTCGATCGGCCTGCTGCGGGAGGGGACGGTCATCCCCGCCCATCCGCTGGCGCTGACCGGCGGGCGCACCCTGGACGAGCGCCGCCAGCGCGCGCTCACCCGCTACTACCTGGCCTCGGGGGCGGGCGGCGCGGCCGTGGCGGTGCACACGACGCAGTTCGAGATCCGCCGGGCGGGGCTGCTGCGGCCGGTGCTGGAGCTGGCCGCCGAGGTCGTGGCGAAGGAGGCGGAGCGGCCGTTCGTCATGGTCGCGGGCGCGTGCGGCGACACCGCCCAGGCCGTGGCGGAGGCCGAGCTCGCCGCCTCGCTGGGCTACCACGCCGTGCTGCTGTCGCCCCAGGTGCCCGGGGCGGGCGAGCCGGAGCTGCTGGCGCGGGCCAGGGCGGTGGGCGAGGTGCTGCCGGTGGTCGGCTTCTACCTCCAGGAGGCGGTGGGCGGACGCCGGCTCGGCCCGTCGTTCTGGCGGTCGCTGAGCGAGCAGGAGTCGGTGGTGGCGATCAAGATGGCGCCCTTCGACCGGTATCGCACGCTCGACGTCGTCAGGGCGGTGGCGGCGTCCGGGCGCGGCGACGACATCGCGCTCTACACCGGCAACGACGACAACATCCTGGCCGACCTGCTCTCCCCTGTCGCGGGCCGCCGGATCGTCGGCGGGCTGCTCGGCCAGTGGGCGGTGTGGACGCGGGCGGCGGTGCTCATGTTCGACGAGGTGCGCCGGGCGTGGGCGGGGGACGACGAGGTGCTGCGTTCCCTGCTGGCCCGCGCCGGCGACCTCACCGACGCCAACGGCGCGGTGTTCGACGTGGCGGGCGGCTTCCGCGGCTGCATCGCCGGGGTGCACGAGGTGCTGCGCCGCCAGGGCCTGCTGGCCGGGACGTGGTGCCTGGACCCGGACGAGGGCCTGTCACCGGGGCAGGCCGAGGAGATCGCGCGGGTGAGCGCGGCCTATCCCTGGATGGTGGACGACACGTTCGTCGCCGCCCGCCTGGACGACTGGCTGCGCTGAGACCGAAGCCCGGCCCGATCCCGCGGCACTCTCCATGCGAAGGGGGTGCAAGGGCCCCGCTCATGGACGGCACACGCAGCGGGGCCCCCATTCATCGGGCCGCCACAGAGGTTACTTACGGCGCATTATAGTATTGGTAATATATGGCTCCATTTTCGCTGCAGGAGCCGACACGCCAGCCTCTCAGGAGGCATTTGCTCGCGTCAGCCACCGGCTGGTACCAATAACGGCCACTGTGTTGACTGGTGCCGGCCGAGATCTTTTCCTCGTTGAATTGCTGGCTCCAGACGTTGCCGCAGGGGCCGGTGGTGACGGTGAAGCCGCTATCGACATTCAGACATTTGTCGTAGTTGACATTGTGGAGTACGACCATGTGGGTGACCGTGTTGTGGCGGACGTGCCAGCGAGCTCTGGCGCCGCCTTGCGCGCAGTTCCCCTCATAGGTCTTGCCGTCGGAGATGGACAGCATGCACAGCTTGTTCGGGAGGTCGAACACGAAGCTGTAGGGGCCGTACGTCTTCCATTCGCCGCTGGTGGCCGCATGAGCGGCCGGGGTCACGAGCAACGAATTGGCGAGGGGCGCCATGATGATCGCTGCGATCACGGCCTTGAGTCTGAGCATGACACCGTCCCGTGTTTGTCTGACCTTCGAAAGTCGAGCGCTCGCGGATTCGCAGAGATGGTTCGCCGCCGCATATGCCATCACTTTGTCCGCGCATCAGAGTCCGTGCCGGAAGTCCGGCCCGCGTCGCACACCTCACCCCCCGCTGTGCGGCCAGTAGTCGTTGCCCATCGGGGCGATCCCGCCCGAGCTGGGCCAGGGTTCCTCCTTGGCGGCTGCGGGGCCGGCGGCCAGGGCGAGTCCGGCTGCGGTAAGCAGCCCGATCGCGGCGAGTCTGAGCGTCGTCCTGGTCATGCCGTCACCTCTCGTCGCTGTTGATGTGTGACCTCCCGACCGCCCCGGGGCGGCCACGGATTCAGTGCACAACGCGGGCCGCCCCGCCCGGTCAGCTGCTGCGTCGGCATTCCCCCGCATCGCCGTGTCGCCGGCGGGACCTCAGCCTCACCGAACCGCTGATTGTCAGCCAGCCCCTTCGGCCGTCCAGACAATCGGCATCGGGCCCGCCGGCGCCCTTGGCCGGCGCTGGTGAACCGCTTGCCGCGTCCAGCCGGACGGGCTGATCACTGACTATGCGCGCCCGCGCTATGGATCCGCTGTAGAGCCGCTATAGGCCCGTACGCCCGCCGCATCGGACGCCACGATCGTCAACGTCGCCTTGCCGTCGGTGCAGCGCGATCTCGGCTTCGGGGACGCCGACCGCCATTGGGTGGTCACCGCCTGCACGACGGCCCTGGCGGGTTTCCTGCTCACGGGCGGGCGGATCGCCGACCGCATCGGGTACAAGCGTTCGTTCGCCGGAGCCCTCGCCGTCTTCGCGGCCGCCTCCGCGCTCGCGGGCGCGGCGCCTGGCTTCGCCACGCTCGACGCGGCCGGCAGGATGTGGCGCGGTCCGGCAGGCGGCACGTGGCCAGTCCAGGCATCAGGGATCACGGGTCGTCGTCGGCCCCGCCGCCGTGAAGTCCAGCAGCAGTTCGCCGATCGTCTCGGGGGCTTCCAGCATGGGCAGGTGCCCGACGCCGGGCAGCAGCTCGACCCGCGCGCCCGGCACCGCGTCGTATCGGCGCGCCGACGACGGGTCCCAACGGGGGTCGGCAGCACCGAAGATCACCTGCACGGGGGCCCCGAGGACGGCGAGCCGCTCGGGCACGCTCCGTTCGGCGATGTAGGCGGTGTTCTGGCGCAGCACCGTCCTCATCACGCGGTAGGTGATGCCCCGGACGTCGGCGACCACGTCGTCCGGGAGGTCAACGGGGCGAACGGCGGTCGCGCTGATCCCCTTGCGGATCATCGCATCCGAACGCCTCGGCCACATGAGCGGGCCCAACGGCGGGGCCAGCAGCACCCGGAGGATGAACGGCTGCCGCAGGAGCGCGTCCGGGCTCGGGCCACTGCTGATCAACGCAAGCGAACCCACGAGGTCGGGACGTTGCTCGGCCAGCGCGGTGGCGACGTAGCCGCCGCTGGAGTGCCCGGCCACGGCGACGTGACGGAGCCCGAGGTCGTCCAGCAGCGCCGCCACCCGACCCGCCTGCGCGGGCACGTCGTACGACGGCGCGGGCGGGGACTGGCCGCAACCCGGGAGGTCGACCCGGATGACGTGACGGTGACCGGCCAGCGCCGGGACCACCGGACCCCAGAAACCGCCCGAGGCCCCCGACCCGTGGATGAGCAACAACGGCGGCGCCTGCCGCGGGCCGTCATGGACCACGTGCATCCCATGCGAACGTTCAATGTCGTATTCACTCATGCGGCGACTCTGCACGCGCGGCCGGCCGCCGGTCTTGGACAAATGTTCCCGCGCAGTCGAGGACCGGCGGCCGTCACCGTGACGGCCGTATCGAGGTCCCACGGCCGCGACACGGGCCCGGCGGACTCTTTTGCACGGGCGTCGGTCGCCGCCGCCCGCACCTCCGCGGCGCTTGCGCCGGGACGGCCCAGGCGCACAGCAGGTGTTGGAGACGGTGCCGAAGACGTCGAGCACCGCCTCCGGCGCCCGCCGGCCCGGCCCCAGGTAGACTGCCCGGGCGCACAGGCGTGTCCTTTCTGTCCTGGCGAGGTGCGATGTCAGGGGCGGGCAGATGGTGAAGGAGTGCGAGCGTGGGTGTCCCGCATGCGGGCGGTGGTCTGAGCCCCGCGGTTCCGGCCGAGGTCGCCTTGGCAGTGATCCCGATGCCTGATCGTCCCGGCATCCGGGTCAGCGGCGAGATCAGCGCGAGCACCCGCACTGTCTGGGAGGAGGCCCTGTCCGGGCTGGCTCGCCGGCACACGGGCGTTTCGCACGTGGAGCTGTCGGAGGTGACGTTCATGGACGTTGCCGGGGTGACAGCGCTGGCGATCGCCGCCATGGGCCTGCCCGAGGGGCGGGTCGTCGTGGAGGGGCCGCCACCGCAGCTGCCGCGGCTGCTGGAGATGTTCTGGCCGAACCTGCCGCAGATCGAGGTAGCGCAGTGATGAGCACGATGACCCCGAGCGAGGCATTCGCGCATCCTGCGCTCTTCTACCGCACCGAGCAGGAGTACACCCAGCAGACGGTGGCGTTCCTGCGGGAGGGCCTGGCCATCGGCGAGCCGGCGGCCGTGGCGGTGCCCGGCCCCAACCTCGAACTGATCAAGACGGGACTCGGTGCCGACGCCGAGGGCATCACGTTCCTGGACATGACCGACGTCGGCCGCAACCCTGGACGGATCATCCCCCGCGTGCTGCGCGGCTTCGCCGATCGTCACCCGCACGGACGCGTGCGGATCATCGGCGAGCCGATCTGGGCCGGGCGCAGCGCGGCGGAATACCCTGCGTGCGCGCAGCACGAGGCGCTGATCAACGCGGCCTTCGAGGGCCGGGCGGCGACGATCCTGTGCCCGTATGACGAGGGGCGGCTGGACGCCGAGGTGATCGCCGATGCGCGGATCACCCACCCCACCGTCATCAGCAATGGCCGGGAGGAGGCGAGCGACGCCTACGACTGGCGGGCGGTCGTCGCCCGCTACAACGAGATGCTGGTGCCCGCGGCGGACGCAGCCGTCTTCTCCTTCACGGATCCGCAGCTCCCCGCGGTCCGGCAGTTCGCCGTCGCCCATGCCATGCGGCTGGGGCTTACAGGGCAGCGGCTGGGGGATGCGGAACTGGCGGTCGCCGAGTTGACGACCAACAGCGTGCGGCACGGCGGCGGACAGGGGACGCTGGCGGTCTGGTCCGAGGCCGGACAGTTCGTGTGCGAGGTCCGTGACGCGGGACGGCTGTCGGACCCGCTGGCCGGCCGCAGACCGCCCGATCCTACGCAGCTCGGCGGCCGAGGATTGCTGCTGGTGCACTATGTGGCTGATCTCGTACGCGTCCACGCCTCTGAGGACGGCACGGTCATACGCTTCTACCTCGGCCTGTAAGGCACGAGGGCTGCCACCGGGCCGGCGGCCGCGCCCGCTCGCCGCCGTACGGCTACTGGCCGGGGTCAGCTGCGAATCATGCCGGCCGCCGACGATCGTTCTTCAAGCAGGTTTTCTTCTTGCTGCTCAACCCGACATGTGAGCCTTCCGAGGAGTCACGGGCTACGTCACCAACGACAACGGAGGCCGTCCCGTCACCATGGCCACTGCTCACTGCCGCTGTAGGAGTCGGCTACCCCATCGGCGCGGGTCTGCCTTCGGCGAAGACCCGGTGGCGCGGCTCCGAGCCCCGCGCTCGTCCGGTCTCGCCTCGGGCTGTGCCCTGTTCGCATCTTGCGGCAGATCGTCCAGCCGATGCTCTCTTACGTTCGTCCGTCCAGACGTTTCACCGCATACCGACACCATCCAGGACAGCACAGCACAACACGCCGATCCGCCTCTGATGCTGAGTAGTTCCTCCACGCTGAGCACATGCCTGGACACAACCATGATCCCCGCCTCTCCACTCGAACCATCAGACGACTTGCCACTCGCCGTCGGGCGGGTCGGCATCTTCGTCGCAGACTCACCTCGATCCAGCTCTGGACTGCCATCGCGGGGATCACCGGGAGCCTCATGTCCGTGCCCGCGTTCATCGTCTCCATGAACGCTCTGCGCGTCAGTGAACAGCAGCGATCGGATGTTCAGCGGGCAAAGACAGCGTCCGATCGGGCCAGTCAGCGTGATTTCGCGTTGCGCATCAACGTTGAACCGGGCGAAGTAGATATCGCCGACCCCCTCATGACCGGGGGCACAATCACCGTCAAGAACGGGAACGCCCTGCCCACCACTGTCCAGGTCCATGTCGTGTTGTCCTACAGCGACAAGGCGCAAAGGCCTGAGCACTATGCCACCTTCGACGCTCCCGCGTGCAGCCAGCTCGACTACCACGTGCAACACGATGAGGAGCGCACACGGACCCTCACCAAGGCCAAGGGCTGGACTACGCTCGTCGTCATTGTCAACCCGCTCGACCCGCACTCCCGCTTCTGGTCTTCCGGGCTCGGCGCGGAACCGGTCACAACGGATGAGGTGACGAGGTTGAGTGCGGTTGATTCCCTCTCCATCAGCGACTTCGTCTCCACGAGCCGCTACCTTCCAACCTGCGTATGACCATCCTGGCTCGGGTGACCATGCGGCGGGATCCCTTGATCACGGCTGAGCAGCCGGCCGGCGGGGTCGGGGTCGGCCCCGGATGCAGCGCGGCCAGGCGGTGCGCAGGCCCGAGCGGTAAGGGGCCTTCGTCCGTTCCGTCTCGAATGCCGGCGCGTGCTTCAGGACTTGAACGTCAGGGCGCTGGACGCGCAGGACATCGAGCCGTAGGCGAGGTTGAGCACCGTTGCGACGCCGACCGCGATGCCCCAGGAGACGGGGTCCTCGTCGTCCGCCAGCACGGGCGACATCATGCCGTTGAGGTTGAAACAGGTGCCGCCCCAGACATTCAGTTCGTCGATCGTGTCTCCCTCCGAACAGGCGAACGCGCCGAGGGTCGGCGCGTTCCAGACGAGGTTCGCGGCGGCGTCCAGGTAGGGAGTCACCGGACCCCATACCTTGTCCGCGGCCGACCCTTCCTCGGTCAATCCGACGCACATGTCCACGACCGCCTTCACGGTCATGAGATCTCCGAGGACCTGGTTGGTGATGTCCCACCACTGCGGGTTCTTCGGCTCGGCGAGCTGCCCCACGATGTCGGGAGTCACGTAGAGCAGGTACGACGGGCCGTTGATGATCGGGAAGACCTCGCTGTCCCGGAACTTCTTGGCCAGCGGCTGGAAGATGCTCAGCGACACCGCTCCGATGAGGGAGCCGACACCACCGGTGAGCGCCATGACGTCGTCGACTGATTTCTGGGCCTGCCCGCTCACCGGCCTGGTGGACGGGGCGGGCGTGGAGGCGCAGAGCCGTCGGATGGTCGCGAAGTCCGGTGCGTCGATGAGCGCGGTCGTGGTGGCGTCGTCCGGGAACGGCGCGGCGTCGGCGACGAGCTTGTAGCCGAGCGTGACCGGGATCGCGGCCACCAGGCAGGCGGCGTCCAGCAGGCTGAGGTCGTTGCCGGAGACCTTCTTGTACATCCACGACAGGACGGGGATCTCCAGGGTCGCGTTCAGGATCTCCATGCAGCCTTCGACGAGCTCGGCCAGCACGTTGATCGCCGCGATCAGGACGTTCTCGACGCTCTGCAACAGCGCGTCGATGATGATCGCGATCGCTTCTTCGAGAAGCTGGGTGAACGTGAGCTGGTCGATCTTGTCGATGACGTCGGTCCTGAAGCTCTGGAGGGCGAGTTCGAAAATGTCCTTCTCCCTGCTCAGGGCGTCCACCAGCGGCTGCAGCGTGGCCGTCACGTCACCCGTGACCCCCTGGTTGGGCTGGGCGGTCGTGGTGCCGTTGGCCGCGTTGCTCTTCAGCTGGAACAGCCCCCAATTGCTCTGCGGGCTGTTCTGGCCGGGCATCGGGGTGGCTGCCGCCATGGCACTGCTCCGGCTGGTGTCGCCCAGGCTCGCCGGGATGTCGTCCGGCAGGCCGGCCCACGTGTCGACATAACCCTGCACCTGGGCGAACACGTTCCGCACCTGGGTCTCCGCGCCGTCGAGCCCGTCGACGCACTTCACCAGGTACTGCGTGAAGAGGTTCTTCAGCACGTTGTGCGTGCGCACGATGTCCGACCAGACGAACAGGAAACCCAGCCACTTGATCAGGTCCTCGAAGAACACCATGATCTTGTTGAGGACGAACTCCACGGCGTGCACGACCGCGGCGACGCAGTCGAGCAACACGTCGTAGACCTTGCCCGCGATCGTCGCGACGAAGTGGTAGATGCCCTCGGCCTCTTGTACGACGAACTTCTCGACGTCCTCGAAGCCGTCCCGCAGCCATGAGAAGAAGTCACCCATCGCCACTGAGATGTCCGAACCGATGCCGAGAGGCGCCTCCCCGGGCGTCCCGGGGGCGAGGTGCTCGACGGCACCGGCGCCCTCGTGATAGGCGAGCCCACCGCCGGCGAACGAGAGGCCCCACACCTGCGGCGTGCGGCCGGCCCTGGCCTTGGAGGTGGCGGAGTCGCCGGAGGTCTGCCGGGAGCCGTCCTGCGGCAGTCCGGCGTTGATCTCCATGAATTGCGCGATGGCCTGGGCGGCCGCGTCACTGTCCGCCGTGGAGACGCCGGACGGCACGAGCGGCTGCCGCGTTCCGTCCGCGTCCGTGACCATGACGGCTCGCAGGTCGTCACCCGTCTGCACGGTCTCCAGCGTCGCGGTCGCGTTGCTCATGGGGTTGACCTCGGCCACGACGTCCGGCGCATCCGTCAGGACGACGCGGAAGCAGACGGCGGCCAGGGACTGCGTTTCCTGGACGACGGTCAGCACGCCGGTCGCGTCGGTGGTCGTGTTCACCGGCACGGTCGTCGAGAGCAGGTGGTACACGTCGTTCAGATAGATGCTGACCGGGCTGGTCGCCGTCACCGCGACCGCCGTGTTCGGCGCCGCGAGACCGCTGTCGTCGGTGACGGTGACGTGGGTGGTGAAGCTGTTGCAGGTGATCACGTCGTCCGGAACGGTGGCGGGCAGCAGGATGGAGCGCTGGAGCCAGTCGGTGGTGACGGGATCCTGGGTGAGTCGGACGAGGTCCTGGCCGTCCACGTCGGCGAACAGCACGCTGGTGCCGGCGCCGACGTTCAGGAAGAACGCGAACTGCTCCGCGTCGGGCACCAACGGCACCGGCGTCGACCACGCTGCCGGGTCCGCCTCGCTGCCCGCCGGGCAGCTCACGTAGCACAAGGTGCCCTGCGGACCGAGGCCCCAGACCGCCGTCCGCTTGGCGTCGGTCGCCGCGGCGAGCGTGCCGGCGCCGGCGAAGAGGCTGTTCGCCACGATCTGTACGGGCGTCGCCCGGTCGTACTGATTGTCCGGCGCGAAGACGTACAGGCCGTCCGTGGCGGCGACGAACAGATTGGTCACGCCGGAGCCGTTGAGCGCGGATGCGATCGCGGTGGCCCCCGACGGCGGCATCAGCCGGGCGGGGTCGGGTGGGTTCGCGGGCCGGAAGTAGTTGTACTGCGGCGTGAAGAGCAGTTGCGTCTCGTCGCTGATCGTGCCGAAGGTGTAGATGCCGGGAACGTGGAAGCCGGTGGTCGGGTCGTTCGGCCGTTGGCCGAGGCAGTTGGCGATGCTGCCGGCGGCGAGGTCGGCGGCGAGCTTGTGCGGCTTCCACTGGGGTGACGTGCCGGGCGTGATGTAGTAGCGGTCGAGCAGCGGGCTGTCCGGCCGGCGCAGAATGTCGACGAAGATGTTCTCGACAGCGCCGGAGCCGCCGGGCCCGGGGATGTTCATGATGCTCACGTCGGCGATGACGAGCGGGTCCGGGGCGGTGCCCGCGTCGAACGGGACGGCCGTCCAGGTGACGCCGTCCGCCCATGCCGCGTCCGTGTTCGCGTTGCCGATGGAGAGGTACAGGCCGTCCGCGCCGCCGACGGTCACCACGAGCGCGATGTCGATGGCGAGGGTCTGGACGTTCTGGGTGACGGCGAACGCCTTGGCCGTCACCTGAGCACCGTCGTTCTGCACCGACAACGCGCTGCTGAGATCGATCCTGTTCCAGCCCGTCGAGGTCTCGGTCACCTCGCGGGTGAGGTAGCAGACGCCGTCGGTGCCGATCGAGAAGAAGAGCGCGTCGCCGTCCTGCGACTGGAGCACCTCGAAGGCCTTGTCGGGGGCCATGACCACGGCGGCCTTGTGGTTCTCCATCAGCTCGGAGTCGAAGAAGATCTTCATGGGAATGTCACCGCTCCTGGAAAGAGGTCACAGCGTCGGGTCGGCGTACGTGATGTGACCGACAAGGTCCTGGTTGTCCGAGAAGACGGCGTCGCAGAACGAGAACGAGGCTCCGCCCGGAAAGATGAAGTTCTGTATGACCGAGGCCGGAACATCCGCAAGTGTGGTCGCGGCGAGTGCCTGCGAGGCCTGCGTCACGTAATCGAGGAGATCGTTGATACCGGTGAACCAGTTCAGGAATCCGTTCACGCCGGGGGTCTTGGAGTCGTCGACCGTGGTCGAGTCCGGCGCGGGGATCGCCATCCGGCCCATGTCGTCGACTCCGATCGTGTAGACGTCCGTGATCGTCTTGTCGACGACATTGCCGCCGTCGCCGGTCCCCTGGTCTTCGATGTAGGTGTAAAGGACAAGGTGCTGGACGATCGTCATCGTGTCGTCCTGCACGCTCACCGTCATGTCGTAGGACAAGGTGAGCTTCATGGAGCCGCCGAGGAGTGGCCCGCCGCACTTGTCCGAGGCGCTTTGCGAGAAGGTGGCGGTGATGATCTGCGGGCCTGACGAGGGAAAGGCCATCGTCGGCCGGTCGGGGAAGAAATAGAAATAGTATTCCTTGATCTCCTGACCACTGCACTGGCAGGTCACCTCCGGCCGCTGGCAGTTCCCCTCGATGTATTCGAGCAACGTCGGCCCGTTGCCGCTGTTGTAATTGAGCAGGAAGCCGGCGAACGTGTTCCGGTTCAGCGCGGCCACGCCGTCGTACTGTGACACCTCGCCGGGCTCGATCCAGTTCCAGCCGAACCCGGCGTGCGTGGTGTCCGGCAGTTGGTCGTTGCCGGTGGCGCACAGATAGTTCAGCGTGAGCGGTGCGCCGTCCCCGCCGATGGCGTCCGGCGTGAAGAAGTTCACGTCCGTCACCGCGAGCGAGGTCTCGACCGGCGCCGTCTGCGTCGCGGTGTAACCGAGAATCTCGGCGCCACCGAGCTCCTTCCAGTAGGTGTCGATGAAGTCGGCGGTCATGAACCCGTTGAGCGGGCTGTTCGACGGAAGTTCGTCGAACTGGAAGCCCTGCTCCAGGGCGGAGCTGTTCAGGTCGTAGTAGAGCTGCTGGACGCCGAACATGTCGGGGTCGCCGATGCCCTTGAGCCGCTCCTGCACGTCCGAGGGAAGGCTGGTGAACGAGGTGTCCTGGAAGTTCAGGTCGACCGGGCCGTAGAAGGTCCAGCTCGTGCCGGACGGCTGCGACTGGTTGAACCAGGCCATCGGCCCGCGCGGACCGTAGGTGAGGTTCGTCGCGACGAACTCGCTGAACATCAGCGTGTACGTCACGTACGACTGTCCCGGCTTCAACACCATGATCGGTGGCAGGGAAGAGGGATCGAAGCCGGCCGGAACACCCAGCTTCGCCTTGATCGCGAACGCGAAACCGGCGTTGCTGAGATTCTGCACCCTCGGGTCCGTGGGCGCCGTTTCGTCGGGCACGGTGAAAGGATCCGTGTTGCCGGCCCCGGCCACGAATTCCATGAAGTCGACCAGAACGGGATCGTTACTGCTGTCATAGGCGTAGCACAGAACGGTCTCGGGCAGACCGCTGTAGAGGTATTCCTCAAGGGTGCCGTTGATGCTGTCCTGCGTCACCGCGACGACATAGTCGAAGCCGGTCGACGAGAGATTGGAGTCCTGAGCACCCATGAAACGCTTCCTTAACAAGAGGAGGTGGCCGCGAGACAAGCACATCGCTACACCTGGACTGGATCCATCCAGAGCAGTAGAAATCGGCATGCGTCACCTGGCGAATTCCCGGGCAAAAAGCTCGCCGCTACGAGCGGTAAAGCCGTCAGATCGCAGACTCACTCACTGACTCGACTCCATGAGCGCCGCCAGCTACCGTTTCCGAAGATCCGTAAAGCGGAACCCGGGATATGCACATCAGATGTCAGATCCCGCCGGGCAGGTGTGTCCGGGGCGGTCTGTCGCTGGCGTCGGTGGAACCCACCCGTCCGGCCGATCTGGGGTGATGGTCGACGGCGCGGCGTACGTCCGGAATGCGTTCCGGCTCAGACGCCTGCGAGCAGCAGGGTCGCCGCGACGAGCATTCCGGCCTCGACGACCAGCACGAAGATCTGGCTGTTCATCCGCATGACGGTCCTCTTGCCCAGCCACGCTCCGGCGACTATGGCCGGGGTGAGGGCCACGCCGAGCTGGAGCACGTGGAGGGAGAACAGGCTGCCCGCGCCGTAAGCGATCGTCTTGGTCAGATGGATGATCAGGGAGGCCGCGGCCTCGGTTCCGACGTACGCGGCGCCGGTGAGCCCCTTGGCGAGGAAGAACGGGGCCGCGAGCGGTCCTGCCGCCCCGAACAGGGCTGAGCCGAGTCCGGCACCGGCGCCGACGGCGGCGAACGTCTTGTCGGCCGGCGCGCCGGGCGTCGGCCGCAATCGCCGCCAGAGGGCGACGGCGATGAGAAACGCGCCGAGGGCACGCTTGAGCGGTTCCCCCGGCACGTAGGGCAGGAGGAGTCCGCCGGCCAGGGCGAAGGGGATGGCGCCGAGGGCATGCCACTTGATGACCCGCCACCGGACGTCTCGCCGGTTGTACCAGGCGCGGCCCCCGTTACTGACCAGTTGAGTCAGCGTGAGGGTGGGCACGGCCACCTGAAGGCCGAACAGGGCGGTGAAGGCGAGCAGCATCAGCACGCCGCCGCCCATGCCGCCCACGGACGACAGCCAGGCCAGAGCGAAGGCCAGCGCCGAAGCGGTCAGCAACGTGGGGATGAGGCCGGTGGACAGCTCAAGAGCCGACGCGCTCTGACGCGCGATCCCACTGGGCAGATGCTGGACTAACAGCACGACGGTCGGGCACACCAGGAGGCCTTTCCGGCTCCCACGCTCGCGGGAACCACGACCTCCAGGCTTTTGTCCCTTCAGTTGACCGGCGGCCACCGGAGCCGCCGGCGATATCGCTCGGACCAGGCCCGCCCGGCCCGCATGATGCCGGCCGGGCGGCGGAACCCTAGATACTCACCTGACACCGTACTCTCCGGAGAGAGCTCACGAGATGCCCGTCGAGATCTCCTAGCGGAAGTCCTCGACGTGATCGCGTGCCCACTGCGCGAACGTCCGTGGCGGGTTGCCCGTCACGGCCTGAGCCGTGGGCAGCGGGCCCAGGGCACTCGGATCGAAGTCCACGCTGTCGGCCGGATCGGCCGGATTGCCGTCGTAGTCGGTGAAGCCCAGCAGGAAGTCCGCGTTCTCGGCGGCGAATCCGCCGATCTCCAGGTAGATCGCGCGCGCCTGCGCCGGAGTGACCTCCTCGAACCCGACCTCTTCGCCGAGCGCGTCGGCGATGGCTTTCACCTGGTCGCGCAGGCTGATCAGCTCCGGACCGTTGATGTCGTACGCCTTGCCGTGATGCCCCTCCTCCAACAGGGCTCTCAGCGCCACGTCGGCGACATCCCGCTCGTGCACGGGAAACCAGGCCGCGTCCGGGTTCGCGTCCCGCACCAGCCGCTCGGCCCGGATCGACGGCCCCCACAGCGAGAGCTTGTTGGCGGCGAACTCGCCCGGCCGCAGATGCGTCCACTCCAGACCGGACTCCTGAACGGCCTGTTCGACCGGTGGATGGAAGGTCGTGTCGAAACCGCCGCTGACCGCCCCCGACGACAGCACGACGATCCGCTGAACGCCGGCCTGCTCGGCGCGTTCGACGATCTCCTTCGCCGTCGACGGCTCCGGGAAGAGGAACATCCGGTCCACGCCGTCGAACGGCACGCTGTCCGGCTCGGTGAGATCTCCCTGGACGACCTCGGCGGCGGGCAGCCGGGCCCTGGCCGGGTCCCTGGTCAGGGCCCGGACCTGGATCCGAGCCTCGGCCAGGCCGGCTGTCACGTGCCGCCCGACGTTCCCCGTTGCCCCTGTCACCAGCACTCGCATGCGCTTCCTCCATTTCCGTACGTCCTACGGATAAAAGTTACCGTACGATCTACGGAAAAGGGAGGCTTGGTGGAACGCAGCGGTGGCGGAGACCCCCGGGAGACCTTGCGCCTGCTCTGGCGTTCCCCGCAGGCTCGATCGGGCCGCGGCCGGCCACCCAAGGTGTCCCTGGACAAGATCGTGGCTGCGGCCATGGCACTGGCGGACCGGGAAGGGCTGGCCGCCATGACCATGGACCGGCTGGCCGCGTCCCTCGGCGTCGGCACGATGACGCTCTACACCCACGTGCCCGGCAAGGCCGAACTGGTTGACCTGATGGTGGACTCCGCCTGGCGGGAACTCGACCTGACTCGATCCGGCCCCTGGCGCGACCGGATCGAGCACTACGCGAAGCAGAACATGGCCCTGCATGAACGCCACCCGTGGCTGCGCATGGTGTCGACCGTACGGCCGCCCCTCGGTCCCGGGCTGCTCGCCAGGACCGACTTCCTGCTGGCCGCTCTGTCCATGACCGGGCTGTCCGCCGCCGAGGTGTCCGCGGCGAGCGACTCCGTCGTCACGTTCGTCGACGCCGCGACCGCCACCCTTGCCGAACACGCGCATGCCCAGCGGCTCAGCGGCGTGTCCGGCGATGACTGGTGGGCCGCCCGCCAAGAGTTCTGGGAGACCGTCTTCGACCCGGCGCGCTACCCGGCGATCGAACAGACCTGGCACGACGGCGGCTTCGACCGCAGCGCGGCCGAGGCAGCGGTGAGCGCGTTCGGCCTCGGCCTGCGTGCCCTGCTCGACGGAATCGCCGCGATGGCCCGGCGCGATGGATGATCGGCCGCCAGCCTGTCCGGCGCCGGTGGCGCGATTGAGGCAGGCCCGGGTCCGGCGAAGACTCCCGGCCCATCGGTGTTCCCGCAGGTCGTAGTGCTCGACCTTCATGTTCATGTCAAGCCCGTCCAGTGGACCTTACTCGCTTGAGCCCGGCTACACGATCCTTACCGACACCCCAGATGGTGTGGACCCGCTCATGGTCGACTATCGCTTGATCGGCCCCGGATCCTTCTTCGGGTGTGACAGCGCGTCCTCGGGCTTTAACAGAGCTTCAGCACGCGGTGCTGTAGCTCCTCATCCCAGCAGTACTGGCACACCACCTTCTTCGGGTGACGACGGCGAACAAACTTTTCGCAGCCGTCCGCCGCCACGGAACACGTTGCCGGCGAGAAATGCGGCGGCGTGGTGCCGGCGGTAGCGGCGAACCTCGTTGCGCCCCCGGCCGTCGCGGCAGCCGTCATGACGGCAGCGAACATCAAACGCACGATCATGGCTCTCCCTCGGCTCGGGTCGGTCCCGTGTGGGCGAGCCTGCCCAGGTGGACAGCTGGGCAGGCTCGTGGCCGTTGGCTAGGACGGGCAGTTCCTTCTGCCCGAGTCGTAGCCCGCGTTGTAGCCGACGTCGTATGCCTCGGCGTCGGAGTATCGCCCGGTCATGCGGGGCGGGCCGCACTTCCTTCCGGCCTCGAATCCGTCTGTGTAGCCTTCTACGCAGGGTGGCTGCTCGTCCTTGTAGATCTTCTTGCAGACAGGCGGCACGGCCTTCGAGGTCGATGCAGCATGACTGTCGCCGGTGCTTGCGGGCCTGGGAATGACGGCGGCGTTCGAGGCCCCCATCGTCCCGAACACAAGAGTGGCGATCAGCGGGGTGGCGATGAGCAGACGGTCTCCGTACATCCTCCTTCCTCATGAAGGCATCCGGCCCTCGACTGGAAGCTGGGACGCACTCTGGGCGGCCGTTGGCCGATCCTCATGAAGACGAACTAGGAGTATCTACATCCGCCCCCTCACAGATGACGGAGGTGCTCAGGCCGACCTGGCCAGGCTCTCGCAGCCACCAAGCACTGCGCCCGCCGGGGCCGGGACGCGCGTCCCGGCCCCGGCTTCTTCGTTCGTCAGACGGTCCAGTGGGCCGTGGACAGGGCGCGGACGGCGTTCTCGTCCACCTCGACGCCGAGGCCGGGGCCGGTGGGCACCAGGGCCGTGCCGTCCGAGACCTCCACCGTCGGGCCGCCGACGTACGCCGAGTGCACGAACTGGCGGCCGTTGAGGTCGACCGGGGTGTCCACGCCGAACGCCGCGAACAGGTGCAGCGAGGCGGCGAACCCCAGGTCGGTGTCCGTCAGCCCCGAGCCCATGATGCGCAGCCCGGCGTCCTCGGCCAACTGGCACAGCCGGCGCGACAACGTCAGCCCGCCCGACCGCTGCACCTTGGCGATGGCGATGTCGACGGCGTCGAGCTTGACGAACGTGGCCAGGTCGGAGGGGTGGCGCAGGCTCTCGTCGAGCGCGACCGGGAGCGGGCTGTGGTCGCGCAGGCGGCGCAGTCCGGTGACGTCGTTGGCGGGCAGCGGCTGCTCGAACGCCGTGACGTCCAGGTCGGCCAGCCGACGGGCCATGCGCAGCGCGCCGTCCACGGTGTAGGCCTGGTTGGCGTCCACCCACAGCGGGGCGTCGGGGGCCGCCTCCCTGACGGCGGCGACGACGGACACGTCCGTCGCCTCGTCGTGCAGGCCGACCTTGACCTTGAACGCGTGGTAGCCCTCCGCCCGCCCTTCCTCGACCGCCTGCCGCACCTCGCCGGGCGTCTGGCCGGCCACGATCCAGCCGAGCGTGATCCGGTCGCGGCGGCGCTGGCCCCACAGCACGCCGAGGGGCACCCCGAGGGCCCGGCCGAGCAGGTCGTGCAGGGCGATGTCGAGCGCGGACTTGGCGATGGGCGACCCGATCGTCAGCCCGCGGTTGATCACCTTCTCGTAGGCCGCGCAGGCGCCGTCCAGGTCCCAGGCGGGGCGGCCGAGGAGGGCGGGGGCCAGGTAGCCGGCGATCGTCGTCGAGATCGTCTCCACGGTCTCGTACGTCCAGGCGGGCGTCGGCGTGGCCTCGCCCCAGCCGGTCACCCCACCGGCCGTCACCTTGACGAGAACCCGCTCGGCGGGCTTCCCCTCGGTGGTGACGTTTCCGCCTGAAATGCTGAACGAACGGATGGACGGCAATTCCACGACGAATATCTCAATACGCTCGACGACCAGCGATCTCATCATTCTCCAATGAGCAGGAATTCATGCTTACCCGAGCATTTAAGCCTCCCGAATCTAGCACGCCGGATTTGATTTCAGAATCAACGGCAGGAATTCATTCGGCCCTTTCGCCGGGGCCTCCTGGCCGCATCCGGACGTTGACCGGCGGACCGCCCGGGCGCAGGCTTCGGTGGTCCCCACTTCTCCCGTTCACGACGAGGTGATCGTGATGGCCGGAACCCGTCCCGCTCTTCCGGACGCGACCAGCGACAGCTTCCTGGCCGAAGCACTGAACGAGGCCAACGCCTACCGCGCCAAGCACCACGCGCCCCCCATGGAGATGGACGCCAAGCTCGTCGAGTACGCCAAGGAGCGCGCGTCCTCGCGTTCGGAGTACGCGAAGCTGTCGGCCGGCCACGACGGCCTGCGCGACACCACCGGCGAGAACATCTTCTGGGGCATGTCCTCCGGCTCCACGCCGAAGACCGCCGGCGACGCCGTGACCGCCTGGTACAACGAGATCGCCGACTACAACTGGGCGAACCCGCCGGGCGACCCGGCCAAGACCGGCCACTTCAGCCAGCTCGTCTGGAAGGACACCAGGAGGGTCGGCGCGGCCCGCGTCGCCGGCCAGGGCCCCGACGGGTTCGAGACCTACATCGTGTTCGTCTTCGAGAACCCGGGCAACTACGAGGGCGAGTACCCCCAGAACGTCCTGCCCGCCTGACGACGGGCCGGTCAGGGGGCGGCGAGGGCCCCCTGACCACCGGCCGCCTGACCACCAGCGGCCGACCGGCGCAGGACGGTCACGGGTCGGACGGTCACGGGTCGGTGCCCTGGGAGGCGACGTGGTCCTCGTCGAAGATGTCCCCCGCCGAGATCACGATCCGCGGGTCGGGCACGCCGACGACCTCGTCGTCCTTGTCGTCGTAGTCGAAGAGGCTGAGCACGTGGCGCATGGCCTCCAGCCGGGCGCGCTTCTTGTCGTTGCTCTTGATGACGGTCCAGGGCGCCGACTCGGTGTCGGTGTGCAGGAACATGTCCTCCTTGGCCTGGGTGTAGTCGTCCCATCTGCGGAGGGAGGCCAGGTCCATCGGCGACAGCTTCCACTGCCGCACCGGGTCCACCTGGCGGATGATGAACCGGGTGCGCTGCTCGGCCCGCGAGACCGAGAACCAGAGTTTGACCAGGTGCAGCCCCGAGTCCACCAGCAGGTCCTCCAGGCGGGGCACCTGCTCCATGAACTCCAGGTACTCGTGCACGTCGCAGAAGCCCATGACCCGCTCGACGCCCGCCCGGTTGTACCAGGAGCGGTCGAACAGCACGATCTCCCCGTTGGCCGGCAGGTGGGCGATGTAGCGCTGGAAGTACCACTGGCCGCGCTCGCGCTCGCTCGGCTTCTCCAGCGCGACCACCGTGGCGCCGCGCGGGTTGAGGTGCTCCATGAAGCGCTTGATCGTGCCGCCCTTGCCGGCCGCGTCGCGCCCCTCGAACAGCACCACCAGCCGGCGGCCGGTGGCCTTGATCCAGTACTGCAGCTTGAGCAGCTCGATCTGCAGCAGCCGCTTGTCCCGCTCGTAGATCTCCCTGGACAGGCGCTCGTCGTAGGGGTAGTGCTGCCGCCAGGTGTCCACCGGCCGCCCGTCGGCCCGCATCAGCACCGGATCGTCGTCGTCGCCGTCGTCCACCCACAACCCGGGAGTGGTGTCGAGCAGTTCGCTGTGCTCCGCGGCCGCCAGGGGGGCGAGGACCACGGGCTGCTCGTCGCCTGGACCGGTCATGCGGCCCGCGACCGGATGTTCGCGTTCATGGCGTCCTCTCTTCACCGGATGCGCCCGGCTAATCGTGCCGGCGGGCACTGTTCCGGGAAATCCCGCGGGCCGTTCAGCTCGTTGCTCCCAGGCGGCCGCGTACCTGGGCGAGCAGGTCGTGCGGCAGGGGGGCGTAGCCGTACAGGGCCAGGTAGGACTGGCCGGCGTCGCCGGCGGCGTAGCCGAGGAAGGCGCGCGCCAGCGGCTCCGCCCGGCCCGCGCAGATGATCTCGTACGTGACCTGCACGATCGGGTAGGCGCCCGGGACCGGCCGCCTGTGGTCGAACGTCAGCACCAGCCCGCGCTCGCCGCTCTCGACCGTGGCGCCCTGCAGGGCCTTGCTGGCGTTCTCCGGCGACAGCGCGACGAACTCCCCGGCGGCGTTGCGCACGTCCGCGGTGCTCAGGCGGGCGCTGCTCGCGAAGCCGTACTCGACGTAGCCGATGGAGTCGCCGGTGTGCTGGAGCACCTGGGTCATGCCGCTGGAGCTGGTCACGCCCTGGCCGGCGCCGGTCCACGTCCTGGACGGCTGGTGCGGCCAGCCGCCGGTCGCCCGCAGGAACTCGGTGAGGTTCTGGGTGGTGCCGGACTGGCCGGAGCGGTGGAAGACGTGGATGCGGGTGCCCGGAAGGGGTTGGCCGGGGTTGTCGGCGGCGATCTCGCGGGCGTTCCACCTGGTGAGGCGCCCGGTGAAGATGCCGGTCAGGGTCGCCGGGGACAGCCGCAGGCCGGGCACGGAGGCCAGGTTGTAGGCCACCGCGACCGGGGCGACGACCATCGGCAGGTGCTCGGCCCGGCCGCCGCAGCGCCGGTCGGCCCGCGCCTGCTCCTCCGGGGTCATCGGCACGTCCGAGCCGGCGAACGCGCTGCGGCCCGCGATGAAGTCCTCGATGCCGCGGTCGGAGCCGTTGGCCTCGTAGACGACGCGCAGTTCGGGGTGGACGCGCTGGAACTCGCCGGTCCAGGCGTCCATGGCGCCCTTCTGCGCGGTCGAGCCCGAGCCGTGCAGCCACGCGACCACCGGCTCGGGAGCGGCGCCGTCCTCGCTGCTCATGCTCAGGAACACGGCCCCGGCCGCGGCGGCGGCCCCGCCGGCCAGAACGAGCAGGGTGACCAGGACCGACTTGGCCGTCCATGTCAGCCTTGCCATTGCACAAGGCTATGAACCGGACGCGTCCGGACCCGTCATCCCAGGGTCAAGCCCTCGGACCAGAAGGGTTACCTTGTCGCCAAGCCGCCCGGCGTCCCGTCGGCCGCGGCGGCCAGGAGGCGGGCCAGCTCGACCGGCCGGGTGAACATGGGCCAGTGCCCGGAGTCGAGGTCGACGAGGTCGAGGTGCTTGACCCGGGCCAGCTCAGGGGCCTCCCCGCCGTCGATCCACTCCCGTGCCTGCGCGGGGCTGAACTCGGGGCACACGACGACGGCCGGCACCTCGAACCGCCGCTCGTCCGTCAGCCGCACCACGCCCTTGGCCACCCCCTCGGGGACGGGGACCGCGGCGGCGGCGAACCTCTCCTTGGCCTCCTCGTCGAGGTCGGCCGAGTCCGGCCCCTCGAACGGCTCCCATCCGGGGAACGGCACTACGCCGTCCACAGCCTCGAAGAGGTCGGCGTAGGCATCGCCGTCGGCGGCGGGGAAACCGCCGATGAAGGCGACCTTGCCCACCTTGTCCGGCCGCGCGTCGGCGGCCAGCCAGGCCAGCGTGCAGGCCGCGGAATGGCCGGCCACCAAGGGGGTTCCGTCCGCCGCGTCCACGGCGGCGAGCACCGCCGCCACCTGGTCGGCGAGCGTGGCGGCGGCGTTCCCGTCCCCCTGGCCGGGGAGGGCGACCGGCACGGGACGGTGGCCGAGCGCCTCGATCGCGGGCGTCACCTCGTCCCAGGCGGACGCGTCGAGCCAGAGGCCGCCGATGAGCAGGATGTCCATGTCAGTCTTCTTTCTTCAGTGCGTTCAGGTCGCGTTCCGCGTAGAGCCGGTGTTCCCATTCCTCGTGCAGGACGATGTGCAGGCACTCCTTGAGGGGGAAGCCGGCCAGCCGCGGCCAGCCGGGCTCGTCGCGGGTGACGTGTGAGGCGAGCAACTCGGGCGTGAGCGAGGCGACGACCCGGCCGACCATCGCCCGGCGGTCCCGGCGGACGGCGAGCACCTCCGCCAGCGGCGGCCGGGCGAGGTGCCGCAGCGTCTGGACGAAGGACCATTCGCCGTCGACGCCGCGGTGCAGCGCCGCCTCGGGGAACGTCGCGGCGCGGGCGAGGGTGCGCGCCCACAGGCGGTCCAGGATGGCCCACGCCTCGCCGAACCCCCCGGGGTCGTCGGGGCGCATCCGGGCGCGTTCGGGCATGCGGCGGTTCAGCTCGGCCTCGACGAGGGGGGCGATGTCCACGCCGTTCACCACGACGTTCCGCAGCTCACCGCTGATCTCGACGTCGACGAGCTCGGCGCCGCGCACCCGCACGCCGGACAGGTCGGCCGCGCGCACGCGGACGTCGCGCACGCGCAGCCGGGTGAACGTGGCCCGCCGCACGCTCACGTCTTCGACGTGCGGGTCTTCCCGGGAGTCGGTCATGACGCCACACGGTAGGCGGTATTCCGGACGTTCTACTTCCGATACCTGCCGGAAGCGCTCTAATCTGCTCGGGTGCCGACCGAACTCAGCCCCACCGCGCGGGCCCTGCGCGCCATGGAGGTCCTCCGGCAGCGTCCCGGCGTGACGGCCGGGGAGCTGGCCGCGGCCCTGGGCGTGACCGAGCGCGCCGCCCGCCGGTACGTCGGGATCCTGCGGGAGGCGGGCATCCCCGTCGAGTCGGCCAGAGGCCCCTACGGCGGCTACCGGCTCGGCCGCGGCACCAGGCTGCCGCCGGTCGCCTTCACCGAGCCCGAGGCACTGGCCCTGGTCATGGCGGTGTTCGACGGCCAGCCGGCCGCCACCGACCCCGACGACCTGGTGGGCACCGCCCTGTCCAAGGTCATCCGGGCCCTGCCGGAAGGCGTCGGACGGCAGGCCGCCGCGCTGCGCGAGCACGCCTCCGCCGCGCCCGACCGGTACGCGGCCCGTCCCGGCGTCGCCGTGACCAGCGCGCTGGTCGCCGCGTCCGCGGCCCGGCGGCGCGTCCGCATCGCCTACCGGAGCGGATCGGGCACGGAGTGGGAGGCCGAGGTCGATCCCTGGGCGGTCGTCGTCCGGTACGGGCGCTGGTACCTGCTGTGCCACTCCCACCGCGCCGGCGCGATCCGCACCTACCGGGTCGACCGCGTCCGGGCCGTCCACGAGACCGTCCACGGCTTCCGGCCGCCCGACGGGCTGGACCCGGTGGCGGCGCTGGAGGAGAACCTGGGCGCCGGATGGGCGTACGCGGCCCGCGTGGTCTTCGGCGCGCCCCTGGCCGAGGTGGCGCCCTGGGTGCACCCGCCCATGGGACGGCTCGAACCGCATGACGAGGGCTGCGTGCTGGTCGGCAGCACGGGCAACCCGGCCATGTACGCCCAGGAGTGGCTGCCGGCCGTGCCGTTCCCCTTCCGCGTCGAGGGCGGGCCGGAACTGCGCGCGGCGGTCGCGCGCCTGGCCGCCCGCCTGGCCGCCGCGCTGCCCGGCTAGGCCGCCGCCCGCCCGGCCGTGCGGTGCCGGCGGACGCGCGCGCCGAGGATCAGGGCGGCCAGCACGGACGCCGCCGCCGAGGCCAGCAGGATCGCGCCCTTGGCCTGCGTCAGGTGGGCCGGCCCGGTGTAGGAGAGCTCGGCGATCAGCAGCGAGACGGTGAAGCCGATGCCGCCCAGCACGCCCACGCCGGCGATGTCGCTCCAGCCCAGCCGCGGGTTGAGATGGGCGCTGGTGAGGCGCGCGGTGAGCCAGGCGGCGCCGACGATGCCGAGCGGCTTGCCGGCCAGCAGCCCGGCCAGCACGCCCCAGGTCACGGTCCCCGTCCAGAAGCCGCCCGCCCCCGACAGGGAGATCCCGGCCGACAGCAGCGCGAACACCGGCAGCACCACCCCGGCGCAGAACGGCCGCAACGCGTGCTCGGCGCGCTGCGAGGGCGGCTCCTGCTCGCCGGCGCGCGGGCTGGTGCGCATCAGCAGGCCCATCGCGACGCCGGCGATGGTGGCGTGCACCCCGCAGGCGTGCACCAGCGCCCAGATCAGCACGGCGAGCGGCCCGTACAGCAGCCACGCGGGCAGCGCGCGGCGCACGGCGGTGACCGCGCGGCCCCGCCCGTGCTGTAGGTACGCCCACACGCACAGCGCGGCGGCGGCCCCCGCGAGGGCGGCGAGGTTCAGCCCCGAGGTGTAGCCGACGGCGATCACGACGACCGCGCACACGTCGTCCACGGTCGCCAGCGTCAGCAGGAACGTGCGCAGCGGGGCGGGCAGGCCGCGGCCCACGACGGCCAGGACGGCGAGTGCGAAGGCGATGTCGGTGGCCATCGGCACGCCCCAGCCGCGGGCCGCCTCGCCCGGCGCGGCGGCGTTCACCGCCAGGAACAGCAGCGCCGGGACCACCACGCCGCCGAGCGCGGCCACCACGGGCAACGCGGCGCGGCGCGGGTCGCGCAGCTCGCCGTGCACGAGCTCCTGCTTGAGCTCGTTGCCGACGATGAAGAAGAACACCGCCAGCAGCCCGTCGGCGGCCCACGCCTGCGCGCTCAGGCGCAGGCCCAGCCACTGCGGGCCGAAGGACCACGTGCGCAGGGCCTCGTAGGAGCCGGCGAGGGACGAGTTGGCCCAGGCCAGCGCGGTCAGGGCGGCGACGATGAGCAGGACGCCGCCGACCGCGTCGGAGCGCAGGGCAGTGATGATCCGCGAGGAGGCAGACATGAAGGGAGAACTCCAGGACGGTACGGAAACGATCGGGCCGCCCCATGCGCGGCCCGGGCCTCATGGCGACCCGCGCACCCGGATCACGTCCGGGTGCGGGCGCTCAGCGGACCTGCGGCGGGCGGATGCCCGCGATCACGCCCCACGTGCTGACGTAGCCGTTCGTGCCGACCGGACGGAACTCCAGCGAGCGCAGCGGGCGGGCGTGCCGCTCGCGCGCGAGGTGGAGGCAGGAGCGGAAGTGGAGGCAGAAGCGGAATTCGCGCACCTTGCCTCCCTTTTGTCCAATCGTGTCCCCCTCCTACCCTACAAGTTCCCGCCGCCCCTTGAATCCGGTACCCGGGTACGGGGTTACCGTCGGGACATGACCGCAGACCTGCCCCTCTCCCCCGCCTGGACGCCGTCGGCCTGCACGCTGCCCACCGCCGAACGGCCGCTGCGGGTGGCCGAGTTCGACGAGCTGTTCGCGCGCTCGGTGCGCTCGGTGCGCCGCCCCGCGCCCGACCGGCTGGAACTCGACCTCGCCCCCGACGGCCCCGGCGCCGACGCTTCCGGCGTGGCCGCCCGTGCCGCCGGGCTGGCCGCCCGGGAGAACGCCTGCTGCTCCTTCTTCACCTTCACCCTCACCGTCGGGGGCGGCGGCCTGACGCTGGCGGCGACCGTCCCCCCGCGGCACACCGGCGTCCTGGACGCCCTCCAGGCCAGGGCCGGGGGACGGCCCGCGTGAGCCCCGAGGAGCCGTACCTGCGCAGCGGGCAGGTGGCCGCACGGGCCGGGGTCAACCTGCAGACCCTGCGGTACTACGAGCGCCGCGGCCTGATCGCCGAGCCGCGGCGCAGCCCGGGCGGGCACCGTGCGTACCCGCCGGGGACCGTCGCGCTGCTCACCGTGATCAAGGCCGCCCAGCGGCTCGGCTTCACCCTGGACGAGATCGCCGCGCTGATCGGCGCCGGCCGCCGCGGTCACCCCACGGCCGGCCTGCGCGCCCACGCCCAGGCCAAGATCGACGAGATCGACGCGAGGATCGCCGACCTGGCCACCGTCCGGGAGTCGCTGACGCGGGTGGTCGCCGCCGGCTGCGACAGCCTGACCGGCTGCACCGGCCCCGGCTGCCCCCTGCCCGCCGCCGCCCGCGCGGATGCGATGTACTGACCGTCATGACGATCATCCGCTCACTGCTGCTGTTCGCCCTGGCCGCGCTCGCCGAGATCGGCGGCGCGTGGCTGATCTGGCAGGGCGTGCGCGAGCAGCGCGGGCTGCTGTGGATCGGCGGCGGCGTCGTCGCCCTCGGCCTGTACGGCTTCGTCGCCACCCTCCAGCCGGACGCCAACTTCGGCCGCATCCTGGCCGCCTACGGCGGCGTCTTCGTCGCCGGGTCCCTGGTGTGGGGCATGGTCGCCGACGGTTTCCGCCCCGACCGCTGGGACGTCATCGGCGCGCTGATCTGCCTCGTCGGCGTCCTGGTCATCATGTACGCCCCCCGCGCCTGACCCCGGCACCGGGGCGCGCGTCCGCCATGACGCGGCGCATGTCGGCGACGGCCCGCAGCGTCCCGCGCAGGGTGCCGGTCACCTTCGAGCGGCCCGCGCGGGGCAGGTAGTCCACGTCCGTCTCGCCGATCCGCCAACCGGCCGCCGCGGCGCGCAGCACCGTCTCCAGCGGGTAGCCGAAGCGGCGGTCGGCCGTCCCGAGCGACAGCAGCGGCACGCGGGCGGCCGCCCGCATCGGCCCGAGGTCGCGCAGCGCCACCCCGGTGCGCCGGCGCAGGCGCCGGGCCAGGACGGCGTTGCCCAGCCGGGCGTGCCCGGGCCAGACGCCGGCGCCGCACGGCCGCCGGCGTCCGAGCACGAGGTCCAGCTCCCCGTCGAGGACGGGCCCGGCCACCCGGGGCAGCTGGGCGGGATCGAGCGAGGCGTCGGCGTCCATGAAGCAGACCAGGTCGGCGGAGGAGGCGAGCAGCCCGGCGTGGCAGGCGGCCCCGAACCCGCGCACGGGCTCGGCGACCACCCGCGCCCCGAGCTCGCGGGCGACCCGCGCCGAGCCGTCGGTGGAGCCGTTGTCGACGACGATCGGGCGGTAGCCGGCGGGCATGCGGCCGAGCACCCAGGCGAGCGCGGCCTCCTCGTTCAGGCAGGGCAGGATCACGTCGATCGTCATGACCGGGCGAACTCCGCCATCCCGGACTCGAACCCGATCGCGGCGCGGAAGCCGAGCTCGGCCTCCGCCCGCCGGGGCGAGGCGACGATGTGCCGGACGTCGCCCAGCCGGTAGCCGCCGGTCACCCGCGGGCCGGGGCCGCCGCACCCGGCGGCGAGCACGCGGGCCATCTCGCCCACGGTGCGCGGCGCGCCCGAGGCGATGTTCCAGGCTCGCAGCCCGCCGGGCGGCAAGGACGCGGTCAGGGCCGCCAGGTTCGCCCTGGCCACGTCCCGCACGTGGACGAAGTCGCGGAGCTGGCGGCCGTCCTCGAACACCGCCGGCGCCCGGCCGGCCCGCAGCGCCGAGCGGAAGATCGCGGCGACCCCGGCGTACGGGGTGTCGCGCGGCATGCGGGGCCCGTAGACGTTGTGGTACCGCAGGGCCGCGACGGTCCCGCCGGTCTCCCTGGCCCAGGTGGCGGCCAGGTGTTCCTGGGCGAGTTTGCTGGTGGCGTAGGCGTTGCGCGGATCGGGCGTGGCGTCCTCCTCGATCGGCGCCCAGCGCAGGGGGTCGCCGCAGCGCGGGCAGGGCGGCTCGAACCGGCCGCCGTCCAGGTCGTCCGCGGTCCGCGGGCCGGGCCGGACGTCGCCGTGCGCGGCGCACGCGTAACGTCCCTCGCCGTAGACCACCATCGAGGAGGCCAGCACCAGCCGGGTGATCCCGTGCCTGGCCATGGCGGCCAGCAGCACGGCGGTGCCGAAGACGTTGACGCAGGCGTAGGCGGGCAGGTCGGAGACGTCCACGCCCAGGCCCACCTTGGCCGCCTGGTGCACGACGGCCTCGACGCCGGGCAGCAGCGCGTCCAGGGCCGTGGCGTCGCGCACGTCCGCGCCGGTCCGCGTGTCGAGGCCGACGACGTCGTGACCCGCCGCCTCCAGGGCCTCGGCGACGTGGCCGCCGATGAAACCGGCCGAGCCGGTGACCATCACTCTCACGCCGCCGACGGTAACCGCCGGGCCGGGCGGACCGAAGCCGCGTTCGCGGTTCGTAAGGGTTCTTACGAACGACGAACGTGAACCGCCGCGGCGGCCCCGGACCGGCCTCCGGATGCGAGGCTGCCGCCGTGAACCGGAACACGACGGCGGCCGCCGGGACGCTCGCCGCCCTGGCGGCCGTGGTGCTGCGGCTGGTGACGGGCCCGCCCCACCTGGGCTGGTACCTGGCGGCCTGGGCGCTGTTCGCGGCCGCGCTGTGGCAGACCGCCCGGCTGCCGGAGCGGCGGACGGCCGTCCTGGTCCTGGCCGGCGGGATCACGCTCGCCGCGACCGGCCTGGCCGCCCCGCCGAGCAGCAGCACCGACTCCTTCCGGTACGCCTGGGACGGCCGCGTGCAGGCCGCCGGCATCTCGCCCTACGACCACCCGCCGGCCGACCCGGCGCTCGTCCGGCTGCGCGACGACTGGCTCTTCCCGGCCGCCTGCGACGCCCCGTCCCTGTGGCCCCTGCCCGGCGGCGGCTGCACCCGGATCAACCGCCCCACCGAGCCGACGATCTATCCGCCGGTCGCGCAGGGCTACTTCCTGCTGGTCCACTGGTTGTCGCCGGACGGGGTGCGGCACAAGGCGCTCCAGCTCGGCGGCTTCGCGGCGGCCGTGGCCGTGCTGGCGATCCTGTGCCGGGCGGCGGGGGCCCGGCGGGCGGCGTACTGGGCGTGGTGCCCGGCCGTGCCGGTGGAGGCGGTGAACAACGCGCACGTGGACATGCTGGGCGTGCTGCTGGTGGTGCTGGCCTTCACCGCCGTGCGGGGGCGCGGCGCGCTGCTCGGCGCGGCCGTGGCGGCCAAGCTGCTGCCCGTGACCGCGCTGCCCGGCGCGCTGTCCGGGGTGCTGTCCGGGGTGCTGTCCGGGGGCCCCGGTGGAGGCGCTGGCGGAGGTGTGGCCTGGCGGCGGGTGCTCGGCGTCGTCGGGCCCGCCGGGCTCGTGATCGCGCTGTCCTACCTGCCGTACGTGCTGGCCTCGGGCGCCTCGGTGGCGGGCTACCTGCCGGGTTACCTCAAGGAGGAGCGCTACGACGGGCCCGGCGGCGGGAACCGTTATGCCGTCCTGCGGCTGTTCGTGCCGGACGGGTGGGCGCCCTGGGCCGCGGTCGCGCTGCTCGTCCTGATCGTCCTGGCCGTCCTGCGGTACGGCGACGCCGACCGGCCCTGGCGCGGCGCGCTGCTGGTCAGCGGCTCCCTCCTGCTGCTGTTCACCCCCGGCTACTCCTGGTACGCGCTGCTCGTCGTCGCCCTGGCCGCGCTGGACGGACGGTGGGAGTGGCTGGGCGTCGCCCTGGCCGGCGCGGTCGCCTACACCGCCGGCCCGGCGGCCCCGGGCACCCCCGGCACCCCCGCGTACGCCGTGGCCGCCCTCGTCGTGCTGGCCGGCTGGGCCGTACGGCGGTCCCGCGGCGATCACCTGCTGTCATCGGCACGGAAGGACTGAGGAAGCTGAGCCGTCCCACGTTCGAGCACCTGCCGCAGATCGTGCTCATCGCCAAGGAGCCCGTGGCCGGGCGCGTCAAGACCCGGCTGACACCCCCGTACAGTCCGGCCGAGGCCGCCGCGCTGGCCGAGGCCGCGCTCCGCGACAGCCTGCGCGCCGTCGCCGCGACCCCGGCCGCCCAGCGGGTCCTCGCGCTGGACGGCCTGCCGGGCCGCTGGCTGCCCGCCGGTTTCGTGGTGATCCCGCAACGCGGCGCCGGCCTGGACGAGCGCCTCGCGGCGGCCTTCGCCGACGCCCACCGGCTGCGGCCCGGGCCCGTCGTGCTCATCGGCATGGACACCCCGCAGGTCACGCCCGAGCTGCTGCGCGAGGCCGGGGAGGCGCTGGCCGACCACGACGCGGTGCACGGCCCGGCGGCCGACGGCGGCTTCTGGCTGCTGGGGCTCCGGCGGCCGGACCCGGCGCTGCTGCTCGGGGTGCCCATGTCGCACCCGGAGACCGGCAAGGTCCAGCTCGACCGGCTGGTCCGCGCCGGGCTGACCGTCCACCACCTGCCCGAGCTGATCGACGTCGACACCGCCACCGCCGCGACCGAGGTGGCCCGCCAGGCCCCCACCTCCTGCTTCGCCACCACCCTCAGAACGCTGCACCGGTGATCGGGGAGATTTACGCGGCCGCGCTCGCGGGTGAGCGCGCCGAGATCGAGTACCTGGACGGCACCCGCGCCGAGCTGGCGGCCGCGCGCTGGTCGGCGCCGATCGACGGCGACGAGGAGATCCTGAGCCGCTGCCGCAGCCCCACGCTGGACATCGGCTCCGGCCCCGGCCGGCTCACGGCGGCGCTGACCCGGCGCGGCGTCGCCTCGCTCGGCATCGACGTCACGCCACACGCCGTCGCCCTGACCCGCCGGGCGGGCGGGTTCGCCCTCCTGCGGGACGTCTTCGACGACGTTCCGGGCACCGGCCAGTGGGCGACGGCGTTGCTCGCCGACGGCAACATCGGCATCGGCGGCGACCCCGCGGCTCTGCTACGGCGGGTCCGGCAGCTCGTACGGCCGGGCGGCATCGTCCTGGCCGAGCTCGCGCCGCCGTGGACGCGCAGCCGGGTCGACCGGGTACGGCTGCGCGTGGGCGTGCGCGCCGGGGACTGGTTCGGCTGGGCGACCGTCTCGGCGGCCGACATCGCGCGCCTGGCCGCGAGCGCCGGATTCACGGCCGCCCACTGCCGGCCGACGCACGGCCGCTGGCTGGCCCACCTGCACTGACCTCCAGCCCCCACCGCCCACGTCCCGGCCGGCACCGGCGTGCGGCCACACCCCGCCGCCCACAACACGGCTGGGCTGGCGCTCAGCCAGGCCCGCCGCCCAGGACGCGCCTGGATCAGCGTCCGGTCGGGACGCCGGTCGGGACGGCCGGTCGGCGTCGCTCAGTCGTCGTCGCCGTCGGCGTCGCTGCCGGTCTTGCCGTGGTCGTCGGCGTCGTCGTCGCTCTTGGCGGTCTGGTCGTTGTTCTGGTCGGTCTTCTGGGCGTCCGTGCTGTCGTCCGAGCGGTCGTCGGCCTGGTCGTCAGTGTGGTCGTCCGCCTCGTTGTCCGCCTCGTCGTCGGTCTCGTCGTCGGTCTCGTCGTCGGTCTCGTCGGCGAGGACGGTGCCCTTGGCGGCGTCCACGGTGATCTCGCGCTCGGTGCCGTCGGCGGCGTCGATGTCGATCTCCCAGACCTGGCCGGCGTCCTCGTTCTCCAGTTCGGCCGAGGTGACCTTGCCGCCCGGCACCTTCTCCAGCGCCGTCTTCTCGGCCTGCTCCCGGGAGACCGCCGGAGCGGGCGCGGACGTGGCGGCAGAGGTGGGGGTGGAGGCGGTGGCGAAGGCGGTGCCGACGCCGGCGGCGAGCACGCCGGCCGTGGCCAGTCCAGCGATGATCATGGGCTTACGCATGCGGAATCACTCCGTCGTTCGGTCGTCGTCCTGACGCCTCCCAGAGTGGCCGCCGGGACGATAGCGACGAACTGCGGGAACCCTAACGTCCGGTTAAGACGTCGAACGGCCCCCGCACCCCCGACGGACCTACTCGTAACGGGCGCGGCGGGCGATCTTGTCGAACCCGAGACCGCCGAAGAGCGCGGCCGAGGCCGGGTTGTTGACGTTGACGTCCAGGAAGACCTGGCCGGCGCCGCCCTCGCGCATCCGGCCGAGCGCCGCGACGGCGAGCGCCCGCGCCAGCCCGCGCCGCCGCCACCCGGGCACGGCCCCGACCTGGATCAGGAACTCCTCCGCGCACGTCACGAAGCCGACGGCGACGTCGCCCTCGAACGCCACCAGCGAGCACCCCGGCAGGAACTCGTCATCGACCAGCCAGTCCGCCCACTGCTCCCGCGTCCACCCGGGAAAGCCCGGACGGTCCGCGAAGGACGCCGAGTACGCCTGGTGGAAGGCCCCTTCGGTGAGTGGGGACCACTCCTCGACCGTCACCCGCGCCGGCATCGGGACGTCCGGCAGCGGCCGGGTCAGGTCGCGCCGGAAGACGTCCTCGGCGAACGCCTGGCGGAAGCCGCGCGCCAGGAAGAGCTCGTGCGCCTGCGGGGTCAGCGACTCGGTCTCCAGCCGCACCTTCCCGGGCTCGGCGGCCAGCCGGTCGAGCAGGCCGGACCCCAGCCCCCGTCCGCGATGATCGGGGTCGACCAGTCCGGTCGCCGCCGACGTCTCGCCCACCGGCCGCACGGCCCCGCAGGCCACCAGCCGCCCCTCCGTGAGCGCGCCCACCGCGGCGCCCGTGACGTACCGGCGTTCCAGGAAGGAGGGCGACGCGGTGGCCGGGAGCCCGCCGTCGCGCGCCGCGCACCTGCCGGCCAGCTCGGCGATCGCCGGCAGGTCCGTGGCGGACAGCGCGGCCCATTCGATGGTCACCGTGGTCTCCTTCGCGCGGGGATGATCAAGTATGTCACCACGCGGGGCCGGGCCGGACGAGAGCCCGGTCAGCCGCTTCGGGGGACGCAGTCGAGGACGACGTTGCCGAGCGGCGTGTGACGCACCCCGGCCACGTCGAGCCCGGCCGCGTCGGCGAGCGTGGTGTAGTCGGCGACGGTGCGCTCCCGGCCGCCGCTGATCACGAGCATGCGCAGGTCCATCTCGGCGAACATGGCCGGGTCGTCGCCGGCGCCGCCCCGGGACTCGATCACGACGACCCGTCCGTCCGGCCCGGCCGCGTCGGCGCAGCGCCGCAGGACGCGCTCGGCGTCGGCGTCGTCCCAGTCGTGGATCACGCGCCTGAGCACGTAGACGTCGCCGTCCGGGGGCAGCGGCTCGAAGAAGCTCTGGCCGGCGAACGCGCACCGCCCGTCCAGCCCGAGCCCGGTCAGGTACCGCCGGCCCCGCTCCAGCGTGTCCGGCAGGTCGACGAGCGTGGCCCGCAGCCCCGGGTGGGCGCTCAGCATCTCGGCGATCAGCGCGCCGGTGCCGCCGCCGACGTCGACCACGTGCCGTACGCCGGACCAGTCGTACCCCTCGGCCGCGTCGGTGAGGTCGTCGGCGCCGGCGGCCATCAGGGCGTCGAAGGACTCGCCGACCTGCTGATGGGCGGCGAGATGGTGCCAGATCGGGGCGCCGTGGACGTTCTCCCACGCGGGCCGCCCGGTGCGGACGGTGTGCAGCAGGCCGGTGAACGCGACGTCCATCTGCCCACCGAAGCCGTCGAGGTCGAGCCGGTCGCGCATCATGGAGGGGTGGCCGGCGGCCAGCAGCGCGGCGGGCTCGTTGACCGCGAACACGCCGGGCTCCCGTTCGGCGTAGACGCCGTGGCAGGAGAGGTGGCGCAGCAGCCGGCCCAGGGCGTCGGCGTCGGCGCCCGAACGGCGGGCCAGCTCCTCGACGGGCAGCTCGTCGCCGCCCATCAGATCGGTCAGGCGCAGGGTGGCCGCGACGCGCACGGCCATCGGGGTGACCATGTCCGTGACGGGGGCCAGCACCTCCCACGCCGCCTGCCACGCCGTCGGGTGGACGGTCTCGTCGCCGGTGCCTGTCACGGCCGCAACCCCCTTCTCCCAAAGGATCAAGGCTCGCCCGCAACCTACCACGCGATCCCGACCCCGTCCGGTCCCGCGCGAAAAGCCCAGGAGGTCCCGCGCAAACCCCGGCCGGTCCCATGCGGAAACCCCAGCCGGTCCCGCGCGCAACCCCGGCGCGGGGCGGCCTCCGGGGGTGCGTCAGCCCAGGAGCCTGGAGAACAGGGTCCCGAGACCGAGGCCGCTCAGGAGCGACCTCGGCCGGTCCTGCTCGGTGGTCGCCGCCGACAGGGGCACGTCGGCAGCGGGGCAGGCCGCAGAGGGCCGGCCGGTCAGGACGTCCAGCGTCCTTCTGACGCCGAGCGCGTCGAGCAGCGACACCCGGGACGACGAGCTCGTGACCGACATGCCGTCGTCGCCGGCGCGGATGGTCGCGGTGCCGTCGGTGACGCACGTCTCGGGCCGGTTGACCAGCGCTTCGAGTACCGCCGTGGCTCCCGCGGCGTCCAGCAGGGACGCCGGCTCCGCCTCGGCCGACGAGCCGTCGTCCGGCAGCCCGGTCTCCGCCCAGCCGGTCCCCGACGCCCCGATGCCTGACACGCCGGTGGCCGACGTACCAATGTCCGACGCGCCGGTGGCAGACGTGCCGGTGGCAGACGTGCCGGTGTCCGGCGTGTCGGCGGCCGGGGAGGTGGTGGCCGGGGCGCAGTCCAGGGCTGCGGCGACGAGCGGTTCCAGGATCCGCCGGGCAAGCGTGTCACCGCCCGCCGCGGCCAGCCGGGCCTCCTCCGTGCCGCCGTCCGGCCTGCCCACCCCGATCTCCCGCTCGACGTCGAGCAGGAAGGCGTCGAGCACGCCGGGGAACTCGGCGGCCTCGGCGAACGACGCGTCAGCCGAACGCGGGAGCGCCCCGGGCCGGTCCGCCGGGCGGACGAGCCCCTGCAGGAACGTCCGCACGGCCGAGGTGTCGAGCAGCGCGCCCGCCGCGACCGAGGGCCCGCCGGTGATCTCCAGCCGGGCGGCGACGCACGGAGCGGTGGCCCTGCTGCCGTCCTCGGCCGCCGCCGGGCCCGCCGCCGTCAGCAGCCCCGTTGCGGCCAGGCCGAGGACGGCGATCGTTCTCTTGCACATGGGTGTCTCCCTGCGACGTTACGTGATCATCCGCAGCGATCATTACCCATTGCAGTGGATCAACTACTCTATGAATGTTTCTAGCCCTCTTTACCCGCCGAAACCGGGTCACCGCGCATGCTCTACCGTCTGCTGAGCGAGCGACGTCGAGCGGAAGGACCCCCATGAGCCCCCTGAACGGCACCGGCCCGAGCGCCGAGGAGCTGACCGAGCGGGTGCACGCCCTGCTCGCCTCCCCCAGGCCCTGGTCGGTCACCCAGGTCGGCGACCCGGTGCTGCGCCGGACCGCCGAGCCGTACGACGGCCAGCTCTCCGACGCCCTCCTGCGCGAGCTGCTCGACGCGATGTTCCGGCACCTGCCGGGCGTGGGGGTGGGCCTGGCCGCGCCGCAGGTCGGCATCCCGCTGGCGCTGGCGGTCATCGAGGACCCGGCCGAGCTGCCGCCCGACCTGGCCGCCGAGCGCGAACGCGTTCCGCAGCCGCCCCTGGAGCTGGTCAACCCCGTCGTGACGCCCCTCGGCCCCGGCTTCCGGGCGTTCTACGAGGGGTGTCTCAGCGTGGAGGGGCTGACCGCCGTCGTGCCCAGGCACGCGCGGGTGCGGCTGTCGGCCCTCGACGGGGACGGCCGCCCGTACGAGAAGGAGCTGTCCGGCTGGCCGGCCCGCATCGCGCAGCACGAGACCGACCACCTGAACGGCGCGATCTACCTGGACCGCGCCGACCTCCGCTCGTTGTCGACCACCGCCAACCACGAACGGCTCCTGGCCCCCCGCCCCTGACGCCGCCAGGTCACAGGCTGCCGGTCACACGCTGCCGGTCACACGCTGCGGATCACCGAGACCACGATCCCCAGCACCACGGCCCGGTCGCCGTCGATGACGTCGTAGCGGGGGTTGCGCGGTTCGAGCAGGACGTGGCCGTCGCGCCGCCGGTAGACCTTCACGGTGGCCTCGCCGTCGATCATGGCGGCGACGATCTGCCCCGAGTGCGCCTCGGGCTGCTGCCGCACCACCACGATGTCGCCGTCGCAGATGGCCGCCTCGACCATCGAGTCGCCGCGCACCCGCAGGCCGAACACGGTGCCGCGGCCGGTGAGGTCGCGGGGCAGGGTCAGGGTGTCGTCGAGGTGCTCGTCGGCGAGGATGGGCACGCCCGCGGCGATGTCGCCGACCACGGGGACGCTCACCAGCTCGGCGGGCGGCTCGGCCGACGGCGGCCGCAGGAACAGGCGCACGTCGATCGGGCGGGTCATCGTCGCGCCGCGGCTGAGGAAGCCCTGTTCCTCCAGGCTTCTCAGGTGTTTCGAGACCGACGAGGGCGAGCGCAGCCCGACCGCCTGGGCCAGCTCGCGGGTGCTCGGCGGGTATCCGTGTCTGACCACCCAGTCGCGGATCGTGGCCAGGATCCGCTGCTGTCGTTGCGGCAGGGCCGAGACGTTCAGGTGCTCGAACGTGTCATGGTCGTCGTAGGTGGTCACAGAGGAATGCTAGAGGCCGGCCGGCCGGAGCGGTGGCGGCCTCCGGCGGAACGGGCGATCCCGGCCGCGAGGGCGCAGGCCGCCGTGCCCGCCAGGACGAACAGCCCGGTGTCGCCGGCCAGGTACTCGGCCACCACCACGGGCTGGTCGGTGATGACGGCGTGCTCCAGCAGCAGGGCGAACGTCGCGTTGTGCGCGAAGTGGGCCAGCACGGCCGGCCACACGCTGCCGGACATGACCCGCAGGTACCCGAAGAGGAACGAGAACGCGATCACCGACCCGCCGAACAGCGGCAGCACGACGGCCCGCGCCCCCTCGGCGTGGTAGTACGGCGTGAACAGGATGTACGGCAGATGCCAGGCGATCCACACCACCCCGGCGACCAGCATGGACGTGCGCTCCCCCAGCCAGGCGAGCCGGGGCTGCAGGTAGCCCCGCCAGCCGATCTCCTCGGCGAAGGCCAGGATCGGCCCGGTGACGAGCACGGCCGCCACCGACTGCGCCCAGTCGCCCCGCGGCGCGGTGAACCGTCCGAACCCCAGGACGACCGCGCCCGCCGTGGCCAGCAGGCACACCCCGGCGGTGGCGGCGACGGCGGCCGGCCAGGCGCGCAGCCCGGCCCCGCCCAGGCCGAGGCGGCGCAGCCCGTCCCTGGAGAACCCCTCCCGGGTGACGACGAACAGCAGCACCAGCACGGTGAGCAGCGGCGACAGGGCCAGGACGAGCCCTTCAGCGACGCGTGCGGTGCCCGCCGAGACGGCGAGCACAAGGACGATGTAGACGATCGACGTGACGCGGTCGTCGAGCTGTCGGAACACGGGCGGACCTTCCTCCGGGGGCGGGCCCCGCCAAGTGTTCAGGAGCCTGCTCCCGCCGCCCATCGGCCGAAGATCCGAATCGCCGCCCCGCCTCTGCCACCCGGGGACTACGACCACCGGCTGAGGGCCGGTAATCGCGTTGCGCCCGCGCCGGGGCGCGTGTCAGGGTCGTGGCTTCCTGGCAGGCAGTGATGACGGCGCTGGTGGTGCGGTATGAGGTATGCGGGGCTCGCGCTCGCGTTCGGGTCCTCGTCGTGTTTCGCGTTCTCGGGGCCGATGGCCAAGTACCTCGTCGCGGCCGGGCTGACGCCGATCGAGGCCGTGTGGGCGCGCATGGCGGCGGCCGGGCTCCTGCTGCTGGGCGTGCTGGCCGTGGTCCGGCCCGCGGCGTTGCGCATCCCGCGGGCCAGGTGGCCGTTCTTCGCGCTGTACGCGGTCGTGGCGGTGGCCGGGGTGCAGTCGCTGTACTTCGCGGCGATCACCCGTCTGCCCGTGGGGGTCGCCCTGCTGCTGGTCTACATGGCCCCGGTCATGGTGGCGGCCTGGGTGCGGCTGGTCCGGAAGGTCCGGCTGCCCCGGGCGGCCTACGCCGGGGCGCTCGTCGCCCTGGCCGGCCTCGGGATCGTCGCCGAGGTCTGGCACGACCTGCGGCTGGACGCGCTCGGCCTGGCCCTCGGCCTGCTGGCCGCGGCCTGCTCCGCCGGATACTTCCTGATGAACGACAGCTTCGGGGACGACGTCGACCCGCTCGGGCTGGTCGCCTGGGGCATGGCGGGCGCGGCCGTGGCGCTGGTCCCGGTCGCCCGCCCGTGGGCGCTGCGGTGGGAGGCGTTCACGGCGTCCGCCACTCCCGCGCCCGGCGCCCTGACGCTGCCCGTGCCGGTGGCCTTCGCGTGGATGGTGGTGGTCGCCAGCGTGGTGGCCTACATCCTCGGGGTGAACGCGGTGCGGCGGTTGTCGGCCGCCGTGGGCGCCACGGTGGCGTCGCTGGAGGTCATCGGCGGCGCGCTGGCGGCCTGGGGGGTGCTCGGCGAGGGCCTGGGCGGGCTGCAGATCGCGGGCGGCGTGATCGTGCTGTCCGGCGCGCTCCTCGCCCAGACCGCGACCCGCCGCACACGACCATCCCAAGCGACGGGGCTGGACGGCGACAAAGAGGTGACCTCGGGAGCAATGAAGTGCTGACACTACTGTAAGTAGTTAATTCACTACGACGGGTATTTACAAGGGGAAGCAACGACTGTCCCATCCCCGTCCCGAGGAAGGAGGTGGAGCTTTGCGTGTCCTGATCCAGCTCCGCCCCGCCCGTGAAACCGTCGAAGCCGTCCTCGACCCCGGCGTCACCGCCACGGTCGCCGACGTGGCAGGAGAGCTGCCGGGAATCGTCCTGGACCAGGCGTTCGCCCCGGTGCCCCTGCCGCGCGCGCTGCCCGCCCCGCCCTCGGGCGGCCTGCTGTCGTCGCTCAACCGGCCGCTGGGCTTCTCCCTGTCGGCCGAGCACGCCAGCGTGCTCGTGCGCGGCGAGCTCTCCGACGACGACGTGCCGTCCAGGCTGGCGTTGTTGTCGTCGTCCGTACGCGAAGTCGTCGGCGTGTTCGCCGACCCGTCCATCCATCCCAACCTGACCTGCGCCGACACCGGCCCGGTCGGCGACTGGCACGACGTCGAACGGCTGCTGCACGCCTCCGACCTGCGCGCGGCCGGCTACGACGGCCACGGCGTCAACCTGGCGGTGGTGGACGGCGGCGTCAACGCCGACCACGTGAGCACCAAGCTCGGCCGCCAGGTCACCCTGGACGCCGGGCACAGCTGGGCCCCGCCCGGCGTCACGCCCACGCCGGGGCGCTACCCGGTGGAGCACGGCAGCCTGTGCGCCTTCAACACCCAGCTCGCCGCCCCGCGCTCGACGCTGCTCGACATCGCCGTCCTGCAGAGCAGGAAGGGCACGGTCGAGGGCATGCTGTCCGACGCCGTGGCCGCCTACACCCACCTGCGCGGGCTCCTGGAGGCCATGCCGGCCGAGTCCCGCTCGCTGGTCGTCAGCAACAGCTGGGGCCTGTACAACCCGGAGCAGGACTTCCCGCCCGGCCACCCCGGCAACTACTCCGACAACCCGATGCACCCGTTCAACGTCATGATCTCCAGCCTGGAGCACGCCGGGGCCGACATCGTGTTCGCGGCGGGCAACTGCGGGCGCGACTGCCCGGCGGCGAGCTGCGGGTTCACCGACATCGTGGGCGGCAACGGCCATCCGAAGGTGGTCACGGTGGCCGGGGTCGACACCCACGGGGAGCGCGTCGGCTACTCCTCGCAGGGGCCGGCCCGGCTGGGCGACCACAAGCCCGACCTGGCCGCCTACACCCACTACGCCGGCTCCGAGGCCGGCGGCCCCGGCACGCCCGACACCGGCACCTCCACCTCCTGCCCCGTGGTGGCCGGCGTCATCGCCGCCCTGCGCACCCGCCACCCGTCCACCAAGTTGTCGCCCGCGCAGCTTCGCACGCTGCTCAACCGCACCGCCGAGGACCGCAGCACGGTCGGCTTCGACCACGACTACGGGTACGGCATCGTCAACCCCGCAGGCGTCCTGGCCGCGCTCCGCTCGCACCGCACCCGGGCCGCCTGAACCGCGACGGCGCCGCGCACCCGTGGGTACGCGGCGCCGCCGTCCGCCGGGGAGGGCCGGTGGACGAAGGGTCAGCCGTGGTTCCAGACCGAGGAGATCCGGTCGTTCCACCCGCTGGGGACGAGGTTCGGAATGTCGGAGAAGGGCGGCACGATCAGCGAGCTGCCGCCGAAGTTGATGTGCTCGTAGTAGCGGACCGTGCAGTTCGTGCCGCCCATGGAGCTGATGACGTCGTTCCAGTCGTGCAGGTGCAGCGGGCCGTGGTGGACGTCGGTCAGGTCGTTGTACGCCTGGCGGGCCGGGCACCAGAACCAGTCGCCGGCGTACTCGACGTGCTCGAACATCTGCACCTCGCCCCGCGTGGCCGGACGCGGGTCGCGCAGCAGCGCCGCGGCCCACAGCGCGCCGTTGACCGCGGTGTCGTCGGTGACCGCCGTCAGGCGCTCGGGGTGGTAGAGGTAGGTCAGCGGGCGGCCGTCGAACCGGGTCAGGTCCGCCGGGTCGTGCTCGACGCCGTCCACGACCACCGCCATGGCGGGCGCGGGGTGGGTGACGGGTGCGTTGGCGAGCGCCGTGGTGGGCGCGGTGGCGGCCCGGGGCCGGGCCAGCGCCCTGGCGGGGTCCGCCGGCACGGGCTTGGCCGAGCGCGGCGCCCTGACCGCCTTGGCGACGAGCTGCTCCAGCGTGGTGATGTCGTGGTCGTGCAGGAGGGCCAGCACGTCGGCCTCCTCCAGGCCCCCGACGTGGTCGGAGAAGTCCAGGAAGCGCTCGACCTGGCGGCGGGCGGGGGTTGAGATCTGGGTCACGGGTGCCTCCCCTTGGTAGTGCTGCGTACTCCCTCATGGTCGGGCGGGGCGACGGCGCGGGCAGCCCCCCAGTGTTGGGGATGGCGGTCAGGCGGTGAAGGCGGCCATGAGCTCGTCCCGGCCGCCGGCGCCGGTCTTGCGGAAGATCGCTTTGAGGTGGTCGTGCACGGTGTGCCCGGACAGATCGAGCAGCCGGGCGATCTGCTTCGGCGCGGCCCCGGCGCACAACAGGTCGAGGACGCCGCGTTCGCGCGGGGTGAGGGCGTACCAGTCGCAGAACGAGGGCAGCAGCAGGACGCCGGTCGCCGCCTGGATCACCACGGCCACCTCGCCCGTGCCGTCCTCGTCCAGGGTCTGGCCCTCGACGGCGAGCCAGCGGCCGTACCGGGCCGCCGGGGCGCAGATGATCGGCCGGCCGGCGTCCGTGCCGCGCGCGTGCTCGGCGGCGTCGGCGGCCAGGGCGGTGACGAACGTGTCGGCCAGCCAGGCGTGCGCGCCGTGCCGGTCGGGGCGGCGCAGCCGGTCGAGCCACGCGTGGGCCTGCGGCGTCACGGCGCGGACGCCGCGGTCGGGGCCGACGACGATCACCCCGGCGGGCAGGGCGGGCGCGGTGGGGGCGAGCGGGGCGGCGGTGACGTACCTGCGCAGCGCGGTCATCAGGGCCGGGGCGAGCAGCGTCGCCCTGCGCCGGTCGTCCTCGGTGAACGGCACGGCGTCGCAGGCGCGGACCAGCCCGAGCAGGCCCCACACGCCGCCGCGCCCGTCACGCAGCAGCAGCCGCAGCTCGCAGGAGGCGCCGCAGGCCGCGAACGCCCGCCGCGCCCCCTCCTCGGCACCGGCCACCGCGACCGGCACCCGCAGCCGGGCCAGCGACGCGGGCCGGCACGGGTCGCCGTGAGCGCGGCGGTGGGCGAGCAGGGAGACGGCCAGCTCGCGTTCGTAGCGGTGCCAGAAGCTGAACGAGCCCTGCCCGAGCCCGGTCGCCGGGCTGGTGCCGACCAGCCTCAGCGCGTCGTGCGGCAGCAGCGGGGCGATGGCGGCGGACACGGCGGCGCCGACGTGCTCGGCCGCGACGCCCCGGTCCATCAGGGTGCGCACCTCGTGGACCACGCGGTCCTGGCATGAGCTCACGCGGCCAGGTCAGCACGCCGCGACCCCGCCCGGCAAGCGCAGGGTAGTCATTAGGCTACGTCAGGTCACATTCAGCCGCCGCAGCTCGTCCTCGGTCAGTTCCAGGGCCGTCGCCTCCGCCGACGCCCGCACCGACTCCGGCCGGGTGGCGCCCGGGATGGGGACGACGTGCTCGGAGTGGGCCAGGTGCCAGGCCAGGCAGACCTGCTGCGGGGTGCGGCCGCGTTCCTCGGCCACCTCGTGGAAGGGGGTGCGGGGCGGGGCGGCGCCGGGGCCGTCCAGGGCGCTGCGGGCGATGCCGCCGAGGGGGCTCCACGGCAGGAAGGCGATGCCGAGGCGGTCGCACAGCCGCAGCTCGGGCAGGCTGTCGCGGTGTTGAGGGCTGTAGCGGTTCTGCACCGAGACCAGGGAGTCGCCGAGGACGGCCCTGGCCTCGTGGATCTGCTCGCAGGTCACGTTGGAGACGCCGGCCGCGCGGATGAGGCCCGCGTCGAGGAGGTCGCGCAGCGCGCCCACCGACTCCGCCCACGGGACGTCCGGGTCGGGCTTGTGCAGCTGGTAGAGGCCGATCGCCTCGACGCGCAGGCGGCGCAGGGAGCCCTCGCAGGCGGCCCTGAGGCGGTCGGGACGGCCGTCGACCGTCCAGGAGCCGTCGCCGGGACGGCCGCGCCCGCCCTTCGTGGCGACCAGCACGCCGGAGGCGTCGCCGGACCAGGTGGCCAGGGCCTCGGCGACGAGCTCCTCGTTGTGGCCGCGCTCGCCGGCGTGCCAGTGGTAGGAGTCGGCCGTGTCGATCAGGGTGAGGCCGGCGTCGAGGGCGGCGTGCACGGTGGCGATCGCGCGGGCGCGGTCCGGACGGCCCTCGATGGACAGCGGCATGGCGCCCAGGCCGACGGCGCCGACCTCGGCGGTTCCGATGCGACGGGTGATCATGGTCGGTCAGCCTTCCGGGAGGAGGTCGGCGACGGCTCGCGGCAGCCAGGCCGCGACGTCGGTGAACGTGAAGCCGAGCGCGGCGGCCCGGCCGGCGTCGACGGCGTAGGAGCGGTCGAAGGAGAACGGCGAGGCGGGCTCGCCGCCGGTCACCACGCGGTGGACGGGCGGCGGCGAGCCGGTCGCGGCGGCGACGGCCGCGCACAGGCCGGTGACGGTCAGCGTGTCGCGGGAGGCGGCGTTGAGCGCGCCGGTGACGTCGGTGCCCGTCGCCGTCCAGTGCAGGAACGCGGCGATCTCCGCGTGGTGGACGAACGACGTGGGGGCCGGGTCGCGGTGCACGGCGACCGGCAGCCCGGCGCGTACGCGGTCCACGTAGTGGCGCAGCCGTCCGGTGAAGTCGGCGTCCCCGCCGCCGAGCACGTGGGCGCTGCGCACGGCGAGGAACGGGAAGGCCGGGTCCCGGGCGAACACGGCCTCGGCCTGGCGTTTGCCCTCGGCGTACGCGGCCGCCTCGCCGAGCAGCCGGGACAGGGCCTCCGGCGATCCCCACGGCAGGCCGCGGTCCACCGGCCAGGACGCGGCCTCGACCGTCTCCTCGCGGACCGGGGCCGCGGCCGGGGGCAGCAGGGACGGCGAGGTGGCCGGGTCGTAGACCTCCATGGTGGAGGTCATCACGTAGCGGGCGGTGCGGCCGGCGAAGACCCGGCGGGCGACGTCGGCGTGCGAGGGCGTGTAGCAGACCTGGTCCACGACGGCGTCGAAGGCCCGGCCGCCCAGGGCGCGGGCGAGGGCCGCCGCGTCCGCCCGGTCGGCGACGACGTGCTCGGCCCCGGGCGGCGGCGCGGCCGAGCCCCGGTTGACCACGGTCACGCGGTCCCCGCCGGCCAGCAGCAGGCGGATCAGGCGGCGGCCGAAGTAGCGGTTGCCGCCGATGACGCAGATGTGTCGCATGCGGCCAAGACTGGCCCGGACGGCGTCAGCAGTGGTAGTGGTGACTTACTGGCCTCGTGTTAAGGAGAACTGTTGATCGACGCCCACCGGCTCAGGGTGCTGCGGGAGGTGGCCGCGCACGGCAGCTTCAACCGGGCGGCGGCCGCGATGCTGCTCACGCCGTCCGCCGTCTCGCAGCAGATCGCCGCGCTGGAACGGCAGCTCGGCACCCCGGTCGTCACCCGCAGCACCCGCGGCGTGGCTTTCACCGAGCCGGGCCGGCTGCTGGTGGAGACGGCCGAGACGATCGCGGCCGAGCTGCGGCACGCCCGGGAGCGGATCGACGAGCTGGCCTCGGGGCGCCGGCGGCTGACCGTGGCCACCTTCACCAGCGGCGGCCGCGCGCTGCTGCCCGGCGTGCTGGCGCGGTTCGTCGCCGCCCATCCCGAGGTCGCGACGAACGTGGTCGAGCGGGAGCCGGAGGACAGCCTGCCGCTGGTCCGGCGCGGCGAGGCCGACCTGGCGATCGCCTACCACTTCGACGGGCCGCTGCCGGTGCTGCCCGGCGACCGCACGGGGCTGGCCTGGACGCCGCTGGCCGAGGACCCGCTGTCGGTGGCGCTGCCGGCCGCCCATCCGCTGGCCGGCCGGGCGTCGCTGGACCTGACCGAGCTGGCCGAGCAGCCGTGGGTGATCGGCTGCTCCAAGACCGAGGCGTTCCTGCGCGGGTACGCCGCGGCGGCCGGGTTCGAGCTGCGGGTCAGCGGCTCCACCACCGACTACCACCTGGCGCAGGCGCTCACGGCGGCCGGGCTGGGCGTCAGCCTGGTGCCGTCCATCTGCCTGGCGCGCGACACGCCCGGCCTGGCCGTCGTGCCGCTGAACCCGCCGCGCCCGGCCCGCTACCTCGGGATCGCCACCGCCCCGCGGCGCGACCACCCGCTGGTGCCGACGCTGGTCGAGTGGCTGCGCGAGGAGGCCGCGACACTGGGACGGCAGCGGACCGATCCTGTCCGCCGGTGATGTCACAGTGTCCCCGGGAACCTCTTCCCGCACCGAACGGAGTGATTCATATGAGCCGCCATGTCCAGATCACCTTCGACGCCCACGACCCGAAGGCGCTGTCGACGTTCTGGCGTGACGCTCTGGGCTACGTCCACCCCGGCCCGCCCGGGGTCGAGCTGCCGCAGGGCGCCGACCCGCTGGCCGCCTGGAACGACTTCCTGGCCGGGATGGGCGTCCCCGAGGAGGAACGCGACACACGGTCGGCCATCGAGGACCCCGACGGCCGGGGCCCCCGGGTGTTCTTCCAGCGGGTGCCGGAAGGCAAGACCGCCAAGAACCGCGTGCACCTCGACGTCCGGGCGGCTCCCGGGCTGCGCGGCGAGGAGCGCATGGCGGCGCTGGAGGCCGAGTGCGAGCGGCTGGTCGGGCTGGGCGCGACGCGGGTGCGGCGGCACGAGCCCGAGCCGCCGTTCGGCGCCGGCCACATCGTGCTGACCGACCCCGAGGGCAACGAGTTCTGCCTCGACTGACCGTCCAGGACGCCCAGCTGCGGGATCAGTCCTCGGCACACTTGCAGGGCACGATGACCAGCGTGCCCGCTTCGATGTGGGTCACCTTCTTCGAGCCGAGGCAGAAGCGGCCGCAGAACGTGCAGGAAAGGAACAGCTCGCCGAGCTGCACGCCGCGGCGGCCCTGGCATTCAGGGCAGGTGATCGGATCCGTCACTTACGGCCGGTCCCGCTGCGGGACTTGCACGACACCCATGTGGACTGCTTCTTCGAGTCGCCGTTCCGGTCGATCCACTCCCCGCCGGCACCCATGCGGATGCCGCACACCGGACGCTCTTCCTGCTCGTCGTCGTACGCCATACTGCGGACGGTAGCCGAGCATGCGCAGGCTGTCTGTCGCCTGACGGATCTGGTTGCGCTCACCTCGGTCACGCGCGGGGGAAGGCAGAAGGTGAGTGCTGCGAGAATGGCCGTATGGCCAAGCTGACCGGAGCGCAGATCGCACAGGAGGGGCCGGCGGGGTGGGCGTACCTGCTCGGCAGCCTGCACACCCGACTCCACACCGGCACGTTCGCGGCCGGGCTCGCACTCGTCGCCGCCATCGGGGCGGTGGCCGAGGAGATGGACCACCATCCCGACCTCGACCTGCGCTACACCCATGTCGACGTCCGGCTGTCCAGTCACGACGCGGGCGGCGTCACCGAGCGCGACCTGCGGCTGGCGCGCGCGGTCACGACGCTCGCCGCCGACGCCGGGGTGCGCCTCGACCCGGCGTCCGTCTCCGTGCTCGAACTCGGCCTCGACACCCCCGCGCGGGACACGGTCCGGCCCTTCTGGGCGGCGGTGCTGGCGGTGCCCGCCGACGACCGGGGCGAGCTGCAGGACCCGGCCGGCGCGCTGCCGGGCGTGTGGTTCCAGCCGTCCGGCGACGAGGAGCCCCGCCAGCGCTGGCATCTCGACGTGTGGGTGGAGCCCGCGCAGGTCCAGCCCCGGATCGACGCGGCGCTGGCGGCGGGCGGGCGGCTGGTGCACACCGACGGGGCGCCGCGGTTCTGGGTGCTGGCCGACCCCGAGGGCAACCACGTCTGCCTGTGCACCTGGCAGGAGCGCGACTGAGCCGCGGCGGCGGTCAGCGGGGCCAGTCGGGCAGCCCGGCTCGTGGTCAGCGGGGCCCGTCGGGTAGCCCGGCCCGTGCCTGGGCGAGCAGTTCGCGGGTGCGCGGCAGGCCGGCCAGGCGGGCGGCCAGCGCGTCCAGCGTGACGGCCAGCACCCGGGCCGGCACGCCGCGCGCCGTCAGCACGTGCGCCATCCAGCTGACGAAGGACGTGAACAGGCCGGGGTCGTCGACGTAGGCGGCGGCCTTGAGGTAGTCGACGACGTAGGCGACGTCCTCGGCGGTGTGGCCGGTGGGCTCCTCGCCCGCGGTGACGGGCACGTGCTCGTCCAGCTCGTGCATGACGCCCCTGACCAGCTCGGGGGCCCGGTCGGTGAGCGCCGTGTACTCGGGGCCGGCCAGGTGCGGCGGCCGTCCGGGGCTCAGCCCGGTCGCGGCCCGGCGCGGCGGCGGCCCGGCGTCGAGCAGGTCGGCGGCGGCCCGCGCGTCGGGCGCCCAGGCGTCGGCCCCCAGCAGACGGGCGTAGCGGCCGTCGGGCCCGAAGGCGGCGCCGCCGACGAGCACGGGCGCGCCCGCCGCCTGGCAGGCGCTGATGGCCGCGTGCGCGGCGGGCAGCCGGGTGGCGATCGACCCGGACAGCGCGACCGCGGCCGGGGCGGTCCTGTGCACGTGCACGACCAGGTGCGCGGTCGGTACGTGCGCGCCCAGGTAGTCCACCTGCCAGCCGCGCAGCCGGAGCACCTCGGCCAGCAGCCGGGCCGGGAAGGTGTGCCACTCGCCGTCCACGCACGCCACGCTCACCCGCCCCCTGGCCGGGCCGGTGCGGTGGCCGCGCGCGCCCGGCTCGTGGGCCAGCACGGCCAGCACCCGCTCGTGGACGGCGGTCGCCGTGTGCTCCTGGGCGACGGTGAGCCGGTTGGCCGCCCAGTCCAGGCCCACGCGGGCCTGCGCGACGGCGACGACGTCCAGGAGCATGGTCTCCAGGGGCACGCCGGCGTCGAGACCGGCCCGCGCGGCGTCGATCGCGGCGTACTCGTCGCCGGACGTCGCCGCCGTCCGCAGCGCCTCGACGCAGTGCTCGATCTCGTCCCCCAGGCCGGAAGCGCTCACGCCGGAAGACCTCCGTCCGGGGCGTCGGAGGCGTCGGGGGCGTCGGGGGCGTCGCGCGGCGCGCCGATGGCGACGATGGCGATGTCGTCGCGCTCCCGCTCGCCCGCCCACTGGGAGGCGAGCATCTGGACGCGTTCGGCCAGCGCGGCGGCCGGCATGCCGGCGCACTGCCGCAGCTCCTCGCGCAGCCGGTCGTCGCCGAACATCTCGTCGCCCAGCGGGCCGCCCCTGGCCTCGATGACGCCGTCGCTGTAGAGCAGGCACGTCTCGCCGGGAGCCAGGAGCACCGTCTCGGTGACGCTGGTGATCTGGTCGAGCAGGCCGATCAGGGTGCCGCGGGTGCGGGCGTCCTCCACCCGGCCGTCGTTGCGGACGATCATCGGCGGCGGATGGCCGGCGCTGGTCAGCCGCAGCTCCAGCCGGTGGCCGCGGCGCTCGACCCCGGCCAGCACCAGCGTGACGTAACGCGGGCTGGGCCCGGCGAGCAGCACCTCGTTGAGCCGTTCCAGCACGCGCTGGTGGTCGTCGGCCAGCGGCAGCAGGGCGCGCAGCGTGTTGCGGATCTTGCCGGTCAGCACGGCGGCCTCCAGCCCCTTGCCGGAGACGTCGCCGAGCACCACCAGCGCCGCCCCGCCCGATCCGGCGACCGGGTGCACGTCGTAGAAGTCCCCGCCGACCAGCGCGCCATGGCCCGCCGCCCGGTAGCGGGCCGCCACGTCGGCGACGTCGAGGTACGGCGTCATCGGCGGCAGCAGGTCGGCCATCAGTGTCTCGGCGATGGCCCCCTGCTCGGCGTACACGCGGGCGATGGAGATCGCGGTGCCGGCCCGGGCCACGAACAGCCGGGCGAACGCCTCCTCGGCCGCGGTGAAGCCGGTCGAGGAGCGCAGCAGGATCAGCGCGCCCGCGGGCAGGCCGTAGCCGGGCAGCGAGATCACCGCCACGGAACGCGTGTCGTCCCGCCCCTCGCCCAGCACCCAGCCGGGCGCCTGCCCGGGGTCCACCCAGCGGGCGGGGACCGGCGGGAAGGCCCGCAGCGCCTCGGCCAGCCCCGGCATGGAGCGCGGGTCGATGTCCAGGTTCCGGCGCACGGCCGCGCCGCCGGCCTCGTGGTAGGCGACCTCGTACCGGCGCGGGCCGAACGGCACGACGACCCGGGCGGCGTGGGCGAGGTGCGTCACGGCCAGGCGGGCGACCGCCTCCAGGCAGCGGTCGAGGTTGAGCGAGGACAGCAGCTCGGTGGCCGCCGCCACCATGGACGCGGCCGAGTCCCGCTCGCCCCGCAGCACCTCCATGGCCCGCTCCGACGCGGTGACGTCGACCAGCCACCAGGTGACGCGGTCGCGCCCGGCGCGCACGGGATGGGCCTCGAACACCCGCTCCCCGACCGGCCCCCGGACGGGCTCCGGCCTGCTCCCGGCGTCGGGCGAGGCGGCCAGGCGGGCGCACAGGTCGTGGTGGGCGCGGGCCAGCCAGTCCGGCGCGATCCGCGTCGCGTCGCCCAGCAGCGACCGGGCGGCGGCGTTGGCCCGCTCGACGGCGCCCGAGGCGTCGGCGACCAGCATCGGGTACGGCGTGTCCTCCCCCAGCATGCCGATCGCGCCCCGTTCGTGAACACCTACGAGATTTTCACTCTACTGACGTGACCTGCACGGCTTTCCCGACGCCGAATCGTCTTTGTCGCATTTTTAGCCGCGTTACCTTCGGCGCACGCTCCCGGCCCCCGTCTGCGGACGCGTGTGCCGGAGCGGTGGCCGGGTGGTCTAGCGTCTGATCGTGCTCGCCTCACACCCTGTCCCCCGCCCGGCCGCGCACGGCGGGGGCGCGCCATGAGAAACCTGCGGCTGACGGGCGCCTTCCTGTCCCGGTTCCACCATCCGGCGCAGGTCATCGCGACCGGGTTCGCGGCCCTCATCCTGACCGGCACGGCCCTGCTGACCTCGCCCATGGCCACGGCCACGGGCGAGTCGGCCGGCTGGCTGACCGCGCTGTTCACCGCGACGTCCGCGGCCTGCGTGACCGGCCTGGTCGTGGTGGACACCGCCACCCACTGGTCGGTGGCCGGGGAGGTGGTGATCGCCATGCTGGCCCAGGTGGGCGGGCTGGGCATCATGACGATGGCGACGCTGTTCACCGTCCTGGTCGCGGGCCGGCTGGGGCTGCGCGCCCGCATGTTCGCCCAGGCCGAGACCAAGACGCTGAGCATGTCCGACGTCCGGCGCGTGGTGCGCAACGTGGTCATCTTCAGCCTCGTCTCCGAGCTGATCGTCGGCGCCGTGCTCACCGTGCGCTTCGTCACGGGTTACGGCGAGCCGCTGGGCCGGGCGATGTATTTGGGCTGGTTCCACGCGGTGTCGGCGTTCAACAACGCCGGGTTCGCGCTGTGGCCGGACAACCTGATGCGCTTCGTCACCGACGCGTGGATCTGCCTGCCGATCGCGTTCGCGGTGATCGTGGGCGGGCTGGGCTTCCCGGTGGTGTTCGAGCTGGCCCGCGCCTGGCGCCGGCCCAGCCGGTGGTCGGTGCTCACCCGGGTCACCGTCGGGGTGACGCTCGTCCTGCTCGCGGTGGGGACGCTGGTCTTCCTGGTGACCGAGTGGCGCAACCCCAGGACGCTCGGCGGGCTCGACGACTCCGGCAAGCTGCTGGCCGCGTTCTTCACCGGGGTCATGCCGCGGTCGGGCGGGTTCAACAGCCTCGACATCGGCCAGCTCTACCCGAGCAGCCTGCTCGCCACCGACCTGCTCATGTTCATCGGCGGCGGCAGCGCCGGCACGGCGGGCGGCATCAAGGTCACCACCTTCGGGCTGCTGGCGTTCATCATCTGGGCCGAGCTGCGGGGCGAGCCCCGGGTGAACATCGGCCACCGGCGCCTGGCCGAGTCCGCGCAGCGCCAGGTCATCTCGATCACCATGATCGGCGTCGTGCTGGTCGCCGTCTCCACCTACCTGCTGCTCGCCATCACGCCCCACAGCCTGGACCAGGTGCTGTTCGAGGTGGTCTCGGCGTTCGGCACGAACGGGCTGTCCACCGGCATCACCGCCGACACCACGCCCGCCGGGCACCTGCTGCTGGCGGCGCTGATGTTCATCGGGCGCATCGGCCCGCTCACGCTGGGTTCCGCGCTCGCCCTGAAGGAGCGCACCCGTCGCTACGAACTACCCGAGGAACGTGTCATCGTTGGCTGACAAGAAGACAGACCCCGTCGTGGTCATCGGCCTGGGCCGGTTCGGCACCTCGCTCGCCCTGGAGCTCACCCGGCGCGGCACCGAGGTCCTGGCCATCGACAACCGGCCGAAGGTCGCCCAGAGCCTGGCCGGGCAGATCACGCACATCGCCACCGCCGACTCCACCGACCTGGAGACGCTGCGGCAGCTCGGCGTGCCCGACTTCTACCGGGCGGTGGTGGCCATCGGCGGCGATCTGGAGGCCAGCATCCTGACCACGTCGCTGCTGATCGAGCTGGAGATCGACGACATCTGGGCCAAGGCCGTCAGCCGCCAGCACGGCCGGATCCTCGGGCGCATCGGCGCCCATCACGTCGTCTTCCCCGAGCACGACATGGGCGAGCGGGTGGCCCACATGGTGACCGGCCGGATGCTGGACTTCATGCAGGTGGACGAGAACTTCGCGATGGCCAAGACCCGGCCGCCCAAGGAGTACATCGGGGTCCCGCTCGGCCGGTCCAACCTGCGCCGCAAGCACGGCGTCACCGTGGTGGCGGTCAAGAGCGCGGAGGAGGAGTTCACCTACGCCGGTTCCGACACCGAGCTGGGGTACGGCGACGTGATCATCGTCTCCGGCCGCACCGAGGACGTCGAACGCTTCGCCGACCTCACCTAGTTCGGCGGTCGTCGGCGGGGCCCAACGCGGCGGGCCGATGTTGGCCGGGGCGACAGGCCCGTCCGGGTCGTGGTTGACGATGATGGGCGGTCCGTCCGACCGGAGGCAGCCACCATGACACCACGCCGTACCCCGTCCGACCGGGCCCGCGAGGCCGCGATGATCGCCGACATCGAGCGGATCGTACGCTGCGAGTCGCCGTCCGGCGACCTGGCCGCGGTCGCCCGCAGCGCCACGGCCGTGGCCGAGCTGGGCGCCGCCCATCTGGGGGCCGAGGCCGAGCGCGTCGTCATCGACGGGTGCACCCACCTGCGGTGGCGGTTCGGCGGCGAGCCCCGGGTGCTGCTGCTCGGCCACCACGACACGGTGTGGCCGGTCGGCTCGCTGGAGCGGCACCCGTTCGAGGTGCGCGACGGGGTGCTGCGCGGGCCGGGCTGCTTCGACATGAAGGCCGGGCTGGTGATGGCCTTCCACGCGCTGGCCGCGCTGGACGACCTGGACGGCGTGACCGTCCTGGTCACCGGCGACGAGGAGCCCGGGTCCCCCACCTCGCGGCGGCTGGTCGAGGACGAGGCGCGCGGCTGCGCGGCGGCGCTGGTCCTGGAGGCCGCCGGTCCCGGCGGGGCGCTCAAGACCGAGCGCAAGGGCGTCTCCCGGTACGAGGTGCTGGTGCGGGGCCGGGCCGCGCACGCCGGGCTGGAGCCGGAACGCGGCGTGAACGCGACGGTCGAGGTGACCCACCAGGTCGCGGCCGTGGCGGCGCTGGCCGATCCCACGCTGGGCACGACCGTCACCCCGACCCGCCTGGAGTCGGGCACCACGGTCAACACGGTGCCCGCGCGGGCCCGCTTCGACGTGGACGTACGGGTCAGGGACGCTCGCGAGCAGGACCGGGTGGACGCGGCGATGCGCGGGCTGCGTCCGGTGCTGCCCGGCGCGGACGTCACGGTCGGCGGCGGGCCCAACCGGCCGCCGCTCCCTGCATCGGCGTCGAAGGACCTGTTCGAGCGGGCGTGCCGGCTCGCCGCCGCCCTCGGGATCGGCCCGCTGACCTCGGTCGCCGTGGGCGGGGCCTCCGACGGCAACTTCACCGCCGGGACGGGCACCCCCACCCTGGACGGCCTGGGCGCGGTCGGCGGCGGCGCGCACGCCGACGACGAGCACGTGCTGGTCGCGGAGCTGCCGGGCCGCACCCGGCTGCTGACGGCCCTGGTCGCCGACCTGCTGACCGCAGCGCGGTGACCGCCCCTCACAAGGGGGCCCTGGACGCTGTTGTCCGGGCGGACGAACCGGACGCCGCCGCCCGGTGCTCGCCGACCAGCTACGGGACGGAGGCGGCTGCGACCATGACCGGCGTGACTGATCTCATCCGTGACCGTCGCGACTCCCGGCCCGTGGAGGCCGCGTGCGCCGCGGCGCAGGCCGCCGCCGACGGCGCGGGCATCGACATCCGCCCCCTGGACAGCGTCGGCGAGCTGGAAGCCGTCCGCCGCCTGTACGAGCACATCTGGCGCACCGGCGAGAACAACCCCCCGGTGACGGCCGACATGCTGCGCGCGTTGTCGAAGGCGGGCAGCTACGTGAGCGGCGCCTTCGACGGCGACCGGATGGTGGGCGCGTGCTTCGGCTTCTTCTCGCCTCCGGCGCGCGCCGCCCTGCACAGTCACATCGCCGGCGTGCTGGCCGGCATGCAGGGCCGCAACGTCGGGTTCGCCATGAAACTGCACCAGCGGGCCTGGGCGATGCTGCGCGGCGTCGGCGAGATCTGCTGGACCTACGACCCGCTGGTGCGCCGCAACGCCTACTTCAACCTGGCCAAGCTGGGCGCCGACCCGGCCGAGTACCTGCCGGACTTCTACGGCCCCATGGACGACGACATCAACCGCGCCGACGCCACCGACCGCGTCCTGGTCCGCTGGCGGCTGGAGACGCCCGTCGTCGAGGCGGCCTGCGCGGGCCGCCCGGCCGTGGCGGACGCGGCGGCGGCCAGGGCGGCGGGCGCGGCCGTGGCGCTGGAGGCGTCGGCGGCGGGCGGGCCGCTGGTCCGGTACGCCCGCGCGGCCACCGTCCTGGTCGGCGTGCCCGGCGACGTCGAGGCGATGCGCGAGAGCGACCCGGCCCGCGCCGCCGACTGGCGCAGGGCGCTGCGGGACGTGCTGGGCGAGCTGCTCGAACAAGGCGGCCGGGTACGCGGCTTCGACCGGACAGGCTGGTACATCGTGGACAGACAGGAGACGGAGTGAAGATCACCGGTGTGGAGGTCCGCACGGTCGAGATGCCGCTCGTGACGCCGTTCCGCACGTCGTTCGGCACCGAGACGGTACGGCGGGCGGTGCTGGTGCGGGTCGTCACCGGCGAGGCCGAGGGCTGGGGCGAGTGCGGCGCGGGCACGGCGCCCCTGTACTCCTCGGAGTACACCGACGCCGCCGCCGACGTGCTGACCCGGTTCCTGGTCCCGGCGCTGGCCGGCGTGGCGGACCTGGACGCGCACAAGGTCGCCCCGGCGCTGGCGGCGTTCAAGGGGCACCGGATGGCCAAGGCCGCCCTGGAGACGGCCGTCCTGGACGCGGACCTGCGCGCCCGCGGCGTCCCGCTGGCCCACGCGCTCGGGGCGGTGCGCGACAGCGTGCCGTGCGGGGTGTCGGTGGGCATCACCGGGTCGATCCCGGCGCTGCTGGACGCCGTCGCCGAGTACCTGGACGCGGGCTACCTGCGGATCAAGCTGAAGATCGAGCCCGGCTGGGACGTCGAGCCGGTCCGGGCCGTGCGCGAGCGGTTCGGCGACGTCCCGCTCCAGGTGGACGCCAACACCGCCTACGGGCGCGGCGACGCCCGGCACCTGGCCGGGCTGGACCCGTTCGGCCTGCTGCTGATCGAGCAGCCGTTCGCGCAGGACGACCTGCTCGGGCACGCCCGGCTGGCCGAGCGGATCACGACGCCGATCTGCCTGGACGAGTCCATCGTCTCGGCCCGCGCCGCGGCCGACGCGATCGCGCTCGGGGCCTGCCAGGTGGTCAACGTCAAGCCGGGCCGGGTCGGCGGCCATCTGGAGGCCCGGCGCATCCACGACGTGTGCGCCGCGCACGACGTCCCGGTGTGGTGCGGCGGCATGCTGGAGACCGGCGTGGGCCGGGCCGCGAACGTGGCGCTCGCCGCGCTGCCCGGGTTCCTGCTGCCCGGCGACACCTCGGCCTCCGACCGCTACTACCGGACCGACCTGACGCCGCCGTTCCGCCTGGAGGACGGCCACCTCGCCGTGCCGACCGGCCCGGGGATCGGCGTCGCCCCGATCCCGGAGGTGCTGGAGGAGGTCACCGTCGCGACGACGTGGGTGCCGATGCCGTCCTGATCTGTTGGTCGGTTCCGACAGGTCTGCCGGTGGCATTTCGTCGTCCCGGACGAACGATGTGCCACCGGGGCGGCGCTAGCGTCGGGAGCGTGCTTGTCCCCGTGACCGGCCTCCCGCGTGCCAGCCTGGGCCGCGTCCTGGAGGAACTCGGTACCACCCTGCTCCAGGTCGTCTGCGGCGACGCCGGGCTCGCCCGCGACATCGGCGGCGTCGTCATCCACGACCCGCTCGACGAGCCCGAGCTGCCCGCCGACGCGCTCGTCCTCGGCGTCGGCCTGCACGACCCGGCCGAGATCGCGCAGGTCGTGACCCGGCTTGGGCGGCACGGCGCCGCCGCGCTGGTCGTCCGCGCGCCCGTCGTCGCCGACGAACGGCTGGTCGCGGCGGCGGGCCGGGCGGGCGTGGCGGTGCTGGCCTTCGCCCGCGGCGCGTCCTGGACGCACCTGGCCGGCATGCTGCGCGAGCTGATCTCCGACGGCGGCCGGCTCGGCCCCGACGCCCACGCCTCGGGCCGGATCGGGTCCGGCGACCTGTTCGCCGTGGCCAACGCCATCGCCGCGCTGCTCGACGCGCCCGTCACCATCGAGGACCGCCACTCGCGGCTGCTGGCCTTCTCCAGCCGCCAGGAGGACACCGACACCTCCCGCGTGCGGACGATCCTGGGCCGCCAGGTCCCCGAGCAGTACACCCGCATCCTGGAGGAACGCGGCGTCTTCCAGGCGATCTACCGCAGCGACCGGCCCGTCTTCGTGGCGCCCCTGCCCGACCCCGAGGGCCGGCAGCCGCCCGCGCTGCCCCGGGTGGCGATCGCCGTGCGCGCCGGCGACGAGATCCTCGGCACGATCTGGGTCGTCGTCCCCGAGCCGCTGGGCGAGGAGCGCAGCCAGGCGCTCTACGAGGCGTCCAAGCTGGTCGCGATGCACATGGTGTGGCAGCGCGCCGACGCCGACATGGAACGGCGGCTGCGGGCCGAGCTGCTGGGCACCGCGCTGGAGAGCGGGCCCGGCTCCCTGGAGGCCGCCCGCCGCCTGGGGCTGAAGGACGAGCCCGCGGTCGTCCTGGCGCTCACCGTCGTCGGCCCGGCGGGCGAGAGCCCGCTGCCCGCCCAGCTCGCCGCCGAGCGCAAGCGGCTCGCCGACGCCTTCGCCATGCACCTGTCGGCCGTGCACCCGCGGGCCGCCGCCGCGCTGGTCGGCGACGTCGCCTACGGCATCCTGCCGCTGCCGCAGAACCGGCAGGACGCCGACGAGCGCGCGGTCCTGGTGGCCACCGAGTTCCTGGCCCGGGTCGGCTCCCGTCTGCGCCCGCTGGTCGGGGTGGGCCGGCCGGCCGGGGACAACTCGGCCCTGGCCCGCTCGCGTTCGGGCGCCGACCGGGCGCTGCGCGTGCTGCGCTCGGGCGGCGCCGGACGGCAGGTGGCCCGCCTGGACGACGTGCACGTGGACGCGCTGCTGCTGGAGCTGGCCGACCTCGTGCCGCGCGGCGACGTCCCCAGCGGGCCGATCGCCCGGGTCGTCGCCTACGACAAGGAGCACCAGACGAGCCTGGTCGAGACGCTGGACGCCTGGCTCGACGCCTTCGGCGACGTCTCGGTGGCCGCCGCGGCGATGTTCGTGCATCCCAACACGTTCCGCTACCGGCTGCGGCGCGCGGCCGAGGTGGGCCGGATCGACCTCGGCTCCCCCGACGCGCGCCTGTCGGCCATGCTGCAGCTGCGCCTGATGTCGATCAGGTCCGCGCCGGACGACTGACCGGGCCGCGCAGGCCGAGCGTGCCGATGAGGAAGGCCAGCCATTCGGCGTCCTGGGCGACCGCCACGTCGTGGGGGGTGGCCGCGCCGTGCCCGGCGTCGTCGAAGACGTGCAGCAGGACGGGCTGGTCCCCCTGCTGGGCCGCCTGGAGGCGGGCGGCGAACTTGCGCGCGTGCCAGGGACGGCAGCGCGGGTCCGTCGCCCCGGCCTGGAGGTAGACCGCGGGGAAGACCCCGGGGCGCACCCGCTCGTACGGCGACATCCGCAGCAGCCGCCGGACCTCCTTGGGGTCGTCCGGGTCCGCCCACGCCTTGCGGATGACGAAGTCGAGGTACGGGTCGCGGGTGCCGCCGATCAGGTCCAGCAGCGGCGCCCGCGGCAGGACGGCCCGCCACAGCTCGGGCCGGCTGGTGACGGCGATCCCGCACATGAGCCCGCCGTCGGAGCCGCCGGTCAGCGCCAGCCGGTCGGCGGCCGTCACGCCCTCGGCGATCAGGTGCTCGGCGACGGCCACCAGGTCGGAGTCGCGGACGTGCCGCCGCTCCCGGTGCGCGGCCCGGTACCAGTCCCCGCCGAACTCGCCGCCCCCGCGCAGGTACGCCTGCACCAGCACGCCCCCGGCGGCGACGAAGGCGGCCAGGTCCGGCTGGTACTGGGGAAGCAGGGGCACGTTGGCCGCCCCGTACGCCGAGACGAGCACCGGCGCCGGCCGGTCCGGGCCGAGACCGGCCGGGCGCACCACGTGGTACGGCACCGCGACCCCGTCGGCCGCCACCGCCTGCCCCTCTTCCACCTCGGCGTCGAGCGTGACCGCCGGGGCCGACAGGGTGTGCGGCGCGCCCTGGCCGGGCCGGTGCCGGTAGACGCCCCAGGAGCTGGTCAGCGTGGAGAAGGCGAAGACGAAGTCGGCCGCGGGCACGCCGGTGGCCAGGGCGGTCAGGGCGAAGAAGGGGGCGGCGAGCGCGCCCCGGCCGGGCAGCGGCACCTCGCCGGCGACGGCGCCCGCGCGGTCGAGGATCCGCACCCGGGCGAACGTCCGGTCGAACTCGCTGAGGTACAGGTGCTCGCCGACGGGCGTGAGCGAGCGCAGCACGGTCTCGCCCTCGGGGACCAGCTCCGTCCATCCCGACGGGTCGTCCGGGTCGGCGGCGTCGAGCGGGATGGCGACCACCCGGCCGCGCGGCGCGCCGACGTCGGTCACCGCCACGTAGCGGTCGCCGACGACGTGACCGGCGACCGTGCCGGCGCAGCGGGTGACGAAGGGCCGCCACGCGGCCCCGGGCACGGACAGGTCGCGGACGGCGCACGGGATCGGGCTGCCCACCCGGTGCGCGGCCACGGCCCAGCGGCCGTCCGGGGAGAACTGGACGAGCGTGTACTCCCGCGAGCCCGCCGGGACCGGGATCGGCTCCACGACGGTCTCCCCCGGCGTCCCGAGGCGGTGGCTGAACACGGCCTGCCGGAACTCCTCCGGCGGGCCGGTGAGCGCGAGGAAGGAGAAGCCGCCGCTGTCGGGCGTCCAGGAGACGCCGCCGGCCCACGCGCTGTGCAGGACCTGGCCGGGCGCGTCGAGCGTGCGGCCGGTGTCCACCTCGACGAGCCGGATGGTGTTGTGCTCGCTGCCGTCGGTGCACACGCCGAGGGCCAGGACGCGGCCGTCCGGGGAGGGCGCCAGCCAGGACAGCACCGCGTCCTGCGCGCCGCCGAACCGCGCCAGGTCGGCCACCGTCCTGCCGGGGCCGTAGGGCTCGTCGGCGACGACCACGGTGGACGCCGTCCCGCCGGGCGGGGTGACCGGGCGGAACCAGCGGCCGGCCGCGTGCCTGGGCAGGGCCGGGCGGGATCCGGCGTCGAAGGCCAGGATCAGGTCCCGGACGGCCGCCGGGTCCTGCCCGTCGTAGGCGACGGCGGCGGCCAGCTCGGCCTGCCGCCGCTGCCACCGCCGCACCTCGGGCGTCTCCTCCTCCAGCCACCGGTACGGATCGGGCACGCGGACGCCCGCGACGTCCTCGACGACCTCGACGGTGCGCGCGGGCGGATAGGCGAGCGGATAGGAGAGGGTCACGACAACTCCGGCGATTCAGGACGGGCAGGACGGGCGGCGGCGAACTCGGCCTGGAGCCGTTCGAACGCGCCGGGGACCCGGCCGACCCGGCGGACGTGGATCAGGGCGTCGTAGGCGGCCGGGAAGTCGTCCACCGGGTCGAGGCCGCCGCCGGCGAGCGTGCCGTCGATCCCGTCGAACAGCTCGCCCGGCGCGCGGCGCAGGTCGACGACGGTCACGGGCGGGCCGAGGCGGTCCAGCGGCGCCTCGACGCAGTTCGGGGGCAGGGTGCGCGCCTCCAGCGAGACGTCGCAGTCGAACGGGCGCGGGGAGCGCTGCGTGAAGCGCACCTCCGGGCCGGAGCCGTAGGTCGTGCCGACGACGACCAGGCCGTCTCCCAGGGACCCGGCGAGCAGGCCGCCCAGCGTCGGCCGGCCGTGGAAGGGCGAGCGCCGGACGTGCGAGTTGTGGGCGCTGACGACGATCCGCTGCTCCCGTTCGAGCACCCATTCCACGGTCTCGGCCATGAACCGGTCCCGGGGATAGGGCGCGCCCGCCGGCCCGGCCTCCCCCGCCTCGGCCTCGTCGGCGAACGCCCGGAGGGAGGCCGCGCACCGGCGCAGCACCGGGTCCGCCGACCCGAGCGCGCGCCCGGCCAGCTCGCGCAGCCCCGCGAGCAGGCGGGCCCGGCCGGCCGCGGGCATGGCCGCGTACCGGACCGCCGCCTCGGTGCGGCCGCCGAGGTCGCTCAGGATCAGCAGCTCCTCGTCGCCCGGCCCGGCCGGCATGCGGTCCAGGCACGCGCGCACCGCCGGGCCGGGCGAGGTGGACGAGCCGGGCAGGTCCATGCCGTAGAAGGAGACCCGCGCCGGGCCCGCCGAGTTGCGGCGGCGCATCCAGCGCAGCTGCCGCCGCATCGGCTCGCACTCGCCGAACCGGTAGGTGATGCCGTCGCGGGCGACCGTCGCGGCCGCGCCGGGCCCGCCGTGGACCCAGGCGTCCACGGCCAGCCCCTCGGCGAAGCCGGACTCCATCACGAACGCCGAGAACCCCAGCTCGCGGACGAGGATGCGGAACAGCCGGTCCTTGAGCCGGTAGAACTCGGTGACGTTGTGCGCCCCCTCGCCGACGGCCACCACGCGGGCGTCGCCGACCAGCTCGCGCAGCGTACGGGCGTCCGCGTCGGCGGCGGCGGCCGGGTCGAGGTGGCGCAGCGGCCGGGCGAAGGCGTCGGGCGTCATGCGTGGAAGTACCAGAGCTCGGGCGTGTACAGGTAGCTGAGCAGGGCCCGGAACGACGACTGCGGGCCGGACAGCGTGTCCTTCCACACGACCAGGGTGTGCGGGGTCGGGAAGAACAGCACGGGCAGCTCCTGGGCGATCCTGGTCACCTCGGCCGACAGGGCCCCGGCGTCGGCGCCGAAGGTCGAGGCGTCGATGAGCCGGTCCACCTCGTCGTCGCGGTAGCCGCCCAGGTTGAAGCTGCCCTTGGCGTTGAACACCGTGTTGCTGCTGGGGTAACCGGCCGCCAGGTAGAGCGGCCCGTAGTCCTGCATCGCCCACTCGTTCTTGTTCGCGGGCGCGAAGGTGTTGCCGTAGTTGGCGTACATGTAGGTGAGGGACTTGGTGACGATCTTGACCTCGACGCCGAGCTTCTTGGCCGCCGAGGCGAAGGCGACGTCCCGGGCGCCGACGTAGGCGGGGGTGTTCGCGGAGGCCAGGGTGAAGCTGATCTCCTGGCCGCGCGGGATGCCGGCGCCGCACTCGCCCTGACCGGTGCCGGGCCGCACGCAGGTGGTGGAGCCGTTCGGGACCACCTGCCAGCCGTTGTCGGTGAGCAGCTTGGCCGCCGCCGCCGGGTCGTGCGGGTACGGCGGCGCGTCGCCGAACGCCGGCGGGTACGGCGAGCCGCTGCCCGCGGTGCTGTAGTTGGGCGAGCCGGCGCCGTTGTAGATGCCCCGGCCGGCGATGTACCCCGGCTGGTCGATCAGGCGCTGGAGGGCCTGCCGGACGTACGGCTGGGCGATGATCTTGTCGAAGCCGTTCACGGTGTTGCCGAAGTTGATGGTCAGCGCGTCGAAGCGGGCGGGCGCGGGCGCGCCGTAGACGTTGAACCCCTTGGCCTTCAGCGCGCCGATCTGCGTGATGAAGCTGGAGTCGAGCGTGCCGACGGTCAGGTTCCCCGCCTTGAACTGGTTGAGCACCGCGGCGGCCGAGGTGAACGCCTTGAAGTCGACCTGGTCGAGCCGCGAGTCGCCGGGCCCGCTGTAGGACTCGTTGGGCGCCAGCGAGAACGAGCCGGTCGTCGGGTCGAAGCTCTTGAGCCGGAACGGGCCGTTCACCACCTGCCACAGCGGGTTCGTGGCGAACGTGGACTGCGACTCCGACTCCTTGGTGAGGTACTTGTAGATCGCCGTGGCGTTCTTCGGCTTGGTGTAGTCGAGGTGCGGGCCGCCCGCGCGGTCGATGTCCCACGCCTTGGACGGCATCACGTACAGCAGCGTCAGCATCGACATCAGGTACGACGGGTTGTACGCCGTCTCCAGTTCGAGGGTCAGCGTGTCGGGCGCGGCGGCCTTGGCGGTGACCCCGTCGGGGAACTGGCCCGGGGTGTAGAAGCTCCAGTTGGCCGGGCTCTCCGCGAGCGCCGCCTTGAGCAGCGTCAGGGAGAAGACGACGTCACCGGCGGTGACCGGGTTGCCGTCGGACCACTTGTAGTCCTTCATCTTGATGGTCACGGTCTTGCGGTCGGTGCTGTAGGCGGGCGGCTCGGCCAGGCTCAGCTCGGCGTCGGCCACCTGGTCGCCCTCGCCGCTGGGCCGGTAGAGGGAGCGCCACATCAGGCCGCGGGCGATGACGGTCCCGTTGGCGGCGGCCGGCGGGTAGGGGTAGATGTAGTTCGGGCTGAGGCCGGGGGTCAGCGCGACGGTGACCGTGCCGCCGTCCTTGGGCTTGCCCGACTGCGCCGGCTGGCTGGCGTACCCCGCGGCGGGGTCCTTCGCGGCGCCCCCGCCGCCGGTGCACGCTGTGGCGAGCACCGCCACCGCGGCGGCGAGCGCCACCGCCAGGCGTGCTCGCCGCTGTCCGGACACGTGCGTCATTGCAGGCTCCCTACATGTGGGGGTGAAGATGCGCGACGGTTCCATCAGTCGGCCTGCCGCCCGACGGCGTCGCGCAGGGCGTCGGCGAGCAGGTTGAGCGCCAGCACCGTCAGGACGATGCAGCCCCCGACCGGGTAGATCAGCCACCAGTAGTCGGCCGAGATGTAGGCGACGCCGCCGGCGAGCTGGCTGCCCCAGTCCTCGGTCGGGTACGTCAGCCCGAACCCGAGGAAGCCCAGCGCCGCCACGACCAGGATCGCGTCGGCGACCTGGAAGGTGATGTTGACGATGATCACGCCGAGCGCGTTCGGGATCAGGTGGGTGAGGATGAGCCGCCGGCGGGAGGCGCCCATCACCCGCGCGGCCAGCACGAACTCCCGCACCCGCAGCGTCAGCACCTCGCCGCGGACCAACCGGGCGGAGACCAGCCAGGAGAACCCGCCGATGACCAGGCTCAGCGACAGCGCGTCGGCGTGGAAGCGGGCCGACAGGATCAGGACGAAGAACAGGAACGGCACCGAGAGCATGACGTCGACCAGGCGCATGAGGAAGCCGTCCACGACGCCGCCGGCCAGGCCGGCGACCGCGCCGTACAGGGTGCCGATCGCGGTGGCGAACAGGGCGGCGAGCAGGCCGATCTGCAGCGACAGGCGGCCGCCGGCCATCAGCCGGCCGAGCACGTCGAAGCCGTTGGCGTCCGTGCCGAGCGGATGGCCGGGGCCGGGCGGCAGGGCCGCGTTGACCAGGTCCACGTCGATCTGGTTGGTGGGGTGGAGCAGCGGCCCGAGGAAGCAGAACCCGGCGATCAGCAGCAGGAGCAGGCCGCCGGTCAGGCCGAGCGGGCTGCGCCGCAGCCCGCGCAGCACCGAGCGCCGGCTCCGCGCCGGGACGGCCTCGGCCTCGGGCCGGGCCTCCACGTTCTGTGTGGTCATTTCGTCAGCTCGATTCGGCGGTCGGCGGCGGCGACCACGAGGTCGGCGACGAAGTTGCCGGCCACGGTCAGGACGCCCCCGACGAGGGTGTAGGCGAGCAGCACCGGATAGTCCTCGCGTTGCAGGCTGTTGAGGAACAGCAGGCCGAGGCCGGGATAGTTGAACAGCGACTCGACGATCAGGTTGCCCGCCAGGAGGGTGGGGATGAGCGTGCCGACCAGGGTGACCAGCGGCAGGCAGGCGTTGCGCAGCAGGTGGCGCAGCAGGATCAGCCGCTCGGGCAGCCCCTTGGCCCGCGCCACCCGGATGTAGTCCTGGCCGAGCTGGTCCAGGGCCGAGGAGCGCTGGTACTGCGCGAAGACCGCGACGCTCGCCGCGGCCAGCGTGATGACCGGCAGCGCCATCGCCCGCGGATCGGTGAGGACGACCCAGGGCGAGTGCGACTGGGACGCCTCCGCCGGGAAGATCGGCAGCGCCTGGCTGAAGACGGCGATGAGGATCAGCCCGAGCAGGAACGACGGCGTCGCGTAGAGCACGTACGAGACCGCCGTGAGCAGCCGGTCGGCGACGCTGTTGCGCCGGACCGCCTGCAGCACGCCGAGCGGCACGGCGATCACCAGCGCCACCGCCAGGCCGGCCGCCGAGAGCATCGCGCTGCGGCCGGCGTTCTGCCCGAGCAGGGTGGCCACGTTCTCGTTCAGCTTGTACGACCTGCCCAGGTCTCCCCGGGCGAGCTGGCCCAGGTAGCCGACGTACTGGGCGAGGACCGGGCGGTCGTACCCGTGCTGCCGGTTGAAGTCGGCGACCGCCTCGGGCGAGGCGCGCTGCCCCAGGACCACCCGCCCGGGGCTGTCCGAGACGAGGTGCAGCAGCAGGAACACCACCGCGGAGATGCCGAGCAGGACGACGACCGAGATCGCCAGGCGCCGGACGACGTACCAGGTCATGACCGGGAGGCTCCCTTCAGCGGGGTGGCCGCGGGTTCGAGCGGCTGGAGCGGGTGGTGGCAGGCGACCTGGTGGCTGCCGGTGACCGGCCGCGGAAGGGGCTCGGCCTGGGCGCACAGGTCGTCGGCCAGGGCGCAGCGGGTGCGGAAGCGGCAGCCGCTGGGCGGGTCGATCGGGCTCGGCAGCTCGCCGCGTACGCGTTCGCCGCGCGGCTGCCGGGCCTGCGGGTCCGCGTCGGGGACGGCGGCCAGCAGACCGGCGGTGTAGGGGTGGGCGGGGGCGCCGTACACCTCTTCGGTGGTGCCGGTCTCGACCAGCTTGCCCAGGTACATGACGCCGACCCGGTCGGCCAGGTACCGCACGACGGCGAGGTCGTGCGAGATCACCACGCTGCTGAGGCCGCGTTCGAGCTGGACGGCGCGCATGAGGTTGAGCACCTGGGAGCGGATGGACACGTCCAGGGCGCTGACCGGCTCGTCGGCGACCAGCACCGCCGGGTCCAGGGCCAGAGCGCGGGCCAGGTTCACCCGCTGCCGCTGCCCGCCGGACAGCTCGTGGGGGTAGCGCTCCATGACGCCCGCGGGAAGGCCGACGTCCCGCAGCAGCTCGCGGGCGCGGGCCGTGCGGTGGGCGCGGTCGCCCGCGCCCTGGATCGCCAGCGGCTCGCGCAGGATCGTGCCGATGCGCATGCGCGGGTCGAGGGCGGCGCCGGAGTCCTGGAACATCATCTGCAGCCGGCTCCGGCGCGGGCCGAGCGCCCGCGCGCCCATCCGGCTGACCGGCTCGCCGTCGAAGATCACCTCGCCGGAGGTGGGCCGGTCGAGGGCGACGAGCATCCTGCCCAGGGTGGACTTCCCGCACCCCGACTCGCCGACCAGCCCGAACGTCTCCCCCGCCGCGACCTCGAAGCTCACGCCGGAGACCGCCTTGAGGGTGCGGCGCGCGCCGAACAGGCCCCTGCCGCCGACCGGGTACTCGCGCCTGAGGTCGACGACGCGCAGCCGCGGCGCGCGCTCCGCAGACGCCGCGGGCTCCACCGGTCGGGTGCGGAAGCGGCTCTGGACCCGGTCGGCCGGTCCGGTGGCCGGGTGGTGGCAGGCGTGGACGTGCCCGTCGTCCTCGACGGCGGGGGCCGGACGCTCTTCGCGGCACCGGTCGGTGGCGGCGTCGCAGCGCGGCGCGAACGGGCAGCCGGGCCCGGCCGCGGTCAGGTCGGGCGGCGCGCCGGGGATGCTGAACAGCCGCTCGTCCCGGTCGTGGGTGAGCGAGGGGATCGAGGCCAGCAGCGCGTGCGTGTAGCGGTGCCGGGTCCGGGCGAAGAGCACGGGGGTGGGGGCGGTCTCGGCCAGGCGGCCGGCGTACATGACGCCGACGCGGTCGGCGTGCCGGGCGATGACGCCCATGTCGTGGGTGATGAGGATCATCGACATGCCGAGCCGGGAGCGCAGGCCGTCCAGGAGGTCGAGGATCTCGGCCTGGATGGTGACGTCGAGCGCCGTGGTGGGCTCGTCGGCGATGACGACCCGCGGCTCGCAGGCCAGCGCCATCGCGATCATCACGCGCTGCCGCATGCCGCCGGAGAGCTGGTGCGGGTAGTCGTCCATGCGCTCGGCCGGGCGGGGCAGGCCGACCAGGGCGAGCACCTCGGCGGCGCGGTCGCGGGCGGCCCGCCTGGAGGCTCCGTGGTGCAGCCGGACCGGCTCGGCGACCTGCTCGCCGATGCGCCGGGTCGGGTTCAGCGCCGTCAGCGAGTCCTGGAACACCATCGCGATCTCGTTGCCGCGCAGGGCCCGGTAGCGCGCGGCGGGCAGGCCGACCAGCTCCTCGCCGCCGAAGTCGATCGAGCCGTCGGTCACCCGGCCGCCGACCGGCAGCATGCCCATGATCGCGAGACCGGTCATGGACTTGCCGGACCCGGTCTCGCCGACGATCCCCAGGGTCTCGCCGCGGTTCAGCACCAGACTGACGTCCGAGACCGGGCGGACGACCCTGTCGCCGCGCCGGATCTCGACCGACAGATCCTGGATCGCCAGCACGCGATCGCTCTCCAAATCCATCCGACGATAGTGGGACCCGCGTCCCCGGCGGTGTTCGTCGCGGACATCGAACGTTGGGGCCGGGGTTCGTCCGGGCGGACCAACTGATCAGCACTGATCAGCACTGATCAGCACTGATCAGCGCGGTGCGGAGACCGGGGGCGGGCATGAGAACGGCCCGCCGGCGCTGTGCGCGGGCGGGCCGTCCTCGCGGGGTCAGCCGGACGTGCGGCGGTCGGCGCGGCCGTCGTGCAGGTAGAGGGCGCGGCCGGTCCCGTCGTCGCCGAGGAAGGCGATCGGGGCGTGCGCGCCGCGCTCGGGTTCGAGGGGGATCAGCACGTCGTCGCGCCAGGCGGCCAGCTCGGTGCGGTACGGCACCTCGTCCAGGTCGGCGGTGATGCCCACGGGCGTCCGGCGCAGCCACAGCCGCCCGGCGCCGTCCAGGGTCACCTCCGTCTCGCAGGTGCTCGACGTGTACGTGCCGGCGTACCGGGCCGCGTTCGCGGGCGGGACGGGGGCCGGGCCGGGCGCGGGGGGCGCGGGCACCTCGACCCCGGCCAGCTCGCCCAGCACGCGGCCGGTGATCTCGGCGAACACGGGCCGCGTCCGCCCGCCGTTGGCGACGACGACCACGGCCACGTCGCGCGCTGGCGCCACGCGCAGGCACGCCGCCTGGCCGACGGTGCTGCCGTCGTGGCCGAAGACCGCGCCGCCGGGCCGGTCGAAGAGCTCCCAGCCCAGGCCCCAGGCCGTGCCCTGGGCGAAGTCGGGCAGCCTGACCTGCGGCCGCCGCATCTCCGCGACGCTCGCCGCGCTCAGCACGCGGGCTCCGTCCGGGCCGGTGCCGCCGGCGAGGTGCATGCGGGCGAAGGCCAGCAGGTCACGCGGCGGCATCGCCAGCATCGACCCGGCGGGCGCGTTCGAGCGGGCCAGCGCCCACACCGGGGTCGGGCGGTAGGGGCCGTCCGGCGTGCGCTGGACGTGGCCGACCGCCGTGCGGTGCACGATCGCCTCGTACGGGTCGCAGGCGGCGTGGGTCATGCCGAGCGGCGTGAGCAGGTGGTCGCGCAGGCACGCGTCGAACGGCTTGCCCCGCACGACCTCGATGATCCGGCCCAGCACGCAGTAGCCGGCGTTGTTGTAGGAGAACATCTCGCCGGGCTCGAACAGCTGCGGCACGTCGTGCAGGACGTCCAGGAACCGTTCGACGCAGTCGTCGCCCTTGCCGGTGTCGGTGAAGACGTCCCCCTCGAAGCCCGCGACGTGGCACATGAGCTGGCGCGGGGTGATCCGCCGGGCGGCCCGCTCGTCGCCGATCCGGAACGCCGGGAGGCGGTCGCGCACGGGCGCGTCCAGGTCGAGCAGGCCCTCGTCGGCCAGTTGCATGGCCAGCGTCGCGGTCAGCACCTTGGTGATCGAGCCGATCTGGAACAGGGAGCCGGGGGTCGCCTCGACGCCCGTCGCCGTGCTCAGCGTCCCGGCCGCGACCTCGACCGTCCGGCCGCCCGCGTGGACCGCGACGGCGGCCCCGGGCACCTGGTTCTCGGCGAGCAGTCCCGCCAGCCGGTGACGCAGCCACGCATCGATCTCCTCCAGCTCCGGCACCGGTGTCCCCTCTGGTCGACTCCGCCCGACCCTAGAGCCGGCGGGGACCGCCCGGTTCGTCCACCGCCACTATGACGGCCCCGGTTCTTCGTCGGAACGACCCAGACCGATGTGATCTATGACAGATATTTCAGTATTGCCTGACTCGCTGTCATATGCGATGTTCCGCTCACAAGCCGCATGAGCACAGCTCATGTCACCCCCGGAGAAAGGCGTTTCCATGCGTCGAATCTCAACCCTGTTAGCCCTGGCCTCCGGCGTCTGCCTGGCACTGTCCGGCTGGGCCACCGCCGCCGAGGCCGACTCCCCGGCCGCCGCCGGCCAGCAGCGCTACATCGTCCAGCTCTCTGGCGTGTCGCGGGCGCAGGTGGCGAACGAGGCGCAGCAGCAGGTCACGGCGCACAAGGGCGTGCTGGTGGGAACCTACCGGTACGCCTTCAACGGCTACTCGGCCCTCTTCACCCCCGAGGAGGCCGCCAAGCTGAAGGGCGATCCCGGTGTGCTCACCGTCGAGCCCGACCACGAGGTGCACGCCTTCGCGCAGACCGTACCGAGCGGCATCAAGCGCATCTACGCCGACCAGAACATCAACCTCGACATCGACGGCACCGACGACGTCCGCGTCGACGTGGACGCGGCGGTCGTGGACACCGGCGTCGACCTCGACCACCCCGACCTGAACGTGGTGGCCAGCACCAACTGCACCAGCGGCGTCTGCTCGGGCACCGGCGACGACGACAACGGGCACGGCAGCCACGTGGCCGGCACGATCGGCGCCATCGACAACTCCGTCGGCGCGGTCGGCGTCGCCCCCGGCGCCCGCATCCACGCCGTCAAGGTGCTCAACTCGGCGGGCTCCGGCACGCTGGCCGGCATCGCCGCCGGTCTCGACTGGGTCGTGGCCAGGGCGAGCACGATCGAGGTCATCAACCTGAGCCTCGGCTGCCAGGGCTGCAGCAGCTCCGCGATCAGCAACGCGATCACGAACGCCACCAACGCGGGCATCGTCGTCGTCGTGGCCGCCGGCAACAGCTCGGCCGACGCCTCCGGCTTCTTCCCCGCCAACCACCCCGACGTCGTCACCGTCTCGGCCGTGACCGACTTCGACGGCCAGCCCGGCGGCCTGGTCGGCACGATCACCGTGCCGTGCCGCACCGACGGCGCGACCGACACCGACGACACCCTCGCCTGGTTCTCCAACTACGGCACCACGGTCGAGGTCGCCGCCCCCGGCACCTGCATCTACTCCACGTGGATGAACGGCGGCTACAACACCATCAGCGGCACCTCCATGGCCAGCCCGCACGTCGCGGGCGCCGCGGCCGTGCTGACCAGCGGCTCGAACAAGCCCACCACCCGGGCGGGGGCGCTGGCCGTACGGGACAAGCTCAAGGCCACGGGCAACCTCAACTGGACCGACGACGCCAGCGACGGGGTCAAGGAGCCGCTGCTCGACGTGCACGACGCAACGCAGTACCCGCCGACGACCGGTGGCAACCAGCCGCCGGCGGCCAGCTTCACCCAGTCGTGCGACAACACCACGCGGGCGTGCTCGTTCAACGGCTCCGGCTCCAGCGACCCGGACGGCAGCATCGCCTCCTACGCGTGGACCTTCGGCGACGGCTCCACCGGCAGCGGCGCGACCGTGTCGCACACCTACGCCGCCGCGGGCACGTACACCGTGGCCCTCACCGTGACCGACAACGGCGGGGCCACGAACTCCACCAGCAAGAGCATCACGGTCGGGACCACCCCCGGGAACTGCACCGGCTACCAGACGCCGTTCTCCGGCAACCTGACCAGCGGGCAGAACGTGTACTACCCGAACAGCTCCGGCTACACGGCCGCCGCCGGGACGCACCGGGCGTGCCTCGACGGGCCCTCCGGCGTGGACTTCGACCTGTACCTGCAGAAGCAGGGCATCCTCGGCTGGACCACGGTGGCCAGCAGCGCGGGCAGCGGACCTGACGAGTCGCTGACCTACAACGGCACGGCGGGCACCTACCGCATCCGCGTGTACGCGTACAGCGGAAGCGGCGCCTACACGGGCGGCTACACCAAGCCGTAGCCCCACACCTCCGCGACCCCGTGCCCCGCACGGGGTCGCCCCCCGTTCTCCGGCCTCCCACGTTCTCCCACACGGGATCGCGCTCCCCCGTCCGCGTGCCGACCCGATCTCGGGCACGCCGCGCCCGGCCCCGCCGCGGCCGCTCACGAGCCTGACCCGCCGGAGATCGTCAGGGTCGCCGGACCGTGCCCACTCCCGCCGCGAGCCGGGGTTCGAGCTCGGGGAAGGAGCCGTCGCCGAACAGGATCCGCGCCGCCAGCGCCCGGCCAGGACGGGTGCGCAGGACGGTCACCGCGGCCTCCGCCGCGACCGGCGACCGGATCCCCGCCGACAGCCGCCGCAGCAACAACCGGCCCCGGAACCGGGCCCGCAGCGCGGCCCCGTCGTACCGCTTCAGCACCTCTCGGTCACCGGTACGCAGATGGTCGGCGATCACCGACGCGGCCAGCTCGGACATCCGCAGGCAAGGGTCCAGCCCACCGGCCGTCAGGGGCGACACCGCGCCCGCCGCGTCCCCGACCAGCAGCCCGTCCGGGCACGCCAGTCGCCGCAGCACGCCCCCGACCGGGATCGGGCCTCCCCGGCGCTCGACCGGCCCGACGGGCGTCGCGCGACCGGGCGCGTCGGCGGCGAAGGCGTCCAGCAGACGGCGGACGCCGGCCCGCATCGCCCCCGGCTCCCCCGCGACCCCCACATGGGCGTGCCGCCCGTCGTCCACCACCCACCCGAGGTACCCCGGAGCCACCCGGGGATCCAGCACGCAGTGGAACGCCGGAACGCCCGAACCCGGCGCGACGGCATGGACGATCTCGGCGCCGACGAGAAAGCGCCGGTTGACGTCGAGACCGAGGTCACGCGCCACCCGCGACCGCGCCCCATCCGCCCCCACGACGAACCTGACCCCCATCACCTCCACCCCCACAACCCCCACAACGCCGTCCACGCCGTCCACGCCCTCGGCGCGGCTTGTGCGCTCCAGGCGTACGAGGCCCGATGAGCTGCCCGTGTACCGGACGCCCAGCAGGACGCGGGCGCCGGCCGACTCCGCCGCGCGGCGGGCGTGCTCGTAGACGGCGGCCATGTCGGCCACCCGGAACTCGTCCCGGTCGCTGGTGAGCCGGATCGGCGAGCGCCGCGACGGCGGATACAGCAGGACGTCCCGGACACCGGGCCCGAGCAGGTGGCCGGGCAGGTCGAAGTCGTCGAGCGTGCGGCGTACGAAGATCCCGGTGGTCCGGACGCCGGCCGACAACGACCTGCGGCGATCGACGACCATGACGTTCAGCCCCCGCCGGGCCAGCAGGCGGGCGGTGCTCAACCCGGCCAGCCCCGCCCCCACCACCAGAACGTCCACTGTCTGCATATTCCGGGACGTTAGGCCCGAACCACCACCCAAGGGGCAGTCTGCACGGTACCCGCCCCCAACCTGCACACCCCCACCACACCACCGGCCGCACGTTCACACAGAGGCCCGAGGCCGGCAGTCAGGGCCGAGCATCGCGCCCACGGGCGAAGGACGTCAGCGCACCGCCCCCACGACCGCCTTGCCCTCGCGGGCCGCCGCCGCGTAGAACGGCGCCAGCGCCTCCAGCCCTTCGTACGTCCCGCCCGCGTGACCGGCGCCGAACCTCCACCCCTCCTCGGCCAGGCCCCGCGCGACCGCCGCCACCTGATCGGGATCCAGCGCGAACGGCGGACCATAGCCGACCTCGCACCCGGCCACGTCGTTCGCGCCGTCCTCGCCGGTGGCCGCCGCCAGCCAGGGGAAGCACTGCCCCCATCGCGCGGTGCCGTGCTCGGCCTCGGCGCGTCCCTCGGCGATGGCGGTGAGCGAGCGGTGGTCGTCCGCGAACACGTCCGTCTCTGGAGGGAGACCGCGCGACCGGCCCTCAAGGACGGCCCCGATGAGGGCGGGGTCGGCCCGTACGGACTCCAGCAGCGCGGCCTCGATCTTCGCGAGGTTCAACCTCATCGACACGATCAGGAATCGTACGCGGCGCCCGGCACGTCCGGATGCTCCTGGAGTGCGGCGAACGGCCCCCGATCGACCACGATCACCTTGTCGCCGGCGTACCCGTCCAGGTCAGCGGCGTTCCAGCTCTCGCCCGGCCTGATCTGGTGGAACCGGAACGTCGCGCTGGTCTCGTTCGCGGTCACGACGCAGCGCACCGGGCCGCGCGGGTGCAGGGCGCGGGCGAGCCGGACGACCTCCAGGGCGAGCGCCACGCCGTGCAGCAGCAGCACGCGCTGGCCGTCGTCGCCGATCACCGGCGCGTGATCGACGGTGACGACCTCGACCGGGACGAAGTCCTCCAGATGCACAGAACTCCGGTCGCACTCCCAGCCGGTGAGGTCGTGGAAGGGCGCGGGGGCACGTTCGGCGCCGTCCGTCGAGGCGGCCCAGCCGAGCACCTCACCCCGCCGGACCAGCCCCTGGGCCACCCGTTCCCGCAGGCCGGGAGCGAGGCCGCCCGGCGGTGCCGGCAGGGCCGGGCCGCCCGGCACACCGAGCAGACCGGCCGCGGAGTCGTTCATCGCCACGCGCAACACACCGTCCATGATCCCGGCCACGGCGCCCCCGCGAGCGGCCGGGGGTCGGGGGTCAGGGAAGTAGGTGGAGGAGTTCGGATTCTTCGTCGGTGGTGAGGCCGGCGCGGGTCACCTGGTGGCCAGAGGCGCGTAGCCAGGCGAGCGTGTCGCGGGCGGTGTCGGCGACCGGGCGGATGCGCAGCCCGGCGGCCAGCGTGGCGGAGGTGTCCCGGGCCATGAACCCGGCGTATTCCGGCAACGGCAACCACAGCGGCAGCGAACGCGGCCCGGCCCACGGCTCGACCTTGTGCCCGGTGAGGAACTCCTGGCCCGCCCAGACGAGCTCCGGCGCCACCGCCAGCCCCTCGGCGATGCCCGCCAGCATCTCCCCCCTGGTGAAGGGCATGGAGATGCCGTCGTAAGGGCCGGTCAGCCCGGCCTGGGCCGCGTCGAGCGTCCAGGCCGCGAGATCGCGTACGTCGACGAGCTGCACCAGATCGCCGGGCGAGCCGGGAGCCAGCACGCGGCCGCCGCGCGCCAGCCGCTCGACCCAGTAGGTGAACCGGTCGGACTGGTCCTCGGGGCCGACGATCAGCCCGGCCCGTACGTGCAGGGCGCCGTCGCCGAGGATCTGCTCGCACGCCACCTTGGCCGGCCCGTAGTTCTCCGGGTCGCTCTCGTCGGCTCCGGCGGGCAACGGGTCGTGCAGCACCTGATCGACCCGGGTCGCGTCGGAGTAGACGCTGCACGACGACACGAACGTGTAGTGACCGGCCCGGCCCGCCAGCTCCGTGACCGCGCGCCGCACCTGGCTGGGCAGCCTGGCGACGTCGACGACCAGGTCGAAGGCCCCCTTCAGCGGCGCGAGCCCGTCGTCTTCGGCCCGGTCGACCCGGACGAACTCCACGCCCGAGGGCGGCTCGCCGGCCACGCCGCGCGCCGCGCACACCACCTCGTGCCCGCGGTCGCGGGCCTGCCGCGCGATCTCCCTGGACAGAAACCTCGTGCCGCCGAGAACAAGTGTCCGCATGCCTGCCATCCTGGCCCACCCGGCCCGTCCGGACCCCCGCTCTTCACTTCCAGCGCAACACTCCCCCGGCGGCGGGACGTCCGCGGAAGGGGGCCGATCGCCTTCAGCGGTCATGTATCCGCAGAGCGGCGGACATGCTCTCATAGGGGTGATTCGGGGACTCAGTTCAAGTCAGGCGAGGAGACATGCCCGAACCAGGCTCCCCAGAACCCGGCATTTCCGGCGGCGACTCCCGTCGTACGGCGCCGACCATCGAAGAGGCCGCCCGGACGATCCTGCTCGACGTGGCCCCCGAGGACGTGCGCTTCCTGCCCCTGGCCTGCGCCGACTTCTTCGGCAACCCGGCCGCCCGCAGACGCGCGGTCCGCGCCACGCTGCGCGGACGCGAACGCGACCAGCCCACCGGCTTCGACGCGGGCGAGGGCATGCAGCTCGTGCTCGGCGTGGTCCTGACCCTGCTCAACGGCGTGGCCTGCGAGGTGCTGACGGGCATGACGACCGAACGGGTCGACCGGCTGCGGGCCCGGTGGCGGGCGCGCCGCCGTCGCAGGGCGCTGACCTCGGCCGTCGCCCCGCAGGGCGAGCGCACGCCGTTGCCCAGGGTCAGCGCGGTGGAGGCGGCGGCGATCGGCGCGCAGGCGGCCGAGATCGTGCTGGCGGCGGGGATGCCCGAGGAGCTGGCCCAGCGCGTGAACACGCTGCTCGCCGCGGCCCTCATCGACCCGCGGCCCTGACCGTGGGCCCGCCCGCCGGCCCCTTCCGGCAGGCGACGGCGCGGGCCGGCACGCCCGCGACGCCGCCTCCTCCGCGGCTGGACCCGTTCGCGCTGCCGGCTGCGACCACGGCCCGCTTCCTGCTCATGATCGTCGTCGCGGTCACCAGCGCCGTGCACCTGTACCTGGTCCTGCTCGACCGGTACGCCGCCGGCAGCCCTGACCGCGGCTATCGTGCCTGCGCCCTGGCCGCGGGATCCGGCGCGGGAGGGATCCCCGACGGCGTCCTGGTCTCGGCCTACATCGACTGTGTCCAGCGGTATTCGGCGCGCACCGGGTGGGTGGTGATCGGCATGGTGGCCGGGCTGCTGGCCGTGGCCGTCGTGATCCACCTCCTGCACCCGCGCCTGGTCATGCTCTCCGGTCCCCGACCGCTGGCCCAGTTCGCGGTGGACGAGGGCATGGCCGCCGTGGTGCGGCGCGTCGAGGACACCGTACGGGCCCTGGCCCCAGGGACGGAGGTGTACGTCGCGACCCTGCGCGCGAGCGCGAGCGGCCGGGCCTTCGGCCGTCGTCCCCGGTACCGGATCATCCTCGACCTCGGGCTGCTGCGCGCGGCCGACGCCGACCCCGGGCAACTCGACACCGTCCTCGCCCACGAGCTGGCCCATCTGCGCAACAAGGACGTCGGCCTGACCACGTTCGCCTTCGCGGTCTGGTGGGCGTACCTGCTGGTCGTCGCGCTGCCCCTGCTGCTGCTGGCGGCGGTCGAGCCGGGCCTGCTCGCCGTCCTGCCGTGGCGGCTGGCGGCCGTGCTGGCCCTGCTGTGGTTCGCCCGCACCTCGGTGCTCAGGACCAGGGAGTACTACGCCGACCTGCGCGGCTGCGCCACACCGGACGGCGAGCGGCTGCTCCTGGACACCCTGGGCCCGTCACGGCCGCACAACCGGCGGCGCCGACGGGACCGGGGACCGTGGTCCTTCCACCCGGGCGACGAGGAGCGGGCGGGCGTCATCCGCGGCGCGCCCCGGCTGTTCCGGATCGGCGTGGTGGAGTCCGCGGCCGCCGGCGCGCTGCTCGGACTGGGGTACTCGCCGTGCGTCCAGCTCGTGGAGATGACCTTCACGGTGCCCGTGGCCTCCCCGTTCAGCCCGGCGCGCCTGGCCGTCGGGGTGCTGTTCGGGGCGCTGGCCACCGGGGCGGTCGCCGGCACCGTGTGGCGGGCCGGGCTGCTGGCGCAGGCCACGCACACGCGTCCGCCGTCCACGCTGCCCGCCGCGCTGGCGCTGACGGCGGGGATGGTGACCGGTCAGCTCGTCGCGCCGCCGCTGGCGACCGCCGCCGGCTCGTGGGCCGACGTCCTGGCCGGCTCCCCCGTGATCGCGGTCGTGCTGGCGGCGCTGCTCGCCGTCCTGTTCCAGCTCATGCTGAGGTGGGCGGTCCTGTGCGCGTCGGTGTGGCTGCCGCTGGCCCGGCGGGTCCGGACGGCCGCGCTGGCCGGCTCGGCGCTGTCGGCGGTGATCTTCGGGGCGTGGCTGAGCCACTGGTTCGACATGATCGCGTCGATGATCGACAGCGCGGCGAGCTGGGACATTCTCTGGTACGGCCTGTACACCGCCGCTGTCAGCCCGGCGTTGCAGCTCTGCGTCGTGCTGGCCTGCGCCACCGCGTCGATCGGCTGGGCGGTGCGGCGCGGCCTGCCGCCCCGGCCCCTCGCGGCCGTCTGGCGGGACGCCCCGCCGAGCCGTCTGGCGGCCCCCCGCATGCCGCTGCCGGCGGTCAACGTCACCGCGCTGGCGATCTGCCTCGTCTACGCCGGGGTGATGATCCCCTTCTACGGATGGCTGCGCTCGGTCCTCGGCGGCATGCCGCCCAAGGGGGCCGTCCCCACGGCGGAGGCAGCCGGTCACTTCACCCCGTTGCTGATCGTGGCGGTCATCGTGGCTCTGGCCGGGGCGTTCTGCTTCGGCGTGGCGGCCGGAGGGCGGGGCGGCACCGCGCCGGTCGTGGCGGGCGCCGGGGTTCTGATGTTGCTCGCCGTGTTCGGCCTAGGAGCGCTGTTCGTGGCCCATCTGGTCGCCGCGGTGTGCGGCGCCGAGTTGTTCTCCTCCTGCATGGCTTCTTTTCCGCGCGTGTTCGACCTGTCGCAGAGCGGGCCGTTCTTCTCGGTCGGGTTCGCCGGGCTGATCGTCGTGGGCGCCGCCGCCGCGTGGCTGGGCAGCGCCCTGCGCGGCGCCGCGCAGGCGCTGTCCGCCGCGGGCCCCCGGCCTTGGGGAGCGCGTCCGTGGAACGGCGTCACCGGGCGACCGGTCGGCGCCGTGTTGTCGCTCGTCCCCACCGCGCTCGCCACGCTGCTCTTCGGCTACCTGGCCGTCAACATGGTGGCCGCCGCGGGCGACAGGCCGGTGGCCGTCGATCGCGCGGCCGTGACCCGCGAGCTCAGCGCGGCTCCCCGGGGTCCGGTGCCGCCGGCCCGCGCCTGCTCGGCCGTCGACGCGGTCAGCTCCGGACTGCTGTTCACCGACACCCTCGACGACTTCTCCCGCGTCATCGCGGGCATGGCCAGGAGCGCCGGGTACGCCATGGCCGCGCGCGACCCGGCCGTCCAGGCCATGGGACGCGAGACCGCGGCCGCCCTGCTGGCCGGGGACTCCGCACGGGCGATCCTCGACCATAACGCTCTGCGCAACCTGTGCGTGGTCACGGGCGTGCTGCCCTCGTGATCACTCCTCCTGCGCGGGCGGCAGCCGCAGGGCGATGACGGCGATGTCGTCGAGGCCGGTGCTGGGCAGGCCGCTGAGCACCTGGTCGCAGAAGCTCTCCAGCGGCTCGGCGGCGAGCGACTCCGCCACCCGGCGCAGCCGTTCGAGACCGAGGTCCAGGTGCTCGCCCGAACGTTCGATGAGCCCGTCGGTGTAGAGCAGCACCGTGCTGCCCGGCGGCAGCGGCTCGGTCCTGGAGGCGCGGGTCCCGTCGTCGGGGAAACCGAGCAGCGGGCTGACGGCTTCTTCCAGGAAACGTCCGTGGCCCTGGGCGGTGACCAACAGGGGCGGCGGATGGCCGGCCACCGCGTACCGCAGCCGGTGTCCGCCGTCGCCCTCCTCCACGCGTGCGAACACGCACGTGGCCGTGACCTCGGAGGACAACGACCCCATCGCGACGTTGAGCCGGGTCAGGATCTCGCCGGGCGGCTCGCGGCGGTCCATCGCCAGCGCCCGCAACATGTTGCGCAACTGGCTCATCAGGACGGCCGCCGACAGGTCGTGCCCCGCCACGTCGCCGATGACCAGCGCCGGGACGCCGTCGGGCAGGACGAAGGAGTCGTACCAGTCGCCGCCCACCTCGGCGGCGCTGGGGCTGGCCCGGTAGCGGGCCACGATCCGCAGGCCGGGCAGGCGCGGCGGCTCGGCGAGCAGGCTGTACTGCAGGGCCAGCGCGACCTGCTGGGTGCGCTGGAAGCGGATGGCCCGGCTCAGGGCGTCGTGGGCGTGGCCGAACATGTTGCCCAGCAGCGTGATGTCGGCCCGGTTGATCGCCGGACGGTCGCCGCACGTCACCACCCCGACCACGGCGGGCACCGCGCCGTCGACCACGACCGGCAGGACCAGCATGCTGTTGGCGCCGCTGGCCGCCAGCCACGCGCGGGTGCCGGCCGGCGCCAGGTCGGGCGGCGGGCACCCGGCGGGGAACGTCTGCAGCACGGGCCGCCGCCGGCGGACGACCGTCACGAAGGCGTTGCCGTCGTCGAGCTGCTCCTCGCTGTACGGCGACAGCGGCACCAGGCCGCGACGTACCGCGGTGACCAGCCGCTCGACGACGAACGGCGTCCCGCCGTGCCGCTCGCCGGTGAGGTCGGTGATGAGGTAGACGCCGCAGCCGTCGGCCAGCTCGGGCACGATGACCTCCGACAGCGCGCCGAGCATCTCCTCCAGGCTGGTGAGCTGGGCCGTGGCCGCCGCGGCGCTGTCGAGCAGGCGCTGCCGCCGCTGCTCCTGCCACTGCTCCTCGATGTCGGTGCACGACCCCACCCACTCCACGACCTGGCCGTTCTCGCAGATGGGCACGGCCCGCATCTGGAAGTGCCGGTAGGAGCCGTCGGCGGTGTGCAGCCGGTAGACGTGCTCCCAGGTCTCGGTGGCCCTGCTGACCGCCCCGGCCCACGACCTGATCGTGTCCTGGCGGTCGTCGGGATGGACCATCTTCAGCCAGCCCTGCCCGCGGTGCCTCTCCCACGGCTGCCCGGTGACCCGCTCCCAGCTCGGGCTGGGCTCCTTCACGTAGCCGTCGCGGGTGGTCACCCAGACGATCTGGGCGCTGACCTTCATCAGGCTCTCGTAGCGGCGCAGGATGCGGCGGCGCTCCTCGGCCAGGGCCTCGATCCGGCGGGCCGCGGTGACCTGGTCGGTCACGTCCATCACCACTTCGAGCACGCCGTAGTCGCCCGGCCCGAAGACCACGCGCGACAGGCTGGAGGTGAAGAACCGCCGCTCCTCGCACTGCGGCCCGACGACGTACTCCGGCTCCGCCGTGGTGACGAACGGCTCGCCGGTGGCGTAGACCCGGTCGAACTGCTCGCGGAAGTGCACCTCGACGAACTCCGCGAACGCCTCCTCGATCGGCAGGCCGGTGCGAGTGTCGGCGAACAGGGAGCGGTAGGCGGCGTTGGTGTAGACCAGGCGGTGGTCGGGGCCGCGCGCGACCGCCACGCCGACCGGCGCCGGTTCCAGCACCTCGAACGCCAGCCCGCTGCCCGCGGGCTCGCCGTCAGCCCCCATCGTGACCTCCCCCGACGGCCACAGCCTCCCTCCCCCCTACCCGCGCACGATCCGCTCCGAACGCGCGCCGCGGGGGCCGGTCAGCCGCCGGCGCCCGGCGGGACCAGGCCCGACTGCTCCTCCAGGTAGGCGATCGCCCCGACCGCCTCCTCGGCGAAGAACACCAGCTCGGTGAGGGGCAACGGCAGGAAACCCTCCGCCTCCATGCGCTGGAACTGCTGCTTGAGCCCGTCGTAGAAGCCCGCGGTGTTCAGCAGCACGACCGGCTTGCTGTGCAGGCCGTGCTTGCGCAGCTCCAGGATCTCGGTGGCCTCGTCGAGCGTGCCGCTGCCGCCCACCATGATGACGAAGCCGTCGGCGCGGGACAGGAGCTGCGCCTTGCGCTCGGCCAGGTCGCGGGTGATCATCATCTCGTCGGCGCCCGGACGGGCCTTGTGCGCCAGGAACTCGACCGAGACGCCCACCAGGCGGCCGCCGGCCTCCTGCACGCCGTCGGCCATGACCTTCATCAGGCCGCTGTCGGAGCCGCCCCACACCAGGGTGTGCCCGCCCTTGCCGATGAGCTCGGCGAACTCGCGGGCGGGGCGGGTGTAACGCTCGTCGAGGTCGGCGGCGGAGCAGAAGACGCAGATGTTCACGCCGTAACTGTAGGCGAACCTGTCCAGGCCAGGGCACCTGGGAAGGATCTGCCCAAGATCCGTCGAGTCCGGTGCCCGTCCCTCATGGCGGGGGTACGTCCTGGTCCATGAAGAAAGCCATCAACGTCTGCTTCGGCGTGGACGTGGACGCCGTGGCGGGCTGGATCGGCTCGTACGGCGGCCAGGACTCGCCCAACGACATCCAGCGGGGCGTGTTCGCCGCCGAGGTCGGGACCCCGAGGCTGCTGCGCCTGTTCGCCCGCGAGGGGATCAGGACGAGCTGGTTCGTCCCCGGGCATTCGGCGGAGTCGTTCCCCGACCAGATGCGGCGGATCGTCGAGGCCGGGCACGACGTCGGCGCGCACGGCTACATGCACGAGAACCCGGTCGCGATGTCCGCCCAGCAGGAGGAGGACGTCCTGGCGCGCAGCCTGGAGGTGCTGGACAAGGTGCTCGGCGTCCGGCCCCGGGGCTATGTGGCGCCGTGGTGGGAGATGTCCGCGCGGACCGTCGAGCTGCTGCTGCGCTACGGCTTCGGCTACGACCACTCGCAGTCCTACCGCGACTTCCAGCCCTTCTACGCCCGCAAGGGCGAGCAGTGGACGCACATCGACTACGAGCAGGCCGCCTCGTCCTGGATGAAGCCGCTCGTGCCCGGCCAGGAGGTGGACCTGGTGGAGTTCTCGGCCAACTGGTACCTCGACGACCTGCCGCCGATGATGTTCATCAAGAGCTCGCCGAACAGCCACGGCTTCGTCAATCCGCGCGACCTCGAACAGCAGTGGCGCGACCAGTTCGACTGGGTCTACCGCGAGCTGGACTACGCGGTCTTCCCCGTCACGCTGCATCCCGACGTCAGCGGGCGTCCCCAGGTGCTGCTGATGCTGGAGCGGCTCATCGCGTACATGCGCGGGCACAAGGGGGTCACGTTCATGTCGATGGCCGAGGCCGAGATCGACTTCCGCGCCCGTTTCCCCTTCGACGGGCGGGCGCGCCCGGCCGACATGCACTGAGCCGTCCCCGGCCGCGGGCCGGGGACGGCTCGGCCCCCGCCTAGGCCCAGGGCGGGCCGACGACCCAGCTCACGTCCGCCGCCCAGGAGGCGGCGTTGTCGAAGGTGTGCGAGCCGCCGTTGCTCGCGATGTAGAGGGTGTTGTCGTAGTGGCGCAGGAACCGGTCGGGGAAGTTGGCGGCGGCGAACGACGTGCCCTGGCCGCTCTTGCCGGCCTGCGGGCAGAAGGTGGCGTCGGCGGCGAACAGCGCGCTGCCGTCGTCGTGCTGCCGGTAGAGCTGGTAATTGCGGTGCCGCAGGTAGTCGCCGGGGTAGTTCCGCGACTCGAACGACACGCACGAGCCCCCGGCCAGGCCGCTGCGGACGATCCACGTGGCGTCGCTCCTGTCCAGCGACGAGCTGCCGGAACCGATCACCGACGTGACCACCTGGTCGTTCTGGTGGCGCAGGTAGCGGGTGGTGCAGCAGGCCGTGGTCGCGCGCAGCGAGACGGACGCGCCGGGGGTGAGCGTCCCGTCCGCGCCGCCGCCCGCGGTGGTGTAGCCGGCGGCGACGATGTTCGCCTGCACGGCGTTCTCGGTGGCGTTCGAGGGGTAGCCGGCGGTCATCACGCCCTCGTAGAAGGTGCCCGCGGAGCCGTTGCTGTTGTCGCCGCCGATCCCGAGGATGATCGCGCCCTCCTTCTTCATGGGGTTGTAGCCGGGGGCGTTGGGACGGGGGCCGTCGTAGTAGGTGGACAGGCCGCCGGACTGGGCGTTCCCGGCGCGGATCGCCCAGTGGTTCGGCTCGCCCTTGACGACGGCGGTCAGGTAGCGGTGGCTGACGCTGGGGTCGCCCGGGTTGTAGCCCGGGTTCACGCCGGAGAACAGGCCGTTCTCCAGGTCGGCCATGACCCAGGGGCCGTTGCCGGTGCCGTAGCCCCAGACCTTGATGTCGCCGAAGTAGATGGCCTCCATGGTGCCGTTGCCGTTGTCGCGGCTGTTGGTCTCGGCGTTGCCGTAGTCGAAGCAGCAGCCGCCGTTGTGGTGGGTGCCGTCGAAGACGGCGTACATGCCTTCGGGCTGGTCGCCCTTGGCGATGCCGTTGGTGACGTTGTCGCGGTAGCCGGTGCCGGGGGCGACGCGCACGCCGTACGCCTTGTGGCCGTTGACCATGGTCGGGGCGGCGGTCGCGATCGCGAGGTTGTCGTACCCGCCGGGCGCCGGGCCGGGGAAGCCGCCGGGGGGCGCCTGGGTGAGGTGGTTGCCCCGTCCGGACTGGTCGTAGAGGACCGTGATGAGGCAGGTCGTGCCGGCGCAGAACGTGTCCTGGGCGGCGGCGTCGGCGTAACCGCCCGCGGCGAGCAGGCCGATGTCACGGGTGGCGTTGTCGGAGGAGCGGCGGACCTGGTAGAGCGGGCCGTTGTAGGCGGCGTACAGGGCGCGGGTCGTGCTGTGGGCCGCGACGCAGGGGGTGCCGCCGGCGGCGTAGATGTCGCACGACTGCTGGGCGGCGGCCAACGCCGCCGAGGGGGCGCCGGCGAGCAGCCCGGCGACGAGCACGACGGCGGCTCCCGCCTTTTCGAGAATGCTTGATCCGGACCGGGACCTCATCAATGGACCTCCGCTTTCCTCGGAAATTCCAGGCATGAGAAGGCGCACTCGCGCACGCCAGAAATGCCCACCCGACCTGCTGCGTCACCGAATAGACGGCGGCGATGTTATCGCTAACATAATTACCGGCAAGAACCTCCGGGCATACGTAAGGGACTTGACCGGCCCACTATGAAACGAAATCCCGCAACCCGTCAAGCTCTGTTCTGCTCGTTTCAGCGGGCCCGGCTCACGCCGTTTCACACAGCCGCACCACGACGACCGCATCGGACTTCAACCGACCGGCGTAGGCGTCCGCCTGCATCCGGTGGGTGCCGGCGCTCCAGAGGGAGCCGACGGTGAGTGACGCCTGCTTCCAGGCGGGCGAGCTCATCAAGAAGCGATCCGGCCCGTCCGCGCCGTCCTGCCAGCCGCGCCGCCGCAGGCGGTCGTGCGCCAGGCGCAGGGCCTCCTCGAAGGTGGCGGCGCCGAGGTCCAGCACCACGATGTCCTCGACCTGGATCGTGCCGTCATGGGCCAGCTCCGCCTGCTCCTGTCGCACTGTCCGGCCGATCTCCCGGACCTGGGCGAGGGCCGCCGGGTCGGCCTGGAGGCGATGGGGGAACCACTGGGTTCCGCAGGCGGTGAGGGCGGCCGACAGGCAGAGGGCCAGCAGCGCGTTCCTCGTGCGCGGACCGTTCACGGTCACCTCCCGGCGGGAGTCTAGCCGGGCGGAGGGCGGGGGTGATCAACGGATTCTCAACGGGGGCTCAACATCCTTGGGGGCAGGGTGGCCGGGTCTTCGCGTTCACCTCACCACGGAGCTGGGATGACCACTGTCACGTCACGGGACGACCTCGAACTGGAATCGGCGTACGAGGCTCCGCGCACCGACATCGAACGGCGGCTGGCCGGCCTGTGGTCGGCCAAGCTGGGCGTCGCGCCCGTCGGCATCGAGGACGACTTCTTCGAGCTGGGCGGCGACTCCCTGCTGGCGGCCGACGTGCAGTTCGCGATCGACCGGGAGTTCGGCTTCGAGGTGCCCGCCTGGACGCTGTTCCTGTCGCCGACCATCGCCGAGCTGGCCGAGGTGATCGGCTCGCCGGCCCCGCTCGACCATGCGTGACCTCGCCGACCCCGGCCTGTTCGAGGCGGGCGGGCAGCACGAGACCTGGCGGTGGTTGCGCGAGAACGACCCGGTGCACCGGCACGACCGGGGCTTCTGGTCGGTCACCCGGTACGCCGACGTGGACCGCGTCCTGCGCGACCACACGTGCTTCACCAGCGAGCGCGGCACCCTGCTCAACCTCCTGGGCCGCGCCGACCCGGCCGCCGGGCGGCAGCTCGCCGCCACCGACCCGCCCGAGCACGACCGGATGCGCGCCCCGCTGCAGAAGGTCATGGGCATGCGCTCGGCCGCGGCCTACGAGCCGTCCGTCATCGCGGCGATCACCGCCCTGCTCGCCCCCGGCCTGGACGGGCCGGAGTTCGACCTGGCCGCCGCCGTACGGGGGCTGCCGCTGGCGCTGGTCGGGCCGCTGCTGGAGCTGCCCCGCGACGACCGTCCGCGCCTGCTGACGCTGGTCATGGCGGCCAGCGCCGAGGACGACCCCGACTACCAGCTCGCCGGCGACGCGTCCGGGACGCTGCGCCGGGCGCACCGCGAGCTGTTCGCCTACTTCCTGCACCTGGTGCGGGAGCGCGCCCGCAAACCGGGCGACGACCTGATCAGCCTGATGGTGTCGCAGGACGGCGGCCGGATGGACCCCGGCACCGCCGTCTCGAACTGCTACAGCCTGCTGCTGGGAGCGAGCGTCACCCTGCCGAACGTGGCCAGTTCGACGGTGTTCGAGCTGGCCAGGGGCGGCGGCTACCGCGATTGGGCCGGCCGTCCGGACCTGCTGCGCGACGGGGTCGAGGAGGCGTTGCGCTGGGCGTCGCCCGGCAGTCACTTCATGCGGCACACGACCCGGCCGGTGCGGCTGTCGGGCGTGGAGCTCGCGGCGGGCGAGCCCGTGGTCGCCTGGATCGGCTCGGCCAACCGCGACCCCGCCGTCTTCGCCGACCCCGACACGTTCGACCCGGCCCGCACGCCCAACCGCCACCTCGCCTTCGGCAGCGGACACCACTACTGCATCGGATCCCACCTGGCCCGGCTGACGCTGCGGCTGTTCTTCGCGACGCTCTTCGCGACCTTCGCCGACGTCGAGGTGGCCGGCGAACCGGTCCGGGTGCGATCGACCTTCCTCACCGGTTTCAAGAAGCTGATCATCTCGGGGACGCCCAGGAGAGGCCAATGACGACAGAGATCCCGTTCACCTACGCCCAGCAGCTGCTGCTCGGGCTGGAGCAGGCCGTGCCGGGGAGCGTCGTCAACTCGACGTTCATCGTGCGGGCGGCCTACCGGGTGGCGCACGAGGTGGACGCCGGCGTGCTGCGCCTGGCCGTGGACGACGTCGTGGCCAGGCACGACGCGCTGCGCACGGCCGTGTCGCGCGACCCGGACGGCGAGGTCCGGGCGCGGGTGCACGAGAGCGCGCCGGGCCGCCTGCTGGTGCACGACGTGGACGACGAGGACGCCTTCCTCGCGATGGCCACCGGATCGGCGTACCCGCCGGAGGAGCCGCCGTTGTTGTGGGTGCACCTGGGCCGGTGCGCGGACGGCACGAGCCTGCTGGTGATCGTCGCCCACCACCTCACCTCCGACGCCTGGTCGCTGCCGCTGCTGGCGCGCGACCTGTCGGACGCCTACACCGCCCGGCTGCGCGGCGGGCCGCCGCCCGGCTCCGCCGTCATGGGGTACGCCGAGGTCGCCGCCGACGACTTCTCGCCCGCCTGGGAGCGGACGATCACCGACGCGCTGCCGTACTGGAAGGAGCGGCTGGACGGCGTGGCGGAGCTCGCCATGCCGGTGCCGACGCCCGGCAGGCGCGGCGACCAGCGGACGTGCCGCTTCCCCGTGCCCGGCCCGCTGTGGCGGGACCTGGGCCGGGTGGCCCGCCGCCGCCGGACCACGCCGTTCACCCTGCTGCTGACGGCGTTCACCGCGTCGGTCTGGGCCGGGCGCCACGACGCGGTCGTGCCGGTCATCACCGCGGGGCGCAAGCCGTCGGAGTGGTACACGGCCGGGTTCATGCTCAACATGTTGTGGCTGCGGATCACCACCGGCGACCCCGCCGACCTGGACGAGCTGAGCCGCCGCGCCGACGAGGCGTGCCGGGCGGCCTACCGGCACGACGTGCCGCTGCTGCGGGTGCTGCCCGAGGCGCCGGAGCTGGCGGCCGTGATGTTCGACCCGTCGGAGGTCGTCGAGCGCACCTTCCCGGTGTTCCAGCTCATCCCCAGGACGCCGTTCGCCCCCACCGCCGAGGACCCGGCGCTGGTGCTGACGCCCGTGCCGGAGGAGCGGCAGCCCGCGCCCGTGATGCCGGTGCACCTGCTGTGGTCGATGCGGGTGGACGAGGAGGTGGTCGGCATCGTCGCCTACGAGGCCGCGATGTTCGGCCGGGACTGGGTGGAGGCGAAGGTCGCCGGGTTCCTGCGCGTGCTGGAGCGGCTGGCCGATGCTTGAGCTCATCGAGCCGCACCTGGGCGGCGCGGCCACGGCGATCGCCGACCGCGAGGGCGAGCTGTCCTACCGGGACCTGGACCGGATCAGCGCCGGGCTGGCCAGGGTGTTGCTGGACGCGGGCCTGCGCCCCGACGAGCCCGTGGTGATCCACGCGCATCTGTCCCGGTGGGCGGTGATCGGCATGCTCGCCGTCCTGCGGGCCGGCGGCCGTTACGTGGCCATCGACGCCGCCTTCCCCTTCCAGCGCCAGCAGGACGTCGCGCAGGCGTGCGGGGCCCGGATCGCGCTCATCGAGCCCGACATGATCGTCCCGCTGACCGGCCCGGCCCGTCGCGTGGAGATGTCCGGCACGGAACTGCCGGACGGGCCGCTGCCCGCGACCTCGGCGCGGCTCGCCTACACCTGCTTCACCAGCGGCTCGACGGGCACGCCGAAGCCCGTCACCGTCTCGCGCGCCGCCCTGGCCTGGTCGACCCGGGCCCGGCTGGCCCACTACGCGGCGCCGGTCACCGGGTTCCTGCTGTGCTCGTCCATCTCGTTCGACAGCTCGGTCGCCGGCATCTACTGGACGCTGGCCTGCGGCGGCAGGCTGGTCATCCCGAGCCAGCGCCCGTCCGACCTGGCCGCCGTCGCGCGCTTCGCCGTCGAGCACCGGCCCTCGCACCTGCTCATGGTGCCGTCGTTCTACGGGCTGGCGCTCCGCAACGGCCTGGCCGACGCGTTCGGGTCGCTCGGCACGGTGATCGTCGCGGGCGAGACGTGCCCGCCCGCGCTGGTCGGGGAGCACTACGCGGCGCTGCCCGGCGCGGTGCTGCACAACGAGTACGGCCCCACCGAGTGCACCGTCTGGAGCACGGTCCACCGCTGCGTCCCCGAGGACGCGGCGGCGGCCCGGGTGCCGATCGGCCGCCCGGTCCCGGGGGCGCGGGTGTCGATCGCCGATCCCGGCCCGGACGGCGTCGGGGAGCTGGTGATCTCCGGCCCCGGCCTGGCCGAGGGCATCGGGGACGCCTACCGTACCGGCGACCTGGTCTCCCTGCGCCAGGACGGCGAGCTGCTGTTCCACGGCCGCGCCGACCACCAGCTCAAGCTGGGCGGCGCGCGGCTGGAACGGGCGGAGATCGAGCACGCCATGGCGGGCTTCCCCGGCGTGCTGGCCGCCGCCGTCGGGGTCGCGCGGGCCGGTTCCGGACCGGCCCGGCTGAAGGGCTACCTCGTCACCGGCGAGGACCGGATCGACCGCCGGGCCCTGCGCGCCCACCTGCTGGACCGGCTGCCGATCGTGGCCGTCCCGACGGTGTTCCAGCGGCTGGACGCGCTGCCGCGGCTGCCCAACGGCAAGGTCGACTACAACGCCCTCGACGGCGGCTGACCGCCTCCCGGGATGATGGGGGCGTTCCGTACGCGGTCGCCGGGAACCGCTCGCGGCCGGTCAGGCAACAACAGTTGTCCTGATTCATCGCCGAAAGGCCACGAAGTGAGCGCCCCGAACCCTACGGAAGGTGATGACGCCTCCCATGTCCAACGCTCCCTGCACGAACCGGAAGCCTTCGCCGAGCTGTTCCGCCGGCACGCCTCCGGCATCACCCGGTACGTCACCAGAAGGCTGGGGGCCGACGCCGCGGACGACGTCGTGGCGGAGACGTTCCTGACGGCGTTCCGGCAGCGCGGCCGTTACGACCTGTCCCGCCCGCACGCCCGTCCCTGGCTGTACGGCATCGCCACCAACCTGATGGGCCGCCACGTGCGCACCGAGGTGCACCAGCTGCGCGTGCTCGAACGCACCGGCACCGACCCGGTCACGGCCTCCTTCACCGACCGCAGCGACGACCGGGTCAGCGCCGCGGCGGCCCGCCGCCGCCTGGCCGGGGCGCTGGCGACGCTGCCCCGGGGGCACCGGGACGCGCTGCTCCTGGTCGTCTGGGCCGGGCTGACGTACCCCGAGGCCGCCGAGGCGCTGGACGTACGCGTCGGAACCGTGCGGTCGCGGATCAACCGGGCCAGGGAGAAGTTGCGCGGGGAGCTCGGCGGAGTCAACCCCATGGCCATCGTCAGCGAGGAGCCCGTCCATGAATGAGATGACCGAGCTCGAACGCCTCCGCTCCGAGGTGCCCGCGCCCGCCGCGGACGCGCTGGCCGCGCAGGAGGGCCGCTTCCTGGCCGCGCTGGCCGCGGAGGGGGACCGCTCCCCGGCCGCGCCGCGCGTTCCCCGGCGCGGCCGCTTCCTGCTCGCGGGGCTGCTGGCGGCCGCCGTGCTCGCCGCCGTGCTTGCCGCCGTGGCCGTGCTGGGGCCGGTGGTGGCCGGTCGCGACGCCCGTCCCGCCGCGTACGCCAACGCCGCCATCGACATCGAGCTGCGCGGCGACGAGTACGTGGCCACGATCAAGGACCCGTTCGCCGACCACGCCCTCTACAACGAGGCGTTCCGGGCGATGGGCCTGGACGTCGCCCTCGACCTGCGGCCCGCGTCCCCCACGGCGGTCGGCGAGGTCTTCCGGCTCGGCTTCAGCGGCACGACCGAGAGCGACCGCATCGGCGGCACCCTGCGTCCGAAGGGCTGCACCCCCGGACGGCCCGGCTGCGCTCTCACCGTCACCGTCTCCAAGGGCTTCGGCGGCAAGGGCGTGCTCTACCTGGGCCGCCCCGCCAGGCCCGGCGAGCCGTACCAGAACAACGGAGACGCCGGCCGGAAGGGCGAGGCCCTGGAGGGGTACGTCGCGGACGGCCGCACGGTCGCCGAGGTCCTGGCCGAGACGCGCAGGCGGGGGCTGGAGGTGACGTTCCAGATCATCGAACCCGCTCCCGACGGGAACGGCTTCTCGGTGAACCCGCGCGAGCAGTCGGCGAAGGTGGGCGGCCACTGGGTGGTGTGGGCCGCCGAGCCGCAACGGCAGGGCGCGGTGCGGCTCCTGGTGTCGGAGAAGCGCGTGCCGAGGAACCCGGTGAGCGGCGAGTGACCTCGCGTCTCCTCTCACACCTCTCCGCTATTTCCGGCGAAATGATGGCCCATGAGCGCACATAGGCAGAGGTGTCCGAACAAATGATTCGATGAGGAGATCCGCCATGGGAACCGCCCGTGGATGACGAGCGGTCGGCCAGGTTCGAGGCCGCCTACGACCGGGCCTACGGCCAGATCACCGCCTACGCCGTACGCCGGTGCGACTCGCCTCAGGACGCCGCCGACGTGGTGGCCGAGACCTTCACCGTCGCCTGGCGGCGGGTGGACGAGCTGCCGGAGGGCCCGGAGGCCACCCTCTGGCTGTACGGGGTGGCGCGCAAGGTGCTGGCCAACCACTTCCGGGGCGACAACCTCCGCAGGGAGCGCACGGCCGAGCTCGACGCCGAACTGGCCGACCGGTACGGCCACTCGCCCGACACCCAGGTCGAGCTGGACGCGATCGGCCGGGCGTTCCGCAGCCTGCCCGACGACGACCGGGAGCTGCTGTCCCTGGTCGCCTGGGAGGGGCTGGAGCGCGAGGAGATCGCGAAGGCGCTGGGGCTGTCCCGCAACGCCGTGCGCATCAGGCTGCACCGCGCCCGCAAGCGCCTGTCGCGCGCTCTGACGTCGGCGGGCGTGCACGTCACCGCAGAGAGCCGGCTGGTCCCGGCGGAGAGGCCGTTGGGGGGAGCGCTGTGAAGGACACCGAGAAGGACACCGTGAAGAAGGTCGACGAGATCGCGGCGATCAGGGCGTTGGCCCGGGTCGCGCCGGGCGAGCGGGGAGGTGAGCCGTCCGGCGCGGGGGCGCGGGCGCTGCTGGCCGCGATCACCGCCGAAGAGCCGGGGCCGGGGCCGGGCCCGGCCCCACGGGTGCGGCGGGGCGTCAGGCCGAGGCGGCTGGCGTTCGGGCTGGCCGCCTCGGTCGCGCTGGCCGCGGGTGTGGTGACGGTCCCGATCGCGCTGAAGGACGGCGCGCCCACCTCGTGGGCCGTCAACCTGGACGACGGGACGGTGACGATCCAGATCCGCGACTTCGACGACGCGCCGGAGCTGGAGCGGCGGCTGAAGGAGCTGGGTGTGCCCGCGATGGTGGACCACGTCCCCACGGGCATGATGTGCCGCGAACCGCGCGGGAAGCACGTGGAGAACATCCCACGCGGTCTCTACAGCGTGCCGGAGAACATCCCGGGCGAGACCGAGGGCTGGCAGATGCGCATCAACAGCAAGCTGTTCGGTCCGGGCCAGACGTTCGTCTGGACCATCAGCGGCAAGACCGGCCTGACCACGACGTACCTGATGGAGGGCCCGGTGTCGCCCTGCGAGCCGGTGCCCGCGCCCACGCCGCGGCAGATCGAGCCGGAGTTCCGCGTCGCCACCGACAAGGGCCGCTCGCTGGCGGGCCTGCGGGTGGACGAGAAGACGGTCGGCGAGGTGCTGCCCGAGCTGCGGAAGCGCGGCAAGAAGGTGATCTTCGCCGTCATCTCCGTCCCGCCCGGCAACCCGGGAGGGTACGGCATCGACCGCACCCAGAGCACGCCCGTCGGCGACAACTGGGTGGTCTGGGAGGCGGAGGAGAACGCCAAGGGGGTGATCCAGCTGCTCGTGACGGAGGAGCGCCTGGACAAGAACCCGGTCTACGGCGGCCCCCGCGACGCGGTCATCAAGGACTGACCGGCGGTCCCGCGCGCCTCCCGGGGAGGCGCGCGGGACGGTCACCAGGCGAGCGGCCCCTCGGCGTCGAAGTAGCCGCCGGTGGGGCCGTCCGGTCCCACCTGGGCCATGCGCACGATGATCTCGGCGCCCTGCTCGACGGTCTGCCGGCCGCTGTTGCCGTTCAGGTCGGTACGGGTGAAGCCGGGTTCGACCGCGTTGATCCGCATCTGCGGGAACGCCTTCGCGTACTGGACGGTGACCATGTTGACGGCCGCCTTCGAGGCCGGGTAGGCGACGCCCGCGTAGGGATGGCCGGGCCTGCCGGGGTCGGTCATCCGGGACAGCGAGGCCAGGCCGCTGCTCACGTTGACGACGACCGGCGCGCCGGATCGCCGCAGCAGCGGCAGGAAGGCGTGGAGCACGCGCACCATGCCGAACACGTTCGTCTCGAACGTGCGCCGCATCATCTCGGCGGTCACCTCCGCCGCCCCGGCCACCACCTGGCCGTCGTCCCCCGACTCCACCTGGATGCCGGCGTTGTTGACCAGCACGTCCAGCCCTCCGTCCGCCTCGACGGCCCGCGCCGCCGCCGCCACGGACGCGTCGTCGGTGACGTCCAGCGCCACCGCCCGCGCGCCCAGCCGCTCGGCGGCCAGCCGTCCACGTCCGGCGTCCCGGCTCGCGACGTAGACGGTGTGCCCCGCGCCGACGAGCCGCCGCGCGGTCTCGAACCCGAGCCCCTTGTTGGCCCCTGTGATCAGTGTCGTCGTCATGGACGCGACGCTAGGAATTCGAGCGCGCTCGAAGTCAATTCGCCCTGATGGTCCTTGGCACGGGCGCTCCGGCGGCCCTCAGCCCGCGCCGAACCCGATGACCTTCCAGGGAGCGTCGTCCGACTGCCGGCCCATGAGAAACATGCGCGGCCAGTGCCTGTCGTCGTTCGGCGGGTCCTCATCGCACCGGCGCACCTCGAGGACGACGGCGACGCTTCGTACCTGCCGATACCCGCCGGGGCCGTACTCGTCAGGTGTCGGCTCGCCGACGTCGGAAACCTGCACGTCGGCCCATGCGTCCAGCGGGTCGTCGGGCCAGCTGTGGACACGCCGGTAATGAGCCGGCGCCGACAGAAGACGGACCGCTTCGTCGTCACGGGCGGCGATGGCCGCCAGATACGCGCGCACCACCACATCGGCGGCCGCGTCCCTCTTCGGCATGGTGACCGGCGGCCCCTGCGCGACGGAGCAGGTGGAACAGCCCGCACCACAGCACACCAGGAGCAGGGCGGCCAGCGTCGCGAGCAGCTTTCTCATCATCAACCCCTCGTCCTTCCCGCTCCTACGGCCGAATGCGGGGAGAGGGCGTCATCGATCTCCTCCGCCTGTTCCGATGCGCTGATCATGATCCATCAGATCGACCCTCATCGCATGGAATTGACCCGATTCGGATACACCCCCGGCCCCCGCCGGAGCCGGTCGCGGTTGGCCCTGGCCGGACATCTCTGCCAAGATCACCGTGTTTCGCCCCCGCCTTGACCGAGGAGCCCTGTGGACAGGAGACGTTTTCTCACCCTGACCGGTGTCGCCGGACTGGCGGCCGCCACAGTGCCCGCCGCAGTGCCCGCCGCGCCCGCCTTCGCGGCGGCCTACCCGTCCGCGGACGCCGGGCTGACCGCCGAGGCGCACGCCAAGCTGGCCGAGCTGGCTCCCTACGGCGTCACGGCGCTCGCCTTCACGCCGTCCGGCGGCTGGGTCATGGTCACGCAGGACGGGCGGTACTTCGCCCGCGGCATCCCCGACGCCTGCTTCACGGAGTTGGGGGCGCTGGTCAAGGCCGGCCGGAAGGTCAACGCCATCGCCTTCCCGCCGGAGGGCGGCGACCGCTGGGTGATCACCACCGACAAGGGCGTGTCGTCCCGCGGCCTGCCCGCGGCGTGCCTCAGCCGGATCAAGGCGTACTACACCGCCGGGCAGCAGGTCGTGGACGTGGCCTTCCCGCCCGCCGGGGGCGACCGCTGGACGGTCGTCGCGTCCGGCGCCTTCCAGGCCAACGGCGTGGACGACGAGTGCTACCAGATGATGCGCAACCTGACCCAGGGCGGCCGCCGGCTGACCCGCGTCGCCTTCCCCAAGGCGGGCGGCTGGGCCCTGGTCGCGCAGGACGAGTTCCACGCCCGCGGCATCGACGACGCCTGCTTCGCGAAGATGAAGAGCCTGGCCGGCGGCGGCTGGCAGCTGCACAACGTGGCCTTCCGGCCGGGCGGCGGCTGGGCGCTGTGCTCCCGGGGGAAGGCGCCCGCGCTGCCCGCCGACCGGGTGCGCCAGTTCGAGAACGCGGTCGGCGGCTCGACCATCTGGCAGCGGATGAGCGCGTACAAGACGCCGGGCGTGGCGGTCGCGGTGGTCGTCGGCAACAAGATCGCCTGGTCCACCGGCTACGGGCGGCTCGCCGCCGGCGGCGCCCCCGCCGCGCATCCGGAGAGCGCGTTCCAGGCCGCCTCCATCAGCAAGGCCGTGGCCGCGGTGGGCGTGCTGCGGCTGCTCCAGACGCGCAAGATCGCGCTCACCGCCGACGTCCGCCCGCATCTCGGCTGGACGCTGCCGGCCCGCTCGTGCGTGTCACCGACGGCGGTGCCGACCGTCGAGCAGCTGCTGACGCACCGGGCCGGGGTCGTCGGGCGCGGCTCCACCTCGCCCGCCGGAGCCTGCTCCGGCTTCGACGCCGGCGGCGGCGGCTTCGCCGGGTACGGCGCCGCCGCCACTATCCCGTCACTGCTCCAGGTCATGAACGGCGAGGGCAACTCCCCCAGGATCGAGCTGTCCACGGAGCCGGGCGCCGAGTACCACTACTCCGGCGCCGGGTACGTGCTGCTGCAGCGCATGGTGGAGGAGCTGACCGGCAGGTCGCTGGCCGACTACATGGGCCAGGAGGTGTTCGCCCCGCTGGGCATGGCGGGCAGCTCGTACGCGCTCTCCCCCGCCTTCGAGCTCGCCTCCGGCCACACCTCCACCGGGACGGTCATCCCGGGCGGCCACAACCGGTATCCCGAGTCCGCCGCCGCCGGCCTCTACACGAACGTGCTCGACCTGTGCCGCCTGGTGTCGTACCTCAACCGGGCCTGGACCGCCACCGGCGACATCGCCGGGCCGCTCACCCGCGCGTCGGTGCGCTCGCTGCTCACCGAGGGCCCGCAGCCCGGGATGGGACGCGGCCTGTTCGTCGCCGGCTCCGGCACCCAGAACTTCTCCTACACCCACGACGGCTCCAACTACGGCTTCAGATCGGTGTTCAAGGGCTATCCGGAGCTCGGCGCGGGCTACGCCGTGCTGGCCAACGGCAACGACACGGCGCTGGTCAACGAGGTCGCCGCGGCCGTCAGGTCGGTCTACGGCTGGGCGTAGGGCACGGCGAGGCGGCGAGGGCGTCCCTCAGCAGTCGTCGGCCTGGGCCACGCCCAGGCCGATCACGACTCGCCGCGTCTGAGCTGCGAGGTCGCGGGTAGGGCCCCTGGCATGGACAACGAGCGGAGAACGGCTGGGACCGTCATCGTCGTGGGGGCCGGGATGGCGGGGCTGGCCTGCGCGGTGCGGCTGCACGAGGCCGGTGTGCCGGTACGGGTGCTGGAGGCGTCCGACGGGGTGGGCGGCCGGGTGCGCACCGACGTCGTGGACGGGTTCCGGCTGGACCGCGGCTACCAGGTGTTCAACACCGCCTACCCCGAGGCCCGCCGGCTGCTCGACCTGGACGCGCTCGACCTGCGCCCGTTCGCCTCGGGCGTGATCGTCCAGGGGACGCGGGCCAGGGCCAGGGTGATGCTGCCGTGGCGGCATCCCCGGCACGCGCTGAGCGGGCTGCTGACCGGCCTCGGCACGCCGCGCGACGACGCCGTGCTCGCCGCCCTCACAGCCCGTGACCTGGTGCTGCCCGCGTCCCGGCTGCGCGGCGGGCCCGACCGGCGCACCGACGACGAGCTGCGCGCCTGGGGCATGTCGGAGAAGATGATCGACTGCCTGATGCGTCCCTTCCTGGCCGGGGTGCTCCTGGAACGCGACCTGGAGACCTCCAGCCGGATCTTCCACCTGTTCTGGCGGTCGTTCGCCCGCGGCACCATCGCGGTGCCCGCCCTGGGCATGGGCGAGATCCCGCGCCGGCTCGCCGACCGGCTGCCGCCGGGCACCGTCACGCTCGGCGCCCGTGTCATCGAGGTGAGCCCCAGCGGCGTGCGGCTCGCCGACGGCGCCACGGTCGGGGGCCGGGCCGTGGTGGTGGCCGCCGACCCGGCTGCCGCGGGCCGCCTGCTGAGCGGGATCGAGACGCCGGAGATGCGCGCGGTGACCACCTTCTACCACGCCGCGCCCCGCTCCCCCATGCGCGAGCCGATCCAGGTCGTGGACGCCACCGGGGCCGTCACCGACACCCTGGTGCTCACCGACGCGGCCCCCGGGTACTCCGCCGACGGGCGGGCGCTGGTGTCCACGTCGGTCCTGGGCCTGGCCGACGACGAACGCGCGGTCCGCCGCCGCCTGACCGAGATCTACGGCGACACCTCCGGCTGGGAGCACGTGGCGACGTACCAGGTGCCGGCGGCGCTGCCGGCGATGCGGCCGCCGTACCCGCTGCGCAGGCCCGTGCGGCTGCGGGCCGGCCTGTACGTGTGCGGCGACCACCGCGACACCGGCTCCCTGCAGGGGGCGCTGGTGTCCGGCCGGCGCGCGGCCGACGCCGTGCTCGACGACCTTCGGTCGCTGCGCGCCGAAAGCCTGGCCGCCCTCGACCGGGCGGCGCTCTAGCGGCCCGCGCTCACAGCTCGCGCAGGGCCTGCATGGCCTCGCGTTCGATGCGCGCGAGGTCGTGCAGGACGGTCCCGGCCTGTTCCAGGTACGCCGCCTCGCGCCCCTCGCCGGCCTTGGCGATCAGGGCGGCCACGTCCGTCCACAGGGCGGCGGCCTCGGCGTACAGGCGGTGGCCGGCGCGCAGGCGGTCGTCGTCGACGAATCCGGCGCACTCGCCGAGGAAGTCCCGGTAGAGGGCGCGGAACAGGCCGCCGCCGGTGCCGCCCCTCTCCATGAGGAGGGCGGCCGTCGACAGGTCACGCGCGGGCTCGGCCACGCGGTCCAGCCACTTGGGCACCAGGCGGGCGGCCTTGTCGATGCCGCGGTGGCCCAGGTTGGCGATGGGCGCGGCGAGGAACGCCTCCGCGCACGCCCTGATCGCCGGGACAGCCCGCTCCCGCCAGGCGGGCGGGCCGCCCGGCAGGGTGAGGGTGAAGGACCGGTTCCTGGCGGTCATCGGGCCGCGTTCGGACCGCGCCGCCGCCAGGCTGTCCCGGCTCGTCCGCACCGCGCCGCCCTGTTGCGCGGTGTCCACCAGGTACGCCTGCCGCTCGTCGTAGCCGTACATCGCGACGACGTGGCCGCCGAAGTGCACCTTCGAGCCGAAGTAGTCCAGGTGGTGGCTGTCGAGCTGGAGGCCGACCGGCAGGCCGTCGTCGATGCGGGCGGCCACGTCGTCCCAGGCCCTGCGGGCCGAGCCGGTCTCGGCCACGTCCAGGGTCAGCCCGAGCCTGGCGGCCAGGTTCCTGGTGAGCTCGAAGGGCTTGACCCGGCCGCCCAGGAACGGGACGTCCATGCCCTTGGCGTCCCAGTAGACGAAGGACAGGCCCGAGCCGAGCCCGAACAGCATGGGCTCGGACAGGTCGAGCCCCTGGTGGCGGAGCAGCACCCCCAGCGCCGTCGTCTCGCAGTGCTCCATGCCGCGAGCCTCGATGCCTTCCACGATGGTCATGCGTCGCTCTCCTCTGGCCGGTTCGATCATCGGGCGCGGGGCCGCCGGCCGGTCCGGTCCCGTCAGGCAGCCTGCGGCCTCCCACGGGGGGAGAGTCCATCGTCCCGCTCCCGCCGCGCGGCCCGGTGGGCGGTGAGGGCGCCGGTCGCGCAGAGGGCCGCGAAGCCGAACAGCACGTACCGGGCCGAGTCGAGCATGGAGGCGCCGCCGAGGTTGACCAGGATGCCGGCGACCGCCGTGCCGAACGCGACGGACAGGCTGGTCACGGTGGCGATCGCCGCGGCCGCCCGGCCGCCTTCGGCCGGGTCCGGCGTGCCGGTCAGCACGGCCACGGACAGGTGCGGGTAGGCCAGGCCGATCCCCGCGCCGGCCGCGAACAGCACCGGCACCCAGACCAGCACCAGCCATCCCGGCGGGTCCGTACGCTGCACCAGCCCCTGGACGAGCAGACCGGCCGCGAGCAGCAGCGGGCCGACCACCCGCAGCCGCCGCACCGCGCGCCGCCCGCCCACGGACGAGCTGCCGATCTGGGTCGCCGACCAGCCGAACGAGACGGCCGCGGCGAAGAACCCGGCCACCAGCGGCGGCAGCCCGGCCAGCCGCTGCGCGAACAGCGGCAGGAACGACTCGACCGCGACGCCGAAGGTCAGCACCCCGATCGTCAGGTAGACCCACTTCAGCGGCGAACCCGGCCGGTAGGTCTCCGCCGGGAGGACCCTGTGCTCGCTGCGCCGCTCGTGGACGACGAACCCCACGGCCGCCAGCAGCGCCACTGCGAGGACGGCGGTCTTGGCGAGCGTGCCGGCGACCACCGCCGCCACGCTCACCGCCCCCGCGACCGCCGTCACCAGCATCGACGAGCCCACCGGCACCCGCACCCGGCCGGCACCGCCGTCGCGCGACGCGTCGCCCCGGCCGCGCAGGGCCCGCGGGACGACCAGGCCGCAGCCGGCCCCGATCACCGCCATCGCCGCGAACGCCGGCCGCCACGCCCCGAACTGCGCGAACAGCCCGCCGAGCGCCGGTCCGGCGAAGTTGCCGACGCCGTACATCGCCGACATGAGCGCGGTGCCGCGCGTCCAGAGCCGGGCCGGCATGGCCGACCGGACGACGGCGAACCCGAGCCCCGACAGCAGCCCGGCGCCGAGCCCCTGCACCCCGCGCGACACCAGCAGCACCGCCATCGCCGGGCTCACCGCGCAGGCCAGCGAGCCCGCGGTGAACGTGGCGAACCCGGCGAGGTAGGAGCCGACGGTCCCCCACGCCGACAGCGACCGGGCGGTGAGCATGGTGGCGATCACCATGGCGACCAGGTAGACGGTCATGTTCCAGGCGTAGAAGCTCGCCCCGCCGAGCTCGGCCACCGCGGTCGGCAGCAGCCCGGCCGCCAGGTAGATGTTGATCGCGCCGGCGAGCACTCCCCCGGCCGGCACGACGGCGGCCCCGAGATGCTCCCGTCCCAGCAGCTCCCGCCAGGTGGCGGGGGCCTCCTGCGCGCGGCTCATCCGCGTGCCTCGGCCGTGCGGGCGGGCGGGGGCGGCGGCGGGACCGGCGTCCCGTGCGCGGGCTCGGTTTCGGTTCTCATGACTTCAAGGCTGTCGTTGAACCGCTCCCGGAAGCTTCGCGCCGGGTGCGGCGGGCGGCGCTGGGCCGCCGGGCGGCGCGCCCTCAACCGCCGGTGCAGCCCCGCCGGTCAGCTGTAGGCGCGGATCGTCCGGTCGAGCCACTCCGCGTACGCCGGCACGCTGGTGTACAGACCGGGGCCTTCCGCGCAGGACGGGCTCTTGGCGCCGGGTCCCGAGGTGACCCCGATGAGCTCCCATCGGCCGTTCCTGCCCCGCTGCAACTGCGGGGAGCCGGAGTCGCCGTTGCACGCCATCGCCTTGGGCACCCGGCTGACCGTGCACAGGCGGGTGCCGCTCGCGTATCCGGGCCCGCACTCGGACGGAGCGCCGCGGCGCGTGTCGAGCTGGTTGAGCCGCGGGGACATCTTCCAGTCGGCCGGGTCGGGCTTGGACTCGGTGACGCCGAAGCCGATGATCCGGGTCGGGGTGCCGGGCCGTCCCGGCCGCGCGGCGATCGGCACGGGCTTCTGGGTGACCGGACGGTCGAGGCGGACCAGGGCGATGTCGTTCCTGTTGGGCGTGTTCTGGGAGTAGCGGGGGTGGAGCACGGCCTGGGCGATCTCGCGCACCTCCCCGCCGGACTTGCGCTGGTCGCTGCCGACGCGGACGGTTCCCTTCGGGATCGACCCGATCTCCATGTCCAGGCAGTGGGCCGCGGTCACCACCCACTGCGGCGCGATCAGCGCCGCTCCGCACACGCCGTCCGTGAGCCCCATGGCCGGGGCCTTGATCGGGATCGAGGCCATGAACGGGTACGCCTCCGTGGCCTTCCCGCCGTTGACGATCGCCCCGGCGCCGCCGGCGGTGACGGCGAGACAGGCGGCGCCCGCCACGGCGACGACGGCGGAACGGCCCAGGACACGACCCAGCGATTTACCACTAAACAACGGATTTATCCATTTCAGTGCGTGATTACGATGAAAACACGCTATCTGCGAAGAATTCGCCCGCATCAGTACGCCAGCACGCCAACCCGCGGTAGGGACAACCCCCCTCACGACGTGCTGTGGTTTTCCGCAGCAGGACTGGACGGAGCACCGCATTCCGCCGTGCGGCCGATCTTCCTAACGTTGACCGCATGATGCAGACGATGATGAACGTGCTGGTGGCGGCGACGATGGCGGCGGGCGCGCCGGGCGCCGGAGTGGGCAAGGAGCTGGCCGGGATCGTGGCGGGACAGGGCGCGACGGCGGCCCTGGCCCGGGTCACCGACGAGCGCGGCACCTGGACGGGCGCGGCGGGCGTCCGCGACGTCGGGCGCGGCGGACGCCCCTCGCCGGGCGGCTACTTCCGGATCGGCAGCGTGACCAAGACCTTCGTCGCCACCGTGGTGCTCCAGCTCGTGGACGAGGGGAAGCTGAAGCTGGACGACCCGATCGGCGACCACCTGCCCGGCCTGGTCCCAGGCGGCGACCGGATCACGGTCCGCGGCCTCCTCGACCACACCAGCCACCTGTACGACTACATGAGCGAGCCCGGCTACTCCACCAACCGCTGGCGCGGCGAGGCCCGCTTCCGCTCCTACCGGCCGGGCGAGCTGCTCAAGGTGGCCTTCGCCAAGAAGCTCCCCGACGACGGCAAGTGGCACTACTCCAACACCAACTACGTGGTGCTCGGCCTGCTGGTGGAGAAGCTGACCGGCCACACGTACGGCGAGGAGGTCGCCCGCCGGATCCTGCGCCCGCTGGGCCTGCGCCACACGCTGGTCCCCGGCGACCGGGCGGGCCTGCCGTCCCCCCACGCCAAGGGGTACGAGCCGATGCCCGGCCTCGTGGACGCCACCCGGATGAACCCCTCGCTGGACTGGGCCGCGGGGGAGATGATCTCGACCGCCGCGGACCTGGAGCGGTTCATGTCCGCCCTGCTGGGCGGCAGGCTCACCAGCGCCGCGTCCCTGAAGGCCATGCGCACGACCGTCGAGACGGGCGCCGGGTTCCGCTACGGCCTCGGGCTTCAGGCGTACGCGCTGCCGTGCGGCACGGTGTGGGGGCACAGCGGGGAGCTGATCGGCTACCTGACGTTCGCGTTCCGCTCGGACTCGGGCAAGTCGCTGACCCTGTCGCTCAACCCCTCGACCAGGAACCCGTCCACGGCGGAGATCATGGGCATGGCCGTCAAGGTATTCTGCGGGACCGCGGGCTGAGCAGGCCCCCGAGACCACGAGGAGGACCCGTGACGACTCCGACGGACGGCCCGCCGGGCGAGCCGCCGCTCGCGGGCGCCTTCCGGCTCCCGGACGGCTCCTGGATCCGCGGCCGGGGCCTGCGCCACCCGCTGCCGGACGGCCCGGCGCCCGGCTTCGGCCTCTACCTGGGGTCGGCGCGGCTCACCCGCCGCCACGAGGACGGGCTGCGCTGGCCGCACGAGTGGATCGAGTGGCCCGACTTCCTGCTGCCCCGCGACCGCGACGCGGCCGTGGAGCGGATCGGCGACCTGCACCGGCGGGCGCGGGCGGGCGAGGCGGTCGAGGTGGCGTGCGGGGGCGGCGTGGGCCGCACCGGCACCGTCGTCGCCTGCCTGGCCGTCCTGTCCGGTCTCGACCCGGCCGACGCCGTCGCCTGGACGCGCGAGCACCACCATCCCCGGGCGGTCGAGACCCCGTGGCAGCGCCGCTGGATCCTGCGCTTCCCGGGCCCGGCGCGGCGCTAGGCCGGTCCGCGTGTCTCGCCGGTCCGGGGCTCGGTGAGTAGGCCCTCTTCGAGGACCACGTCGAGCTGGAGCTCGCGGTATCCGGCGTCCTCGAACAGGACCGTCAGGCGGTCCTCGCCGCGCTGGATGACCTGGCCAGGCCCCCACGCGCGGTGTTCCACCCGGGCGTGCAGCGGGAAGGGGCCGCTCTCCGGGGACGCCTGCCCGGCGGTCCCGGCGCGGCAGGCGTCGCAGTTGCCACAGTTGTCGGCGAGCTCCTCACCGAAGTAGCCGAGCAGGAAACGCCGGCGGCAGTCGGTGGTCTCGGCGTAGCGGCGCATCATCTCCAGGCGGCTGCGGTCGACGTCCCGGCGGCGCTCGGCCAGCTCCCTGGCGCGGCTCGCCGCCGCCCTGGGGTCGAGGCCGGGCACGGGATCGACCTTGCGGGTGCCGAGGCGTACCGCGCCGGCTCTCTCCAGCAGGTCCAGCAACGCCGTGAGGCGTCGCGCCGACAGTCCGGCGCGTTCGGCCAGGCCCTTGCGGTCGCTGCCGGGGCCGGACTCGGCGACCGCCTCGGCGACCCGCGCCAGCCGTTCCTCGTCGGGCGTCCCGCCGGTGAAGAACCGCTGCAGCCCCAGGTCCTCGGGCCGGTAGAACAGCAGGGCGTCGGCCGGCTCGCCGTCCCGGCCCGCCCGGCCGATCTCCTGGTAGTACGCGTCCGGCGAACCGGGGATCTCGGCGTGCAGGACGAAACGCACGTCCGGTTTGTCGATGCCCATGCCGAAGGCGTTGGTCGCGACCACGACGTCCAGGTCACCGGCCATGAACCGGTCGTGCACCGCGTCCCGTTCGGCCCGGCGCAGCCCGGCGTGGTAGGCGGCGGCCCGTACGCCGGCCTCGGCCAGCAGCCCGCTCAGCCGTCCGGTCTGCCTGCGCGAGCTCGTGTAGACGATGCCGGGCTTCTTCGCCGCCGCGACGGTCGTGACGATGTCGCCGGCGGGGTCGTCGAGCGCCCGGCGCACCTCCAGCGAGATGTTGGGCCGGTCGAACCCCTGGACGATCTCCACCGGCGTCCGCATGCCCAGCCGCTCGGCGATCTCCGCCCGTACCGGCGGGGCGGCGGTCGCCGTCAGCGCCGCGACGACCGGACGGCCGAGCGCGTCGGCCACCGCGCCGAGCCGCAGGTAGTCGGGGCGGAAGTCGTGCCCCCAGGCCGAGACGCAGTGGGCCTCGTCCACCACCATGAGCGAGGGGGCCGCGGCGGCCAGCTCGCGCAGGACGTCGGGACGGGCGAGCTGCTCGGGCGCGCAGAACAGGAACTCCGTCTCACCCGCCCGCAGCGCCTGGAACGTCTCGGCCCGCTCGGCGGCCCGCGTTCCCGCGTCCAGGCTGACGGCCTCCTCGTCGCGGTCGCGCAGGGCCTCGACCTGGTCGCGCTGCAGGGCGATGAGCGGCGAGACCACCAGGGTCGGGCCGCGCAGCAGCAGGGCCGGCACCTGGTAGATCGCCGACTTGCCGCTCCCGGTGGGCATCACCACCAGCGTGTCCCTGCCCTCGGCCAGGGCCGTCATCGCCCGGAGCTGGCCGGGCCGCAGGTCGGTCAGGCCGAGCGCCTGCCTGGCCACCCGCTCGCATTCCGCCGCCGTGTCGCCCATCCGGTCCTCTCTGGTCGGGAAGACCGTTCCTTCTGCCCCGCCGGCCGGCCGGCATGTCAGCCGCCGGCCGTGTTCTGGGTCATGGCCGGTTTCCGGCGTTCCGTCCCGGGCACCGGCTTCGCATGCGCAACCTCATGAAAGGCGCCGCGGGCGGCGCCGTGGCGACCGCGGCGATGAGCGTGGTGATGCTCGCCGGCAGCCGGGCGGGCCTGATGGAGGACCAGCCGCCGAAACGCATCGCGCGGGCGTTGCTGCCCGGCCACCGGCACCGCCCCAAGACGGGCGAGGGCGTCGTGGGGGCGCTGGCCCACCTGGGGTTCGGCGTCACCGCCGGAGCCCTGTACGGCCTGCTCACCCGCGGGCGCCGCACCCCGTCCGCGCTGGGCGTCGGGTACGCGCTGACGATCTGGATCGCCAGTTACGAGGGCTGGATCCCGAGCCTGGACATCCTGCCGCCGGTCTCCCGCGACCGGCCCGGCCGTCCCGCGGTGATGGCCCTCGGGCACGTGGTCTACGGATCGGCCCTCGCGACGACCCTGAACCGGCTCAACGCCCGTACGGACCCCGGATGAGCGGGCGCGGCCGTCATCGGGGCGGGAGCCACAGCTCGAAGACGACGCGGTCGACGCCGGGGCCGTCGTAGTCCGGGACGGGCCCGGTGACCGTGAAGCCCATCGCGGCGTGGAAGGCGATGGACGCGCCGTTGACCGGGGAGGTGATCGCCCTGACCCGGTCGCGCCCGTCGGCCGTGGCGAGCGCGAAGAAGCGCCGGTAGAGGCGGCGGGCCAGGCCGCCGCCGCGCAGGCGCGGCGCGACGCCGACGAAGTGCACGTAGGCGAGGCCGGGCGTCGAGGGCGACAGGATCCCGACGAGGAACCCGGCCAGGCCGTCGTCGTCCTCCGCCACCAGGCTGGTGCGGTGGAAGTGGTCGAGGAACAGGCGCGGCAGCCCGGCGCTGATCGGCCGTCCCCACCAGTCGTCCAGCACGGCGACGATGCGGCCGTGGTCATCGGGCTCGGCCGGCCGCAGGCGCGGCTTCCCGGGGTCGTTCTGGTCCATGATCACGTATCGTCCCGGCAGCACCGCGCGGCTGTCCAGCCGCCGGGGGTGAGCGTTGACGTCGGTTTCCGGGCCGCATGGCGCGGGGCTCCCGCCGAAGGGTGACGATCACAGATCCGACCTCCCATCTGCTTCAGGCATACATCTCGCACGGATGTCTGTCCACGGCCGTCCGCACCTCCGATGTCTCCTCCGGGCCGAGTTAGTAAAGTTTCCTAAAGTTGGAGCGTTCCAAGATCGACAACTTGTTGACGGGTGTGACTCCCTGTGGGAACACGATGAAAAGCCGCTCACCCCCCAGGAGCCACCCGATGAACTCGTGGAAGCCCCGGTTATGCGTCCTCGCGCTGGTCGCGGGCGCGCTGGCCGTGCCCGCCGGCCCCGCCGACGCCGCCCCCACCAGGTACGAGGCCGAGAACGCGACGCTCTCGCAGGGAGCCGTCGAGTCCAACCACACCGGCTACTCCGGCAGCGGCTTCGTGAACGGCGACAACGTCGCCGGCTCCTACACGGAGTGGACCGTCAACGCGCCCGGCGCCGGAACCGCCACGCTGGCCCTGCGCTACGCCAACGGCACCACCGGCGACCGGCCCGCCGACCTCGCCGTCAACGGCTCGGTCGTGGCCGCCTCCCGCGCCTTCGCCCCCACCGCGAACTGGGACACCTGGGCCACGGTCACGCTGACCGCCCAGGTCAAGGCGGGCCCCAACACGATCAGGGCCACCGCCGCCACCGCCGGAGGCAACCCCAACTGGGACTACCTCGACGCCGACGTCCAGGTCAGCGGCTTCACCGACTACCAGGCCGAGACCGCCACGATCGCGCGGGGCGTCGTGGAGTCCAACCACGCCGGCTACACCGGCTCCGGCTTCGTCAACTACGACAACGCGACCGGCTCGTACGTCGAGTTCCAGGTCAGCGCGGCGGCCACCGGCCCGCAGAGCCTGACCTTCCGCTACGCCAACGGCACCACGATCGACCGGCCGCTGAGCATCTCGGTGAACGGCGCCGCGAGCACCCGTTCCTTCCCCGGCACCGGCGCGTGGACCACCTGGAACGAGGTCACGCTCAACGCCGCCCTGAACGCGGGCGCCAACACCGTACGGGCCACCGCGACCACCGCGGACGGCGGCCCCAACCTCGACCGGCTGCGCGTCAGCGGACCGGCCGACACCCAGAAGCCGACCGCGCCCGGCCAGCCGGTGTGCGGCGAGATCACCCACAACAGCCTGAAGCTGGACTGGCCGCCCGCCACGGACGACATCGGCGTCGTCGCCTACGACATCTACCAGCAGGGCCAGCTCATCGCCACCGCCCCCGCGCCGCCGGCCACGCTGACCGGGCTGACCCCCGACTTCGGCTACCAGCTGTCGGTGTTCGCCAGGGACGCCTCCGGCAACGTCTCGCTGAGCAGCCCCGAGGCCGCCTGCCACACGCTGCCCGCGCCGCCGGACGACCCGCCCTCGCCGCCCGGCACGCCCGCGGTCAGCGGCGTCCAGCCCACGTCGGCGACCGTCACCTGGGCCGCCTCCACCGACGACGGCGGCGTGCGGGCCTACCTGGTCCGCGACCACGCCTCCGGCGCCGTGCTGGCCACCGTCACCGGCGCGCCGCCCGCCACCAGCACGAGCGTGCCGCTGGAGTGCGCGCGCACCTACCAGCTCGACGTCGTCGCCCGCGACACCGCCGGCCAGCTCTCCGCGCCGAGCGCGGCGTCGACCGCGTTCACCACGGGCGGGTGCGGGACCGTGCCCCAGACGCCGACCTCCGTCGCGGGCGGCTGGGACGTGCCCTGGGACGCCTCCTGGACGCCGGACGGCTCGTTCGCGCTGGTCACCGAGCGGGACACGTTCAAGGTGTTCAAGGTGACACCGTCGGGCACGAAGACGCAGGTCGGGACCGTGCCGAACGTGCAGACCACCGACGGCGAGGGCGGCCTGATGGGCCTGGACCTCTCCCCCACCTGGAACGGCACGACCGACCAGGAGGTGTTCTTCATGCACACCGCCGCCGAGGGCAACCGCATCGCGAAGATGAACTTCAACGGCAGCACGCTCAGCGGCTACACCACGATCCTCCAGGGCATCGACAAGAACCGGTACCACAACGGCGGCCGCATCCGCTTCGGCCCCGACGGCTACCTGTACGCCACCACCGGCGACGCCCAGCAGTCGGCCAACGCGCCCAACCTGAACTCGCTCAACGGCAAGATCCTGCGCCTGACCAGGACCGGCGCCGCCGCGCCCGGCAACCCGTTCGGCACCCGCGTCTACAGCTACGGCCACCGCAACCCGCAGGGCCTGGCCTGGGACTCCGCCGGCCGGCTGTGGTCGTCGGAGCTGGGCAATTCCGCGCGCGACGAGCTCAACCTGATCCAGCCCGGCAAGAACTACGGCTGGCCCACCTGCGAGGGCACCTGCACCGCCTCCGGCATGACCAACCCCAAGTACACCTGGGGCGTCGCCGAGGCCTCGCCGAGCGGCATCGCGATCGTCGGCAACACCGTCTTCATGGCGGCGCTGCGCGGGCAGCGGCTGTGGCGCATCGTCCTGAACGGCGAGAACGTCTCGACGGTCAACTCCTACTTCAACGGCACGTACGGCAGGCTGCGCCTGGTCGAGAAGGTGCCGGGCGCCGCCGCCATCTGGTTCGGCTCGACCAACTCCGACAACAACGGCGACGGCAGCGCCGACACGATCCGCCGCTCCGCCATCCAATAGCCCAGAGGGAGTGACCGTGCTCGCAACCCGCTTACGCACCCTCGTCCCGGTCGCCGCCGCGTGCCTGGCCGTCTCCGCGCTCGTGGCGCTGCCCGCGCGCGCGGCGACCGTGCGCTACGAGGCCGAGAACGCCGCCAACGTCCAGGGCGCCGTCGAGGCGAACCACGCCGGGTTCTCCGGCACCGGCTTCGTCAACAGCGTCAACGCGGCCGGCCCGTACACGGAGTGGACCGTGGACGCCCCGGCGGCCGGCACCGCCACCCTGGCCATCAGGTACGCCAACGGCACCGGCTCGGCCCGCGTCGCCGACGTCTCCGTCAACGGCACGGTCGTGTCCGCCGGGCGTTCGTTCGGCGCGACCGCGAACTGGGACACCTGGGCGACCTCCACCCTCACCGCCGCCCTGAACCGGGGCGACAACAAGATCCGGGTCACCGCGGCGTCCGCGGGCGGCAACCCCAACCTCGACTTCCTGGAGGCCACGACCGCCGAGGCCCCGGCCACGGAGTACCAGGCCGAGGCCGCGACGCTGACGGGGGCGAGCGTGGCCACCAACCACACCGGCTACACCGGCGCCGGGTTCGTCGACTACGTCAACGCCCCCGGCGGCTCGGTCGAATGGTCGGTCAACGTGGCCGAGGCCGGCAGCCACACGCTGACCTTCCGCTACGCCAACGGCACCGCCGCCGGCCGCCCGATGGACGTCGCCGTCAACGGCGTCACGGCGGTGACCGGCCTGGCCTTCCCCGGCACCGGCGGCTGGGACACCTGGGCCGACGTCCGCGCCACGGTGACGCTGAACGCCGGCGTCAACACCGTCCGCGCGACCGGGACCGGCGCCGAGGGCGGCCCGAACGTGGACAGGTTGTCGGTCAGCGGCGCCGGCGGCGCCGACGGTCAGGCGCCCACCGTGCCGGCGAGCCCGCGGGTGACCGGCGTCTCGGCCACCGGCATCTCCCTGGCCTGGACGGACTCCACCGACAACGTGGGCGTCACCGGCTACCGCGTCTACGAGGGCACGACCGTGGTGGCGACCTCGCCCACCGCGAGCGCCACGGTGGCGGGGCTGGCCGCCGGGTCCGCCCACACGTACACGATCACGGCGGTGGACGCCGCGGGCAACGAGTCCGGGCACAGCGCCGCGGTCACCGGCACCACGACCGGCGGCGCCGGCGGGCCCACCGCCGACCAGCTCCTCGCCGAGCTCACCACGTGCGCCCAGATCTCCAACGGCAAGTACAAGACCGACTCCGACGTCTCCGCCGGGACCGTCGCGGTGTGCGGCAAGACCGGCGGCGTGTTCTGGAAGGGCGACCTGGACATCGACTGCGACGGCGTCCGGACCGCGCAGTGCAACGAGAGCACCGACTGCTGCTTCCAGGCCGAGACGTTCTGCCACACCACCTCGGACACGCCGCTCAACGCCGCGCAGCTCCCGTACGTGGTGGTGCCGAGCCCGAGCTCGATCTGGGACTACCGGACCAAGGGCATCGGCTGCGGGACGGTGGTGGCGGTCATCTACAACGGCCAGGTCGAGTACGCGGTCACGGGCGACACGGGCCCGTCGGGGATCATCGGCGAGGCCTCCTACCGCACCGCCGCCGACCTGGGCATCAACCCCGACCCGAGCAACGGCGGCACCGACTCCGGCGTCACGTACATCGCGTTCACCGGCTCCGGGACGAAGGTGGCCGCCATCGAGAACCACGCCCAGGCCGTGACGCTGGGCCGGACCCTCGCCCAGCGGTTCATCGACGACAACTGACCGACCGCGTCATGCCCTGATTTGTCCTGGATAAAACAGCAGGTAGCTGGACAGGACAGGGGTCATGGCAAGATCTGCGCTGGTCGTCATCGACATGCTGAACCCGTACGAGCACCAGGACGCCGAGCTGCTCGTCCGGCAGGTGGAGCCGATCGTCGAGCCGCTCGCGGACCTGGTGGCGCGGGCCCGCGAGCGGGACGACGTCGAGCTGGTATACGTCAACGACAACTACGGCGACTTCGCCGCCGACCGGCGGGAGATCGAGGAGCGGGCGATGAAGGGCCGGCGGCCGGACCTGGTGCAGCCGGTCCTGCCGCCGCCGGGGTGCGCGTTCCTGCCCAAGGTGCGGCACAGCGCGTTCTTCGGCACGTCGCTGGAGTACCTGCTGTCGCACAGCGGGGTCGAGCGGGTCGTCCTGGCCGGGCAGGTGACGGAGCAGTGCGTGTTGTACAGCGCGCTGGACGCGTACGTGCGGCACTACGAGCTGACCGTGCCGCCCGACTGCGTGGCGGCCATCCACCACGATCTCGGGCAGGCCGCGCTGAACATGATGGAACGCAACATGTCCGCCCGGCTCACCCCGTCCGGCGACTGCTTCACCCGATGAGCCGGGCCGTGCGGTCGGCGACGAGGTGCGGCTGCTCGGCCTGGACCAGATGGCCCGAGAGGACGTCCTCGTGGCGCCCGTCGGGCAGGCTGTCGGCGTAGCGGCGCTGGTGCTCGCGGTTGGCGGCGTGCTGCCGCTCCCGCCCTCGGGCGGCCCGGGTCACCGACAACACGATCGTCGGGCAGCTCGGCGGCCGAGGGGGTCGCGCCCGGAACTCCGGGATGGCGGCGGCCACGGCCCGGATCTCCTGGCGCGTCCGGGCGACCCCGGCGGGGGTGAAGTCCTCGGCGAGCATGGTCCGGTAGGTGTCGGCGGGGAACAGCCGCCGGACGTTCCCGCTGAACAGCCGCGCCGACGGACGGAACCGGCTGAGCGCCTGCGTCACCGCCATCACGCGGTCGACCTGCGCGGCGGTCCGGTCCCAGGTGTCGTACACCGGCGAGGTCTCCGGCAGGACGTCGGCCAGCAGCAGCCCCCGCAGCCGGGGCCCCAGCAGCTCGGCGGCACGGCGCGCGACCAGCCCGCCCATGCTGTGCGCGACCAGCACGAACTCCCCCGGCACGACGGCCTCGGTCATCGCGACCAGGTCGTCCGCCAGGTCGTCGATGCCGAGCGGCCCCGTGGCGGGGCCGCTGCGCCCGCGCCCGGCCCGGTCGTAGGTCACCAGCCGCGCCCTGCTCGCCAGCAGCGGCGTCACCGCGTCCCAGCAGGTGCGCCCGCAGCCCCCGCCGGCCTCGAACACCACCGGTAAGGGTCCTTCACCGGTCTCCTCGACATAGACGTGCCGGCCGTTCACCGGCACCGTCCGCCCCGGGACGTCCCGCATGCCGCCTCCTCCGCTCCGCGAACCTAACGTTTTCATTTTGGATAACGGTATCTCATATGAAATCGTTAGGCCATGGACCCTGTCGAGCAGCTGCTGCACCCCGTACGGCTGCGCATCGTGCACGCCGTGGCGGCCGCGGGCACGATGACGATCGCGCAGCTCTGCGCCCGTATGCCCGAGGTTCCCAAGATCACCGTCTATCGCCAGGTCGCGCATCTGACCGAGGGCGGGTTCCTGGAGGTCGAGGGCGAGCAGCGCGTACGCGGGGCCACCGAGCGCCGCTACCGGCTGCGCCAGGACCGTCCCGCGATCGACGCGGGGGCCGCCGCGTCGATGTCGCTCGACGACCACCGCAGGGGGTTCGCCGCCGCCATGGCCGTCCTGATCGCCGAGTTCGACGCCTACCTGCGCCGCGAGGGCGTCGATCCGGTCGCCGACTCGGTCTCCTACCGGCAGGGCACCGTGTGGCTCAGTCCCGGCGAGCTCGCCGCGATGCTGACCGACCTGCTGGCGGTGCTGGGCGACCGGCTGGGCAACGCCCCGGCCCCCGGCCGCGCCCCCTACCTGCTCAGCGCGATCCTGTTCCCCTCCGGCGAGCCGCCCGCGCCCGAAACCGGCCTCTAGCCCGAGGTCGTCCCCATCCTGGGCAGGCGCGGCACGCCTTCCGGAGGGGTTTCACGGGATTTCCGGCCGAATGTCGTATCAGGGTGCCTAGGATTTGCTCACTGACGGATGAGTGGCCGCACACACTCCGCTCGTTCGCGGCGGGGGGCCGGTACCGACCAACGGGACGAATCAGGCGGTGACCATGGGCGAGTCCTTCGGGCTGCACGTGCCGATCGGTACGAACCTGGCTCACCTGCGGGGCCTGGTCAGTGCTTTCGCCCTGGAGGCGGGGCTCGACAGGCAGCGGGTGGAACGGCTGGTGCTGGCGGTCAGCGAGGCGGCCGGCAACGTCCTGGAACACGCCCAGGCGCCCGGCACGGTGAGCGCCCGCAGCGACGAGGACGGCGTGACGGTGCACGTGATCGACGAGCGCGGCACCCTGACGCACGCCCACCTCGACCGCGTCCCGGCCTGGCCGCCGCAGCGCGGCATGGGGCTGTGGATGATGCAGCGCGTGTGCGACCGGGTGACGCTCGACCACCCGGACGGCCGCTCCCGGCTGGAGCTGTTCATCCGCCGCGCCCCCGCGGACCAGGACGGGCAGCCGTGAACCCCTGGGCGTGGCCCGATGCCCGACTGGTGGTCGTGGAGGACTCCGGGCACACCGGGAGCGGCGCCTTCCGCGACGAGATCCTGAAGGCCCTGGACGGCTTCGCCGATCACCCCGGAACGAACCGGACGAACGGGATGCGGCTGCCCACCTCGCGGTAGTCGTCCACGCCGCCGTCGACGGCGAAGCCCATGATCCGGCAGAGCCGGCGGGCGGCGGCCGGGTGGCGGGGGGCGTACCGGGCCATGATGTCCGCGCCCTCGCCGGGCTCCAGCGGCACCGCCGTGGCACGGCAGCGGCGGCCGCCGACCTGCAGGCTCACCTGCGGGGTGGCCATGACGTTGCGGTACCAGTCGGCTTTGGGGCCGAAGCCGGAGGCGGCCACGTAGCCCTGCCCGTCGCGCTGGACGACCTCGATGACGGCCCGGCGGGGCAGGCCCGAGACGCGGCCGGTGTGGGTGAGCAGCATGACGCGGCCGCCGAGCACCGGCCCGAGGCCGAGACGGTACAGCAGGATGGGCAGCCGCCACAGCCGGCGGCGCAGCCCGGTCGGCGGGTCCGGTCTGCTGACGATCTCCATGGTCGGTCTCCTTCCGTGGTGGGTGGCGGGCCCCGGACGGCCCGGTCGAGGACGGTCTCCTTCCGTGGTGGGTGACGGGCCCCGGACGGCCCGGTCGAGGACGGTCTCCGTCAGCCGGGCGGCGACGCGGCCGGCTCGCCCGCCTCCAGCAGGTCCTCCACCGCCGACAGCGCCGCGCCGACGGGGAGGGCGGGGTCGATCATGTGGTGCAGCATCAGCCCGTCGATCGCGGCGGTGACGAGCGTGGCGACGCCGTCGAGGCGGGCGGCCGGCCAGCCGGGGCGCAGGCGGCCGAGGCGGGCGGCGATGCGGCCGCGGGCCCGGCGGAGCTCGTCGCGCAGGACGGCGCCCAGGGCCGGATCGCGGGTGGCGCCCACGATCAGCTCGGCGGCCAGCCGGGTCGTCGGCCCGTCGGCCGCCGCCTGGGCCGGCAGGCCGCGCAGCAGGGCCAGCGCGGCGCGCTCGTCGTCGGCGGCCAGCAGCTCGGTGACCAGCGGGCCGACGACGAGGTCGGTGGCGTGGCGGAAGATCGCCTCACGCAGGCCGGGCAGCCCGCCGAAGTGGTAGTGGATCAGGCCGGGGTTGGTGCCGGCCCGCTCGGCGACGGCCCGCGTGGTGACGCCGGGCCACCCGTGCTCGCCCAGCAGCGCGACCCCGGTCTCCACCAGTTGCTCACGACGGCGGTCGCCGCGCGCCGAATTTGGCCGATCGGCCAAGTTGGTCATACGGCCAAGTTAGCACGGGGAAAATCGCGTGCGCCACGGCGGCGGCCGGTGTTGCATGTCCGGATGATCGACGAACCGCTGGACCGCCTCCGCGCCGCCGCACGACGTACCCGCGAACTGGCCCTGGACCGGGGGGCCACCGGCGTGGGCCACGAGGACGCCGACGACGACGCCGGCACGATCGGCACCGACGGCGCCCTCGGCTTCGACCCGTTCCCCCTGCTCGAAGCCCTGCACCGGCATCGCGTCCGGGCCGTGGTGATCGGGCAGGTCGCCGGCATCATGCACGGCTCCGCCGAGCTGACCGGCGACCTTGACCTGCTCTGGGACGGCCGCCCCGCCCACGCCCCGGCCCTGGCCGCCGCCTTCGCCTCCGTCGGCGCCCGGCTCGCCGACGAGACGGGCGGCCCGCTGCCCCTGCACCCGGACTCCCTGCTGCGCCCGAAGACGCGATTCACCTCGCCGGGGGCCGGCGGCGACTGCTGCACCCCGGCGCTCCCCTGGGGCGGGCTTCGGGTCGGCGAGTGCCTGGACCGCGCGCTGACCGCGACCGGCCCCGGCGGCCTGGAGGTCCACTACGTCTCCCGGGAGGACCTGATCCGGATGCGCCGCGCCCTGGGCCGGCCCAAGGACCTGCGCCGGGCGGCCGAACTGGAGGCGTGACCTGCGGCGCCCCGGCGGAAAACGAGTCGTCGGGGCGCGCGGCGTTCGAGTAGGTTCGCCGTTCATGACCCCTACTCTGCGCACCGAGCGGCTGCTGCTGGAGCCGTACGTCCCCGCCGACGAGGACGCGTTCGTCGCCATGTTCCAGGATCCACGGGTCACGCGGTGGATGGGGGACGGCACCGCCACCGAGGCCGAGGACCGCGCGCTGTTCGGCCGCATCTTCAGCAAGGTCTACGCCCAGGACCTGTTCGCCGTCTGGGCCGTACGCCGGGACGGCGAACTGGTCGGGCACGCCGAGATCAAGCCGACCGACACCGTGTCGGGCCACGAGCTCATCTACGCGCTGGTCCCCGCGGTGTGGGGGGCGGGCCTGGGCCGGGAGCTGGCCGAGGCGATCGTCGGCCACGGCTTCGACGCCCTCGGCCTGACCGAGGTGCACGCCACCGTCGCGCCGGACAACCTCGCCTCGCTGGCCGTGCTGCGCAAACTCGGCTTCGAGCACGTGCGCGACATCACCGAGGACGACGGCGGCACCACCCGCGTGCTGACCCGCCGCCGTCCGCCGGTCACTCCACCGCGCCCGTCCGCGTGAGCAGGTCCTGGTACCAGGCGTCGTAGGGATGGTTGGTGGCCGGGTAGTTCGCCGGCGGATCGGTCGCCTGGCCCGCCGAGTCGAAGTCCCAGCCGCGGACGAGCCGGCCCGCCCGCCGCGCGTCGGTGATGAACGACGACTGCCCGGCGGGCGCGGCGTAGAACAGCGCGTCCTGCCGCAGCTCCGCGCTGTCGCCCTGCTGGAACTCGGCGAAGGCGACCTGGCGGTGGCGGATGCGGTCGCCGGTGAACGCGTCGGTGTCCACCCGGAGGGTCCGCGACGGGGTCGGGCCGTCGGCGCCGGTCCACACGTGCACGCGCGGCGCGCCGCCGTAGGAGGTGGTCTTGTCGTGGCGGGCGTCGGAGGTCCTGGCGTTGCCGCTCCACGCGACGCTCGCCGCGCCGGCGTCGAGCGTGCCGGACCACTCCCAGTTCTGGCTGTTGCTCTGGCTGCGGTGGATCTCCCGGAGCCGGGTCCCGCCCGCGTCGGTGAAGCGGACGGTCGGCAGGACGCCGTTGTCGTACTGGCGGCCGGCGGACCAGGTGATCTCGCCGGCGGCGTCCAGGCGTCCCACGCGGTACCAGAGGGTGGTGGCGTTCTGCGACTGGTGGACCTCGACCAGGTCGCCGTTGTCGTTGAGGGCGACGGCGGGGGTGACGCCGCTGTCGTACCTGCCGTGGCGCAGCCAGGTCACCCGGCCGTCGGCGCCGTACGCGCCGGTCCAGTACCACAGCGCTCCGGCGCCCGAGTCGTGCACCTCCACGACCTGGCCGCGGGCGTTGGCCGCGACGGCCGGGTTCGAGCCGAGGTCGCGCTTGTACAGCGTGCGGGTGGTGCCGTCGCCGGAGATCACCGGGAGCACGCGGCCGCGCAGCGCGTCCACGGTGGGCGGGCCGGCGGGGTAGTCCTCGGCCCGCAGCAGCCGCGGCCCGAAGGCGGCGACGAGCTCGTCGTTCAGCGCGGCCGGGTTGCCCGCGGCGTGGGACGGGTTGTCGGTCAGGTCGTCCTTGAGGTCGAGGGCGACGACGATCGGCGCGGCCGCGGGATGGGCCGCCGACCAGCCGGCGATCACCGCGAGCCAGTCGCCGAGGAGGTTGGAGGCCGGGTTGCCCGCGTGGTCCACCTCGTCGCCGGGGGCGTCGTGGCCGACGGAGTAGTCGCGGGCGGTGGCGTACCCGTTGTCGTGCACGTCGAGCTCGACGAAGCGGACGCCGTGGTCGAGCTGGTAGGCGATCGAGTTCCTGGCGCCGGCGATGTTGCCCGAGTAGCTGTTGTGCGTGGCGCGGAAGACCGCCGAGGGTAACGGCACGTCCGCCGCCGCCTCGGCCGATCCGCCCGCCGTCAGGACCGAGGCCGCGGCGGCGAGGGCTGACAGGACGGCTCTCGAACGGGGCATGCGCTGATCCTCACGTCGGGGGGCGATTGCTCCCAGACAATACGATCACGGCCCTCCGGCCAACCCCGCCGGACGAACCGGCGGGGCGGCGCGGAGTGAGACAGCCTGACGGGTGCGTCGGAGGTCAGCGGTCCTCGTGGACGCGGCCGAACTCGACCGCGGGCGCGCTGCCGGCGAAGTTGCGGTCCACCTCGGCCCGCTCGGCCACGCTGGGGGTGGCGTTCGTGCAGCTCACGGGGGCGCTGGAGCCGGACATCAGGTCGCCGCAGAGCCCGGTGCGCCGGTCCGGCAGGCCGAGGATGTGACCGATCTCGTGGGTGGCGATCCGCAGCGGGTAGTAGCCCTGGTTGACCGCCTGGCGGCCCATCCAGATCGTGCCGCGGCCGAGGCTGGTGGGCAGCGTCCTGGGCCAGTTGTTGTCGGCCAGGACGACGAAGCTGGCGGGCGTGCCCTGCATGAGCCGGACGTTCACCACGTTCGCGTTCCAGACCTGGGCGGCCTGGTCGATCACGTTGACGAACTCCGCCGACCGGGAGGCGTCGTACCGCAGCACCCGGACCAGCACGGCGGCCTGGGCCGGGGAGGTGACCAGCAGGAAGGAGAGGGCGAGGACGACGGAGAGCGTGACACGGAGAGACCTTGACACGGATCCTCCTCCAGAAGTTGGGGGGTCCTGTCACGGTAGGCGCGCAGTCAGGGGTGCGAAAAGTAGCTATTAGTGCATATTGCCGCGATATGCCGACGACGGCCCCGGCTTGTCGATCCGAGCGATACTGGGCGGGTTGCGCGCATAAAAGGAAGATTGTCCCGAGTTGATCAGGGCAGTGGGGCCGGGATGTCCACCCCCGATCTCGTCCTGGCCCTCGGCGGCGCCGCCGCGCTGCTCGCCGCCGTCCTGCCCGGCCTGCTCGCCCGCCGGGCCTTCTCCCCTCCCCTGGTCTACCTGCTCGGCGGCATGGGGCTGTACCTGCTGCCGATCGGGCTGCCCGAGCCCGATCCCGTCGCCCACCGGGCGGCCGTCGAGCACATCACCGAGATCTGCGTGCTGGTCTCGCTCATGGGCGCGGGGCTGGCGCTCAACCGGCGGATCGGGTTACGGAGCTGGTCGACGACGTGGCGGCTGCTCGGCTGGGCGATGCCGCTGACCGTCGCCGGGGTCACGGCGGCGGCCTCCGGCGTGCTGGGCTGGCCCGTCGCCGCCGCGCTGCTGCTGGGGGCCGTGCTCGCGCCGACCGACCCGGTGCTCGCCTCCGACGTCAGCGTGGGCGAGCCCGCCGACGCCGAGAACGCCGACGACGAGGTCCGCTTCGCCCTCACCTCGGAGGCGGGCCTGAACGACGGGCTGGCCTTCCCCATCGTGTACGCCGCCATCGCCCTGGCCACCGCCGGCGGCCTGGGCTGGACGGGCGAGTGGGCGCTGACGGACGTGCTCTACCGGATCGTCGCCGGGGTCGTCTGCGGCCTGCTGATCGGCCGCCTGCTCGGCCGGCTGTTCTTCCACTCCCCCGCCGAGGAGCTGCGCCTGGCCGAGCGCCGCGACGGCTTCGTCGCCCTGGGCGCCACCCTGCTCGCCTACGGGGTCACCGAGCTGGTCAGCGGCTACGGCTTCATCGCCGTGTTCGTAGCCGCCTGCGCCATCCGCCGGGTCGAGCACGGACACGGCTACAACAACGTCCTGCACGGCTTCGTCGAGCAGCTCGAACGGCTCTTCACCTCCTGGCTGCTGCTCCTGCTCGGCGGATTCGTCGCCGCCGGCGGCCTGGCCCCGCTCACCTGGCGCGGCGTCCTCGTCGGGGTGCTGCTGATCCTGGTCATCCGGCCGCTGGCGGGCTGGCTCTCCCAGGTCCGGGGCCCGGCCGGCCCCCGCGAGCGCCGGGTCATCTCGCTGTTCGGGATCCGGGGGGTGGGGTCGCTGTTCTACCTGGCGTACGCGCTCGGCCACGCCGACTTCGGCGTGCCGCCCGAGGAGCTGTGGGCGGTGACGGCCTTCACCGTGGTGCTCTCGGTCGTCCTGCACGGCATCACCGCGACCCCGGCCATGGCCCGCCTCGACGCCCTCCGCGAGCGCCTGACCACGGGCGCGCGGGGGTAGGACGCGGCCTCGCGGAGAGGGGGCCGCGAGGCCGCGTCACCATCCGGCTACCGCAGGACGGACGTCCACCCGGGGCGGCCGGGCAGCGGGCTCGGGCTCGGGACCCGCCTGAGCGACGTCTCGTCCGGCGGGACGGCCGGGCAGCGAGCGCCCTGAGCGGGCAGGTCGCGGGAGAGCAGGTAGCGGTCGAAGGCGGCCGTCGTGCACTCGCCGCGCCCGTAGATGCCGTGCCCCCATCCTTCGTAGGTCAGCAGCCGGGCCTGCCGGCCGGCCTGCAGCGCCGTGGAGGCCGCCCACACGTACGGCGTGGCCGGGTCGTGCAGGGCGTTGCCGAGCAGCAGCGCCGGCGAGCCGTCCACCCTGAGCCGGTGCTGCCGGTTGGGCGTGGCCGTGCCCTGGCAGGCCAGCGCGAGCGGGTGCGCCGCGGCGCTGACCAGCATGTCCGGCGCGACGGCCGCCGACCTGCGGAGCAGCCGGTCCCAGTCGCGGTAGCCGCGGACGGGCAGCGCGTAGTCCTGGCAGAAGACGAAGCTCGCGTCGTTGACGGTCTCCCCGGCGACCCGGACGGGCGGCGCGAAGAGCGGGCTGACCGGGCCGGCGCCGCTCTCCATGGCGGCCAGCAGCTGGGCGAGCTGGCTCCAGGCCGGGCCGTAGAACGCGCCGAAGGCCAGGCCGATGAGGTCGAGCCTGCGCAGCTTGACGTCCGGCTGCCCGGGGAAGGTCAGCTCGCCCCGGTCGGCCCTGGCCAGCAGCTCGTGCCACACCGCGCGGACGTCCCTGCCGTGCAGCGCGCACGAGCCGGTCCGGCCGCACCAGGCCACGAACTCGTTGAAGGAGTCCTGGGAGGTCCAGGCCTCGGTGTCCAGGAACGCCTGGGTGCCCAGGCTGTGGTCCATGTTGCTGTCCAGCGCGAGGGCGCGGACGCGGCGCGGGTAGCGTTCGGCGTAGAGCTGGCCGATCAGGGTGCCGTACGAGACGCCGTAGTAGGTCAGCTTGTCGTCGCCGAGGGCGGCGCGCAGGGCGTCGAGGTCGCGGATCACGTACCCGGTGTGGACGTTGTCGAACAGCGGGCCGGTGCGCCGGCGGCAGTCCTCGCCGTAGCGCCGGTTGAAGGCGAGCAGGGCGTCCCAGCCGGCCTGGTCCTTGATCGACAGAGGGTCGGGCGCCTGCTGGGCGAGCTCCAGCGAGCAGGTGACGGGATGGCTGCGGCCCACGCCGCGCGGGTCGAAGCCGACCACGTCGAAGCGGCTGGTGATCTCGGGGGTGAAGCTGAGCCAGTTGTTCACCACGGCGTCCACGCCGGAGCCGCCGGGGCCGCCGGGGTTGATCACCAGCGACCCGATGCGGGCGGCCGGGTCGCTCGCCCGGCGCCGGGCCAGGGCCAGCTCGAACGTCCCGGCGCGCGGGTCGTTCCAGTCGATCGGCACGGTCAGCGTCCCGCAGTCGGCCGCGGGGTCCTCCGCGCACGGCGCCCACCGCACGGCCGGGGCGGCTGTGGCACCGGCGGTGGCGGCGGCCGCGGGGACCGGCGCGAGCGGCGCCGCGAGGGCCGATAAGAGGGTGAGGATCAGGACTGGTCTTCGCATCGCGACTCCAATCGTTCGGGGACCTGATCATCGATCAGTTCCTCCGACAAGACCATCCGACTGGAGGAGGAGACCGGAGTCATCCCTGAGGACCTTCCGCGCGGCCGCCGCGATCGGCTTCCTCTTCCGGTGACCCGTGCGCGGGCCTCGCGTCAGGTCACCGCGACCACATGCCGACGCGGACGTCCACGCCCGGGGAGGCGTGCAGGAGGGGCGGGCCGGCCGGGCCGGGCAGGCCGGCGGCCCGCAGCAGGTCCTGGTCGAGGCCGGTCAGCTCGACGTGCTGCAGCGGCCACGGCGGGTGCTCGACCTCGGCCGCGGCCAGCCGGCCCGCCACCCGGGTGAACAGCCGGTGGCGGGCGGTCAGGAAGTGCGCGAGCTCGTCCCGCTCGTCCTCCCGCAGGACGCCGCCCACCTCCGCCTCGACGTCGCACCGCACGCCCCGCGTCCCCGGCCACCTCCGGCGGCAGCGGTAGCGGCGGCGCCGCCGGTCGATCCGGACCGACATGTCGGACCAGTGGTAGGGCAGCCGGTAGCCGGAGCGTCCGCCGAGCGCGGCCAGCAGCCGTCCCGCGTCCAGGGACAGGAACCAGACGCCGGAACGGCCGCGCGCGTCCCGCACGTACGTGCGGCAGTTGGTCTCCGGGAACGCCGACAACCACGGCACGGCGGGCAGGCCAGGCACGCGTACGTCCTCCATGAGGAACGGCGTCACCCCCACCCACGCCGACCCGTCCATGGTCTCGACGGCGAGCTCGTCCGGCACCAGCTCACGGACCACGTCGACGGGGTAGCGCCAGTGCAGGAACGTGATGTGCGCCCACCGGTGGCACATCACCGGCAGCGCCACGCGCGGCGACGGCGGCGCCTTCACGCGCTGCGGCGGTGCTCGGCGAGGACCCGGCCGTCGCGCCGGATCCGGGCGGCCCGGTAGGGCGGGACCGGCCGGGTGACGCACGCCCGCGCGGCCGACTCGGCCTCCGCCTGGTCGATCCCCCAGCCGATGGTGTGCCAGCGATCGCCCGCCGCGTCCAGGACGGTGATCTCGTAGAGCTGTCGCGCCGGACGCGGAGTGCAGGGGGTGTGGCGGTGCTCCATCCAAGTCTCCTCACGACGGGGGCGGACCGCCGCCTGCCCTACCCGGGGCGTTCCACCCCAATCCCCGCCTCCGGAACGCGTGACGGGAAGGGCTTGGGCGAGAGAACCTTGGGGACGAGGACGCGAGAGGGATCGGTGCACATGCCTGAGTGGCTGGAAGCGGGGACGTGGGGGCTGGTCGCCGGAGGCGCGCTGGTCCTCGGCGCGGCCGTGGCGATGCTGGTGCGGGTCCCGGCGCGGGCGATCGCCGCCGTCATGGCCTTCGGTGCCGGGGTGCTGATCTCCGCGCTCTCCTTCGAGCTGCTGGACGAGGCCGAACGGTCCGGCGGGCTGCTGCCCACCGCCGTCGGCTTCCTGGCGGGAGCCTGCGCGTACGTGGCGGCCAACGCGATCCTGGCGCGGCACGGCGCCCGGCACCGCAAGCGCTCCGGCGACCAGCAGCCCAGCGAGGCCGACGCGCAGGGCAGCGGCGCCGCCATCGCCGTCGGCGCGCTGCTCGACGGCATCCCGGAGTCGGTGGTGCTCGGGCTGTCCCTGCTGCACGGCGGCGAGATCGGCCTCGCCGTCGTGGCGGCGGTGTTCGTCTCCAACGTCCCCGAGGGCCTGTCCAGCGCCGCCGGCATGCGACGGGCCGGGCGCAGCCCCGCGTACGTGTTCGGCGTCTGGGGCGGCATCGCCGTGGTCAGCGGCGTGGCGGCCATGATCGGCTACCTGACCCTCCGGTCGGCCTCCCCCGAGGCGATCGCGCTGATCACCGCGATCGCGGCCGGCGCCATCCTGGCCATGGTGGCCGACACCATGATCCCGGAGGCCTTCGAGCAGGCGCACGTCCTCACCGGGCTGATCACCACCGTGGGCTTCCTGTCCGCCTTCGCCATCGAGCGCCTGGCCTCCTGACGGCGAGCGCAGCTCACGGCCGGCCGGCGGTCCAGGGGGCCGGAGGGAGGTGGACCGTCATGATCATGTCGCAGGCGCCGTCGCCCTCGCCCCGGTAGCCGTGCGGGGCGTCGCCGTCGAAGGTGGCGGTCTGGCCCGCCTCGACGGGGTGCTCGGCGCCGTCGAGGACGAGCGTCATCCGCCCGGAGACGACGCTGAGGGTCTCCACCACCCCGGCCTGGTGGGGCTGGCTGGGGTACTCCTCGCCGGGTTCCAGCCGCCAGCGCCAGACCTCGACGGGGGCGGGGCCGGTGGTGGTCAGCATGAGCCGGGCCTGGCCGCCGCGCGGCCCGGTCCACAAGGGGGCCACGGCGTCGGCGGCCACCACGCGCAGGCGGCCCTCCGGCGGCCCCTGCATCAGGGCGGAGACCGAGATGCCGAGGGTGTCGGCCAGCCGGACCAGCGTGGCCAGGTTGGGGTTGCCCTGCGCCTTCTCCAGCGCCACCAGCGCGCCCTTGCTGACCTGGGCGCGCCGGCCGAGCTCCTCCAGGGACAGGCCGGCGCGGGTGCGGGCGGCCTTGACGTTGTGGGCGACCGTGCGCAGGGCGCTGGCCGGCTCGGCCATCTGTTCACCTTCCTCGCGGGGCGGACCGGTGGAATGTACTGCGCGGTCGGTCCGTTGTCCTCCAGCAGTCATTCTAATGTACTGTTTGGTCGTTCCGCTGAATGTCCGGGAGGTGTCGTGATCGCTCTGCTGCTGGCCCTGGGCAGCTCGCTCGCCTACGGCTGCGCCGACTTCCTCGGCGGCCTGGGCGCCCGCAGGGCCCATGTGCTGCGTACCGTGATGGTCGCGGCCCCGGCCAGCCTCGTGGTCGAGCTGCTGCTGTGGCCGATGCTCGGCGCGTCGTTCAGCCCCGCCGCGCTCGGCTGGGGCGCGGCCTCGGGCGTCGCCTCGGCGGCCGTGTTCGCCCTGCTCTACCGCACGCTGGCGATCGGCCCGATGAACGTGCTGTCGCCGGTGACCGCGCTGGTGTCGGCCGCGCTGCCCGTCGCCGTGGGGCTGCTCCAGGGCGAGCATCTGTCGGCCGCCGGGCTGGTGGGGCTGCCGCTCGCGCTGGTGGCGGTCGTCCTGGTCAGCGCGGGGCACGGCGCGGGGTCGGCGCGTCCGTCGCGGACGGCGCTGCTGCTGGCCTTCGGCGCCGGGTCGGCGATCGCCCTCCAGCTCGTCTTCCTGCACCAGGCGCCGTCCGACAGCGGGGTGGCGCCGTTGATCGTGGGACGGGCGGTCTCCTCGGCCGTCACCCTGACCGCGGCCGGGCTGCTGCGCCGCCGGCTGGGCTCCGAGCGGCCCGCGTACGCGCTGTCGGCGACCGCGGGCGTGCTCGACTCGGTGGCCAACCTGCTGTTCCTGCTCGCGGCCCGCAGCGGCGACCTGGCCGTGGTGGCCGTGGTGACCGCCCTCTACCCGGCCGGCACGGTGCTGCTCGCCCGCGGCGTGCTCGCCGAGCGCATCCACCGCGGCCAGCTCGTCGGCCTGGGCGCCGCGGCCCTCGCCGTCAGCCTCCTCGCCCTGCCCTGAACCCTGCCCCGCCCCCTGCCGTGAACCCTGCCCCCTGGCCCCGGCCTCTGCCCGGCGGGCACGCCCGGCGTCAGGAACGCGCGGCGGCGACCACGGCGACGGACAGCGGGACCACCGCCCACGCGCCGAGCACGGCGAACGCCGCCCAGGTCGGCATGACGTCCGGCACCTGCTCGATCAGCTGGAGGGCCGGGTACCCGGGCAGGACCCAGTTGACCACGTCGCCGCCCGGCAGCACGCGGGCGGCGAACGGCGCCACCAGGACGATCACCACCAGCGCCGCCGTCGCCGCCGCGCCGTTGCGCAGGACCGTGCCGAGCGCCAGCCCGAGCAGGGTGGCCACGACGATCATGAGCGTGCCGCCGGCGACGACCGTCCAGGCCCCGGCGGGCAGCGACGACGGGTGGAACTCCGCGGCGACGACCCGCCCGTAGAGGTAGCCGGGCACCGCGATGAGCAGCGAGCCGGCCACCGCGACGCCGCCCAGGACGACCGCCTTGGCCACCAGCACGCGCGCCCTCGACGGCATCGCCACGAACGTCACGTCGATCATGCCGGACGTGTGCTCGCCGCTGGCGGTCATCGCGCCCAGCATGCCGAGCGGGAGCTGGGCCAGGACCACCCCCACGTACACGGCGACCACGACCCCCATGGCCGCCTGGTCCCCCGTGCGGCCCGGGTCCCAGCGCGAGATGACGGTGGCGGCGCCGAGCACGGTGAGCGCGAGCGACACCAGCACCCCGACGCCGAGCGCCCACCAGGTGGAACGCAGGGTCCGCAACTTGATCCACTCGGCCGCGAGCGCGTTCACCGCTCCCCCCTTCCGACGAGCTCCATGAACGTCTCTTCCAGCGAGCCGCCCGGCCCGACCAGCTCGCCCAGCGCGGCGTCGGCGCGCAGCCTGCCCCCCGCCAGGACGACGAGGTGGTCGGCCGTGACCGCCATCTCGCTGATGAGATGGCTGGACACCAGCACGGTGCGGCCCTCGGCGGCCAGCGACCTGAGCAGGCCGCGCATCCAGCGGATGCCCTCGGGGTCGAGCCCGTTGGCCGGCTCGTCGAGCACCAGCACCTCGGGGTCGCCGAGCAGCGCCGCGGCGAGGCCGAGCCGCTGCTTCATGCCCAGCGAGAACCCGCCGACGCGCCTGCCCGCCGCTCCGCCGAGCCCCACGAGCTCCAGCAGGGGGCCGATGCGGGCCCGGTCGAGGCCGTTGGAGCGGGCCAGCCACCACAGGTGCTGTTCCGCGCGCCGCCCGCCCTGCACGGCGGAGGCGTCCAGCAGCGCGCCGACCTGGGTGAGGGGCCGGTCCAGCGCGCGGTAGGGCAGGCCGTTCACGGTGGCCCGTCCGGCGGTGGGCCGTTCGAGGCCGAGGAGCACGCGCATGGTGGTGGTCTTGCCGGCGCCGTTCGGGCCGAGGAAGCCGGTGATCCGGCCGGGCCGGACCGTGAAGGTGAGGTCCTGCACGGCCGGGGTCCGGCCGAAGCGTTTGGTGAGTCCGGTGACTTCGATCATGTTCCTCACCCTCCACGGCCTCCGGCCCGGCGCGCATCGGTCCTGGGACCGATACGGGCGGCGTGGCCGCCGGGTTAGGTTCGCACCGTGCGCCAACAGATCCGTCCGCCGCTGCTGAACCGGGTGCCCGCATGGGGCTGGATTTCCCTCGACGCCGTCGTCGCGCTGGTCGTCGCGCTCGGCTACGCCGGGCTCACCTCGTCGCGGAACCCGGCCGAGCCCGGTGTGCTGGACTTCGCGGCGGCGCTGGCGGCCGGGCTGCCCGTGGCGGTCAGGCGGTTGTGGCCGGGGCCGGTGTTCGTGGTCGTCCTGCTGGGCGGGCTCGGTATGCGGGAGTTCCTGCTTCCCCACGCCGAGCTGCTCTGCCTGCCGCTCGTGCTGTACACGCTGGCCACGCGGAGCAGGGCCGTGCTGCCGCTGCTGGTGGCGGGCGCGGTGGCCGCGCAGGGCGTGGCCGAGGTCCCCCTGACGGCCGCGGTCCGCGACCGGCTCGGGCTGGCGCTGGCGATCCTGCTCGCCGCGTGGGCCGCCGGCACGGCCGTACGCCAGCGCGGGCTCTACACCGGGCAGCTGGCCGCGCAGGCGGAGGAGCGGGCCCGTGCGGAGGCCGTCGCCGAGCGGCTGCGGATCGCCCGGGAGCTGCACGACGTCATCGGCCACAGCCTCAGCACGATCGCGGTGCAGGCGGGCGTGGCGGGACACGTGGGCGGGGCGGAGGAGATGAGCCGCACGCTCGCCTCGATCGAGGAGACCAGCAGGTCGGCCCTGCGGGAGACCAGGCAGCTGCTCGGCGTGCTGCGCGAGGACGACGCGGCCGAGCTCGCCCCGGCCCCCGGCCTGGCCGATCTCGACGCGCTCGTCGCGCGCACCAGGGCGGCGGGCCTGGAGGTGGAGCTGTCGATCGACGGCGCCGTGGACGGCGAGCTGGGGCCGACGGTCTACCGGATCGTCCAGGAGGCGCTGACCAACGTGCTCAAGCACGCCGGCGCCCGGCATGCCCTCGTCCGCATCGAACGCCTCCCGGACGCGCTGACCGTGGAGGTCACCGACGACGGCACGCGCGGCCGGGCGCGGCCGTACGGGCACGGCCTGACCGGGTTGCGCGAGCGCGTGCGCGTCTTCGGGGGCGAGTTCGAGGCGGGCGTCCGCCCCGTGCGCGGTTTCCGGGTGAGGGCGAGGCTGCCGCTGTGATCAGGGTGCTGGTGGCCGACGACCAGGCGCTCATCAGGGCGAGCTTCCGGCGGCTGATCGACTCCACGCCGGGGTTCCAGGCGGTCGGCGAGGCCGCCACGGGCGCGCAGGCGGTGACGGCGGCCGGACGCGACCGTCCCGACCTGGTGCTGATGGACGTGCGCATGCCGGAGATGGACGGCATCGAGGCCACCCGCCGCATCTGCGCGGAGCGGCCGGAGACGCGCGTGCTCATCGTGACCACCTTCGATCTCGACGACTACGTCTACGGGGCGCTCCGGGCGGGCGCGGCGGGCTTCCTGCTCAAGGACACGCCGCCGGCCGAGCTGATCAGGAGCATGGCCGTGGTCGCGTCCGGCGAGTCGCTGCTGGCGCCGACCGCGACGCGGCGGCTGGTCGAGCGCTACGTGCGGCCCCCGTCCGGGGACGGCGGCCTGGACATCACCGAACGCGAGCGCGAAGTGCTCGTCCTGGTCGCCAGGGGCCTGTCGAACGCGGAGATCGCCGGCGCCCTGTTCGTCAGCATGAGCACGGTCAAGACGCACGTCAGCAGCCTGCTGACCAAACTCGGCGCCCGCACCCGGGTACACCTGGTCATCGCCGCGTACGAGGCCCGCCTCGTGTGAGGCCCGCCGGTTCCGCTTGCCTGACTATTCATTGAATGTATAGTCGTGATCATGTCAACCGGTCACGTGCTGCTCGGCTTCCTCGCCGAGCGGCCGAAGCACGGCTACGAGCTCAAGAAAGAGCACGATCACCGTCTCGCCGGCGCCAAGCCCCTGGCGTACGGGCAGGTCTACGCCACGCTGCAACGCCTGGAACGCGACGGACTGGCGGAGGTGGCCGAGACGCGGCAGGAGGGCGGCCCCGAGCGCACCCTGTTCGCGATCACCGAGGCCGGCCGGGCGGAGCTGGAGCGGTGGCTGAACGCCGTCGAGCCGTCGGCGCCGTACGTCGCCAGCCCCCTGTTCGCCCGGGTCGCCGTCGCGGGGAAGGCCGCCGACGGCCACCTCCTGCGGCAACGCGAGGCCCACCTGGCCCGCATGCGGGAGCTGACCGCCGAGAAGGCGACCGGCTCGCCCGCCCAGGTGCTGGCGGCCGACTACGCGCTCCAGCACCTCGACGCCGACCTGCGCTGGATCGAGACCGCGCTCGCGCGGATGAAGGAGGACACCGATGCTTGAGGCCAGGGGCCTGGGCAAGTCGTTCGGCGGCACCAGGGCGCTGAACGGCGTCTCGCTCGCGATCGCGGAGGGCGAGATCGTGGCGATCACCGGTCCGAGCGGCGCGGGCAAGTCGACGTTGCTGCACTGCCTGGCCGGGGTCGTCCGGCCGGAGTCCGGCGAGGTCGTCCTCGACGGCACGCGCATCGACACGCTGCCCGAGGACGACCTGACCCGGCTGCGACGCCAGAGCTTCGGGGTCGTCTTCCAGTTCGGCGAGCTGGTGCCGGAGCTGACCGCGGCGGAGAACGTCGCGCTGCCGCTGCTGTTCGACCGGCACGGCAGGCAGGAGGCGATGACCGCCGCGGCCGAGTGGCTGGCCCGGCTGGAGGTGTCCGGCTGCGCCGGGCGGCGCGCCGGCGAGCTGTCCGGCGGGCAGCGGCAGCGGGTCGCCATCGCGCGGGCGCTGGTGACCGGCCCGCGCGTGGTGTTCGCCGACGAGCCCACCGGAGCCCTGGACACGCTCGGCGGCGAGCAGGTGATGGGCGCGCTGCTCGGCGCGGCCCGCGCCGGCCGGGCCGCCGTCGTCCTGGTCACCCACGACAACCGGGTGGCCGCCTACGCCGACCGCGAGATCCCGCTGCGCGACGGCGCCGTCCTGGTGGGGGCGGAACGATGATCACCGTGCTCGGCATGCTGCACAGGGGACGCTCGCGGGCCGAACGCGTGCGCGCCCGGCTGGTCGCCGCCGGGGCGGCGGTGGCCACGTTCCTGGTCTGCACGGCCGTCGGCATGGCCGACTTCCAGGACGAGGACGGCTCGCTGACCGGGCTCGGCCTGGCGCTGCTGGCCGTGCCGGTCGCCGGCCTGGTCCACCAGGCCAACCGGCTGGCCTCGGCCACCAGGGAACGACGACTGGCCGCCCTGCGGCTGGCGGGCGCGACGCCGGGCGACGTACGGCGGCTGGGCGCGCTGGAGGGCGGCCTGCTGGCGCTGGCCGGTTCGCTGACCGGCGGCGCGCTCCACGTCGTCACCCACCTCGGCGGGCCGCTGCCGCAGATCCCCGTGGTCGTCGCGCTGGTGACGCTCGGCGGGGTCCTGTCGGGGGCCCGCGCCGGACGGCACGTCGTCACCTCGCCGCTGGGCGTGACCCGCCGCGCACGCGTGCGGGGGCCGCGGGTGCTGGACCTGGTCCTGTTCGCGGCGGGCGTGGGCCTGCTCGTCCTCGGGCTGTCGGTCAAGGGCCGCTTCCCCGTCGTCGGCAAGTACGGGACGGCGACCGCCATGGCGGCCGGGCTGGTCCTGCTGCTGATCGGCGCGACCCTGGCCACGACCTGGCTGATCAGGGCGTATGCCCGCAGGGCCGGGCGGCGGGCCCGGTCGCCGGAGACGCTGCTGGCCGCGCGGCTGGTCGAGGCCGACCCCCGGGCGTGGGCCAGGGCCCTGTCGGTGGTGAGCCTGACCGTCTTCTTCGGCGCGGGAGCCGGGGCTCAGCAGGCCTCCGTGGGCTACTCCCAGGGCCACGCGCTGGTGGACGTCGCGCTCCTGCTGGCCCTGGCGACCTCGTCGATCGCCCTGGTGGCGCACCAGGCGGAGGAGCTGATCGACCATCGCCGCTCGTTCGCCGCGCTGGCCGCCGCCGGGGCGCCGGAACGGGCGCTGGGCAGGGTGCTCGTGCGGCAGGCGGTCGTCGCGGCGCTGCCGGTCTGCGTGGTGGCGGCCGTGTCGGGGGTCGCCGTGGTGGTGCTCCCCCTGGTGAGCGTCTACCGCGTCGAGTCGCTGCCGTGGGCGCTGACCAGGGCCGTCCTCATGGCGGGCGTCGGGGTGCTGGCCGCCGTGCTCGTCGCCCTGGCGGCCCGCCCCCTGCTGCGGGGCGCGCTGCGGTCCGGCACGCGGACGTGACCGGCGTCCGCCGACACCGCCTGCACCTGGCCGTCTACCGGTGAGCCGCCTCTTCCGGCCGGGGGGCGACCGGCTGCCTGAGCAGCGTCTTCGGGTCGGGGTCGGCGAACTCGGTCAGGTAGATCTCGTGGTGCAGCCCGTTGGGCACCAGCCCGTGCTCGGCCATGAACGCCTCCATCACCTCCAGCGACCTCTTCTCCTCGCTGTAGGGCCCCTCGTGCAGCAGCTCCACGCACTCGCCCTCGGTGAAGGTGACGACCTGGACCCGGTCCACGGCGGCCCCCGACGGGCGGGCCCGCTCACGCGCCGCCTCGGCCGCCCCCGGCTCGGGCATCCCCGGCAACGGCAGCAGCAGGTGCCACCGCCACTGGTCGCGCGGGGTCTCCAGCGGCGGCAGCGACGTGTCCTCCACCCACCACCGCCCCTCCAGCGGCCCGGCGGCGCCGCCCATGGCGGAGGCCACGGCGTACAGGGCGCCGATGGCCGACAGGTGCTCGGCGCCGCCGGGCTCTCCCATGCCCGTGACGTTGAGACAGGTGACGGGATGGCAATGGACCAGTCGCGGGGTCATGGATCCTCCGGGTAGATCTGGGTGGAATCCCCCATAGCGTGGGGTCTCCCCGTGGGGGAGAGTCCAATCAGCGTCGGCCTGCACACGGCCGAGATCCTGGTCGCCGCCGCTTCCGCGCCGCCCCGTCCGCCGCCCCGCCCGCCGGCTGACCCGCGCGGCGGGGCCTCACTCCCTGAGCGTGTCCGGCACTCCGCTCTCTTATACACCGCGTATATACTCTCGGAGTATATTGCGATGCATGATCAAGCACCTCAGAACGAACCGGGCCGGCGGGACCGCGGCCGTCGCCGGGCTCGCCGCCGTCCTGGCCGCCGGGCTGGTCCACGGCACGCCGGCGGCGGCGGCCGCGGCGGCATCGGCGGCGTCGTCGGCGGCGGCCGCGCCCGCGACGTACCTGCCGGCCCCGACCGGCTCCCGGCCGGTCGGCACCACGTCCCTGTACCTGAAGGACACCTCGCGCCCCGACCCGTGGGTCCCCTCGGTCAAGGCGCGCGAGCTGATGGTCTCGCTCTGGTACCCGGCCAGGTCGCCGGGCCGCCACCGCGCCCCGTACATGACGGCGAAGGCGTCGGAGCTGCTGCTCAAGGACGGCGGGATCACCAGCCTCCCGGCCGACACCCTGAGCAGGACCCGGACCAACGCCTTCACCGACGCCCGCCCCGCCGGACGCCCCCGCAGCCTGCCCCTCGTCGTCCTGTCCCCCGGGCACAGCAAGCCCCGCACCGAGCTCACCGCCCTGGCCGAGGAGCTGGCCAGCCACGGGTACGCGGTGGCCGCCATCGACCACACCTACGAGAACGTCGCCACCTCCTTCCCGGACGGCCGGGTCACCACCTGCGTCACCTGCGAGATCGACGACAAGGGCCCGGCCTGGTGGGCGAAGCTGGAGAGGAGCCGGGCGGCCGACGTGTCCTTCGTGCTCGACCGGCTCACCGGCGCGCACGCGCCGTGGAAGGGGGCCCGCCTGATCGACCCGTCCAGGATCGCCATGGCCGGTCACTCGGTGGGCGGCGCCGCCACCGTCGCCTCGATCGCGGCCGACACCCGGCTGCGCGCCGGCATCGACCTCGACGGCAGCGTGGAGACGACGCTCCCGGCGGCCGGGACGTCCCGGCCGTTCCTGTTCCTGGGCAAGCCCGCCACGTACACGCCGGGCACGGGCGAGCCGGCCGCCACGTGGGAGCGCGTCTGGGCGCGGCTGACCGGATGGAAGCGCTGGCTGCTGCTGACGGGGGCCGCGCACACGTCCTTCACCGACCTGGGCGTCCTGATGGACCAGGTCGGCATCGAGGACGGCGCCGCCGTGCCCGGCGCCCGCGCACTCGGCCTCACCCGCGCCTACGTCACCGCCTTCTTCGACCGGCACCTGCGCGGTCAGCCCCGGCCCCTGCTGGACGAGCCGTCGGCCGACGTCCCCGAGGTCAGGTTCTGCAGCCCGGAAGACCAGACCTGCGAGTGAGCCGGGGCCGTCTGTACGCGGGGCCGTTCCGGCGGGCATGATGAACAACCATCGGTCCGTCTCCTTGGAGCGTCCATGGATCGTCTGTTCGTGCGGCTGGCCCTCTACGTGGTCAGGTTCGCCGGAGCCGTCGCGGGGGTGTGGGGGGTCGCCTACGCCGTCAACGGCGCCACGCAGGCCGACGGGGAGATCGTCGTTCGCGTCGTCCCCCGCCTGGAGGCCGCCGACCGGCTCGGGCTGAGCGGGGTCAAGCTGCCCCGCGGCCTCTCCCTGGGAGGCGGGGAGCTGTCGCTGCGGGTCTGGGAGTCGACGGCGGCCGAGCAGGTGCTCTTCCGGGCGGACGTGCTGGTGGGCGGCCTGTGCGCGCTCGTCGCCGCCCTCCTGGTCGGAGGGCTGCTGACGTCGGTGTTCGAGGGCGAGCCGTACCGCCGCGGCAACGCGGCGCGGGTCGCCTGGCTCGCCGTCCTCGCGCTCGTCTCGGGAGCGGCCCAGGCGCTGCCCGCGCTCGCGGTGGCCGCCGTGCTCGACCGCGCGGAGGTGGGCGGGACGTTCGGGCCGCCGTCCGGGCTGTCGTGGCTGCCGTTCGCGGGCGCGGCGCTGCTGGCGGCGCTGGCCCTGGCGCTGCGGGCCGGACGCCGGGCCCGCGCCGACGTCACGTCCGTCACATAGTGTCGCGATCATGACGATCGAACTGCGCGCCGTCCGCGAGGACGATCTGGGGTTCCTGACCCGGCTGATCGGCGACCCGGACAGCAGCGGCGAGTACCAGTGGTACGGCTGGCAGGACCCCCACCGCCTGCGCCGCCTCTGGGAGGAGAACGGGATCCTCGGCGAGGACGGCGGCATGCTCGTGATCGCCTCCGGCGAGGACCGGGCGGGCCTCGTGTCGTGGCGCAGGCAGCTCACCTCCCGGGTGTCGTACTGCTGGGAGATGGGCCTGATCGTGGCGCCCGGCTTCCGCGGCAAGGGGCACGGGACGCGGGCGCAGCGGCTGCTGGCGCGCTACCTGTTCGACCACTCGCCGGTCAACCGGGTGCAGGCGACCACCGAGCTCGGCAACGTGGCCGAGCAGCGGGCGCTGGAGAAGGCGGGTTTCACCCGGGAGGGCGTGCTGCGCGGTGGCGGCTTCCGCGCCGGCGAGTGGCGTGACGGCGTGATGTACGGCATCGTCCGCGCCGACCTGGACCGGACCCCGGCGCCTCCGGGCGGCTGACCAGCGGCGGCGCGGCCCCCGGCGGAGATCAACACGGGCTCAACGGATCCTCAACACCGGCGCCCCTACGTTGCGATCACACGATTCCGCACCAAGGGGGAGCACATGCGCAACCTTCCAGCTCTGGCGCTCGCCGCGGTGGTGGCCGGCGGCCTCCTGACCGTCGCCTCGCCCGCCGGCGCCTCCGTCCAGGACGCCCGGCAGGCGTCGCGGACGCAGGCCGCCGGGCCGATCAACTACTCGTGCGGCGCGCGGCTGCGGGTGAGCCGGGACGTGCCCAAGCCCTGGCACCGCATGGCGAAGGCGAAGGGCCGCCGCGGCATGGTCTACCTGTACGAGGCCGACGGCGTCTACCACGGCCGGAACGTGTGGTGGGCGTGGGGCACCAGCCTGCGCTCCGGCGACCGCATCTCCATCGACTGGACCGACGACGGGGGCCGCACCTACCACGCCTGCCACGCGGTCGTCCGGGGCGGCGGACGCCGCAGCGTCACGTCGTACGCGGTGGACGCCCCGAACGGCCGCAAGTTCCGCGCCTGCGTGAAGGCCGCGGGCAAGTGGTCGTGCACCCGCGGCTGGTGGGAGATCAGGTATTCCTGACCGGCCGGTCCGCCGGGCAGGGCGTGCGAGCTGCGGCGATACGACCGCGACCGCTTGACATACCGGACAACCGGCACATAGTGTCCCGTCAATCGGCAGGCACAGACGAAGAGATCCCTGTCAGTGGTCTTCGTCTGTGCCTTTGTCGTATCCAGACCGCTGGCAAGGGATCACACCCCCCTGAAAGGCGGCTGGGCATGAGCGACGCCCCCGTGCAGAACACCTCGGTCACGCGGATCCGCAACGCCGGAGACGCGGCCGACGTCATCAACACCCTGACGAGGCTGGCCGGCCGGGCCAACTGGATCTGGTTCCTCGCCCTGGCGGGCCTGTTCCTGGACGCCTACTCCAACGCGGCCCTGGGCGCCGGCCTGTCCCCCATGGTCAAGCAGCTCGGCCTGTCGCCGGGCCAGGTGGGCGTGCTCACCGCCATGGCGCCGGCCATCGCCATCATCTCCAACCCGTTCGGCGGCTGGCTGGCCGCCCGGATCGGCCGGGTCAAGCCGCTGCTGCTGACCAAGGTGGTGTTCGCGCTCGGCGCGCTGCTGACCGCCGCCGGCTCCGACTTCCAGACCGTCTTCGCCGGCCGCGGCCTGGTCGGCATCGCGTACGGCATCGACTTCGCGGTGGCCATGGCGCTGCTGGCCGAGTACACGCCGTCCGCGCTCAAGGGCAGGCTCAACTTCTGGCAAGGCGTCTGGTACACCGCCACCACCACGAACCTGCTGCTCACGCTGGTGTTCTACCGTTTCGACGTGGGCGCGGACATCTGGCGCTGGTCGGTGGGCTCCTCGGCCGTCTTCGCCGTCGTGCTGCTGGTCCTGCAACTCGCCTTCCTGGTGGAGAGCCCGACGTGGCTGGCCGCCAAGGGCCGGCTGCGCGACTCCGCCGCGGCCCTGCGCCGCATGTACGGCTTCGCCGTCCAGGAGGACGCCGGGCGGGACGGCGTCGCGGCCGAGCAGGGACGGCAGGTGGGGTTCGGGGACGCGGGCGTGCTGTTCCGCAGGCCGTACCTGCCGCGCACGGTGTTGTCCACGGTCATCTCGCTCACCCAGGCCATGCAGTACTTCGCGGTCGGCTGGTACCTGCCGGTGATCAGCCTGGAGCTGTTCGGCAAGGAGTTCGAGAAGGCCACGATCGGGTCGATGGCGTTCAACGCGGTCGGCATCGTCGGCGGCTGCCTGGCGGCCTACACGGGCCGCCGCCTCGGCCTGCGGGTCAGCTCGATGGCCGGGTACGCGGTGGTGTTCGTGGCGCTGCTGGTGATGGGCGCGACGTTCAAGGAGCTGCCGGTCGCGCTGGCCGCGCTGCTGCCCGTGCTGTTCATCTTCTTCCACTCCGCCGGGCCCGGCCCGAACGGCAAGTCGATCGCCGCGCTGTCCTACCGCAGCGACATCCGCACCCTGGGCACCGGCGTGACCGGCATGCTCGGCAGCCTCGGCTCGGTCGCCGGCCTGTACCTGTTCCCGCAGTTGCAGGCGGGCATCGGGGTCGGCGCCAGCCTCATGGTGCTCTCGGTGGTGCCGCTGGTGGGCCTGGTCACCTGCCTGCTGATCAAGTGGGACCCCACCCGCGTGGCGGTCAACCTGGAGGAGGAGGAGATCGCGCTGCGGAAGAGGGACGAGCGCCGATGACCGGCCCTACCCGGCGGGGGATCCTCAGCGTCGACGAGGGCACCACGGGCACGCGCGCCGCGGTCGTCCTGGACGACGGCTCGGCGGCCCCGCCCGCCTACCGGCCCATCTCGGTCCACTCCCCCGACCATCTGCGGGTCGAGCAGGACGCCATGGAGATCTGGGCGAAGACCGCCGAGGTCTGCGCGCAGGCGCTGAAGTGGGCGCGGGCGCACGACGTCGAGGTCACCGGCGTGTCGATCGCCACCCAGCGCGCCACCGTGCTGCTGTGGGACACCGTCACCGGCGAGCCGCTCACCCCCGCCGTGGTCTGGCAGGACCGCCGCTACGCCGCCCGGCTGCGGGAATGGGAGCCCGGCTGGGACGCCCGCCTGGTCGAGCACACCGGCCGGCCGGTCGGCTCGCGCGCGCCGCTGCTGTGGGCCGCCGACGTGCTGCGCGACGACCCGGCCGCACGCCGGGCGCACGAGGCGGGACGGGTGGCCTTCGGTTCGGTCGACACCTGGCTGGTGTGGCGGCTGACCGGCGGCGCGCGGCACGTCATGTCCGCCACCAACGCGGTCGCCGCCGGCGCCTACGACCTGCGCACCGGCGACTGGTACGAGCCGTGGCGGGACTTCCTCGGCTGCCCCCGCGACGTGCTGCCGCAGATCCTGGACGAGGACGGCGACTACGGCCACACCGACCCGTCGGTGCTCGGCGTGCGGCTGCCGGTGCTGTCGGTGATGGGCGACCAGCACGCCGCGATGATCGCGCTCGGCGCGCACCGGCCGGGCCAGGCGATGTGCGTGCACGGCACGGGAACGTTCCTGGACGCCGTGGCCGGCGACCGGCCGCCCGCGCATCGCCGGGCGGTGCCGGGGGTGCTGACGCTGGTCGGCTGGCGTTCGCGCGGCGCGGCGGTGTTCAGCCTGGAGGGCTACGCCGCCACGACCGGCTCGGCGGTGCGCTGGTTGTGCGAGGAGATCGGGCTGTTCGACTCCCCCGCCCAGCTGACCGCGCTGGCCCGCGAGCATCCCGGGCCGAGCCGGGTGCGGTTCCTGCCCGCGCTGGCCGGGATGCGCACCCCGGTCTGGTCGCCCGAGGCCACCGGCGTCCTGACCGGGCTCAGCCTGTCCACCACCCGGGCCGAGCTGGCCCGGGGCGTCCTTGAGGGCATCGCGCACTCGGTGTGCGACCTGCTGGACGGGGTGGAGCAGGCGCTCGGCGCGCCGGTCACCGATCTGTTCTGCGGCGGCGGCCTGGCCAGCAGCGACGTGCTGATGGCGAGCCAGGCCGACCTCGTCGGGCGGCCGGTCCGCCGCGCCCGCGCCAACGAGACGGCCAGCCTGCGCGGCGCCGCCTACCTCGGGGGCGTGCGCGCGGGGCTCTGGCCCGACCTGCCCGCCGCCCTCGCCGGGCTCGGCGACGTCCCCGTCTTCGAGCCCACGTTGCCCGACGCCGCCCGCGAGGAGGCCCGCGCCGCCTGGCGTGACCTGCTCTCCCGGCACATCTCGTACCAACAGGAGGAATCCCCCTCGTGATCCGGCTTCCAGAACGCAAGCCCAGATCGGAGACCAGGAGCGCCATCCGGCGCACCCCGCTGCGGCTGGACCGTCAGGCGCAGATCGAGCGGCTGGCCGGAAGGCCGGTGGACGTGCTCGTCGTCGGCGGCGGCGTGACCGGCTGCTACGCCGCGCTGGACGCCGCCACCCGCGGCCTCAGCGTGGCGCTGGTGGAACGCGACGACTTCGCCTCGGGCACCTCCTCCAAGTCCTCCAAGATGGTCCACGGCGGCCTGCGCTACATCGAGCAGGGCAACCTGCCGCTGGTGCGCCGCTCGCTGCTGGAGCGCCAGCGCTTCCGCCGCAACGCGCCCCACCTGGTGCGACGGCTGCCGTTCGTGCTGCCGATCCTCTCCGAGGACGGCGTCTTCGACGCCCGCATCGCCAAGGCCTTCGAGGGCCTGCTGTGGACCTACGACCTGGCGGGCGGCTGGCGCATCGGCCGGCTGCACCAGCGGCTCAGCGTGGCCGAGGTGCTGGCCAGGGCGCCGCGGCTGCGCGCCGACCGGCTCAAGGGCGGCCTGCTCTACTACGACAGCCGCACCGACGACGCCCGCCTGACCCTGACCATCGCCAGGACCGCCGCCCACTTCGGCGCCACCGTGCTGAACGGCGCCACCTGCCGCGAGCTGGTCAAGGAGGGCGGCCGGGTGCGCGGCGCCCGCGTCGAGGTGGACGGCCGCACGGTCGAGGTGCGCGCCGGGGTCGTCGTCAACGCCACCGGCGTGTGGACCGACACCCTGGACGCGCTGTCCGACCCGGCGCACCGGCCGCGGGTGCGTCCGGCCAAGGGCGTGCACATCGTGGTGCCGTGGACGCGGCTGCCGGTGGACGGCACGGTCACCGTCCCGGTGCCAGGCCGGGCCCGCCGCGCCACCTGCACCCGCTGGGGCGACGTGGTCGTGGTCGGCACCACCGACACCGACTACGACGGCTCGCCCGACGAGGTGCTGTGCACCCGCGAGGAGATGCAGTACCTGCTCGACGGCGCCAACACCGCCTTCGACGCCGACCTCACCCCGGACGACGTGATCGGCTCGATCGCCGGGCTGCGCCCGCTGGTCGGCGAGAAGGAGGGCGCCACGCTCGACATGAGCCGCGACCACCGGATCATCATCGACGGCTTCGGCCTGGTCACGGTCACCGGCGGCAAGCTGACCACCAGCAGGCACATGGGCGAGCTGGCCGTGGACGAGGCGCTGAAGGTGCTCGGCCGCAAGGCCCGCTGCCGCACCGCGCGGCTGCCGCTGCTCGGCGGCGCGGGCTACGACGCCGAGGCGACCACCGCGACCGGCGGGCTCGGCGCCCACCTGGGCGAGCGGTACGGCACCGAGGCCCGGTTCGTCGCCGACCTGATCACCGAGGACCCGTCGCTGGCCGGGCCGGTCGTCGAGGGCAGCGAGTACCTGCGGGCCGAGGTGGTCTACGCGGCCCGCTGCGAGCTGGCCAGGAACGTGGACGACGTGTTGTCGCGGCGCACCCGGATGCGGGTCTTCGCCCGCGACCTGTCGGTCGAGGCGGCTCCCGAGGTGGGCCGGCTGCTCCAGCGCGAGCTCGGCCTCTCCGACGACGAGGTGGCCCGGCAGGTCGAGGACTACGTACGCGGCGTGGACCGCGAGAAGAGCGTTCTGATGGAGGGACTTTCATGATCAGCAGGCAGACCGTCACCCACCCGTTCAACCGCGGCGACTACGTCGTGGGCGCGCCCACGACGCCGCGCTGGGCCGCCGACTGCCCGCCGGGGAAGGGCCCGGCCAGCCTGCAGGGCCAGGTCGTGCCGGTCCCCGAGAGCGTGGTGGCGGAGCTGCGCGCGCTCGGCGCCGCCGTGCACACCGACCGGGACGAGGTGGTCCTGCGCACCCGCGACTGGTGGGCGGGCACCTCCATCGGCGAGACCGACGGCCGTCCGGCCACGCCGGAGGCGGTCGTGGTCGAGGTGGACGAGGAGGAGCAGGTGGCCGCCGTGGTGCGGATCTGCCACGAGCACCGCATCCCGCTGACCGTCTCGGCCGGGCGCAGCAACGTGCTGGGCGCCGCGTTGCCCGTGCACGGCGGCGTCGTGCTGGACGTGTGCCGGCTCAACCGCATCCTGTCCTTCGACGCCGAATCCATGATCGTCGAGGTGCAGGCCGGCATGTTCGGCGACCTGTTCGAGAAGGAGCTGCAGGAGACGCACGGCGCCACCACCGGCCACTGGCCGTCGGCGTTCGCCATCTCCACCGTCGGCGGCTGGGCCGCCTGCCGCGGCGCGGGCCAGCTCTCCACCCGCTACGGCAAGATCGAGGACATGGTGGTCGGGCTGGACGTGGTGCTGCCCGACGGCACCACCGCCAGCTACGGCACCTACCCGCGCGCCGCGGTGGGCCCCGACCTGCGGCAGCTGTTCATCGGCTCGGAGGGCACACTCGGCGTCATCACCCGGCTGCGGCTGCGTACGCACCGGCTGCCCGACTACGCGGTGGGCATCGCCTACGGCTTCGACACCTTCGCCGCCGGGCTCGACGCGTGCCGGGAGATCCTGCAGCGCGGCGCCACCCCGGCCGCGCTACGCCTGTACGACGCGCACGAGAGCGGCACCCACTTCGGCGAGCCCGGCACCAACCTGCTGCTCGTCGCCGACGAGGGCGACCCGGTGCTGGTGGACGCCGTCATGAAGATCGCCGAGGAGGTCTGCGCCGAACGCGCGCCGGTGAAACTGGACGGCGCGGCCGTCTTCGCCCGCTGGCTGGACGAGCGCATGATCGTCGGCAAGGCCGCCGACGGCTTCGTCCGGGGGCCGGGGTTCGTCTCCGACACCTGCGAGATCGCCGGGCCGTGGGCCGCGCTGCCCGCCCTGTACGACGAGGTCGTGGCCGCCATCGAGGCCGTCCCCGGCACGCTGCGCGCCTCGGCCCACCAGTCGCACGCCTACACCGACGGCGCCTGCCTGTACTTCTCGCTGCGCGGCGACGTCGAGCGCGACCAGCGGCGCGCCTGGTACCGGGCCGCCTGGGACGCCGCCGCCGAGGTGCTCGTCAGGCACGGCGCGGCGATCAGCCACCACCACGGCGTCGGCCTGCTGCGCTCGCCGTACATGCGGGACGCGCTGGGCAGCGGCTACCCCACGCTGGTGGCGGTCAAGCAGGCGCTGGACCCGCGGGGCATCATGAACCCCGGCAAGCTGGGGCTGCCCGCGTCCTTCGAAAACACGGCGCACTAAGGTGGATGCGGTGAACGCTCGACACAAGGCCCCGCTGGATCAGCGCCTGCTCGCCGCCCTGGCCGAGCATCCCGTCGCCGCGTCGCTGGTGGGGGTGGAGATGGTCGAGCGGTTCACCTCCTCCGCCACGCCGATCGGCATCCTGGCCTCGATCCCGCTCGGCGACCTGGCGGCCACGGTCCAGCGCACGGTGGCCGCCCGGAAGATCGGGTTCGTCAACATCGACTCGACCCCCGGCCTGGGGCACGATCCCGGGGCGCTGGCGTACCTGCAGGGCATCGGCGCGGTCGGGGTCGTCTCCACGCGGCAGGCGATGATCGAGCGGGCCACCGGGCTCGGGCTGCTGACCATGCAGAAGGTGTTCGTCACCGACCGGTCGAACCTGCGGCGCAGCCTGCAGTCCATCACCCGGTCGCGGCCCGACCTGGTGCAACTCATGCCGGCCATGGTGCTGCGGCACGTCGAGCGCCAGGTGCGGGCGGTGGGCGTGCCGTGCCTGGCCGCGGGGTTCGTGCAGAGCGCGGACGACGTGGTGGAGGCGCTGCGGCACGGGGCCGTCGGCGTGTGCACCTCCGACGAGGAGCTGTGGGGGCTGCGCCGCTCGGCCCTGCGCGCCTCCTGATCCGTCTTCATCCGGAAGGACCTTGCGATGACGCCTGCCCGCGTGCGGGAGACCGCCGCCGCCACGGCGCCCGTCCGGCGCGCCGGGAGGCGGTGGCCGGTGGCGCCCGGGGTGTTCGTCGTCCTGTGGAGCAGCGCGTTCATCGCGGGCATCCCGGGGGTCAGGGCGGCGCCGCCGCTGTTGCTGATGTTCGGCAGGTTCGCCGTCGCCGGAGTGTTGCTGGGGGCGTACGCGCTGGTCAGGCGGGTGCCGTGGCCCCGGGGGCGGGACCTGGCGCACGTGGCCGTGGCCGGGCTGCTGATCCAGGCCGTGCAGTTCGGCGCCTTCTACAGCGCGCTCGGCGCGGGCCTGCCGGCCGCGGTCGTGTCCCTGGTGCAGGGGCTGAACCCGGTGGTCATCCTGCTGGTCGGACGGGTGCTGGGCGAGCGGGTCGGCGCCGGGCAGTGGGCCGGGTTCGCGCTCGGCCTGGCCGGGGTGGTCCTGGCGGTGGCCGACCGGATCAGCCTGTCCGCGTCCGGGGTGGCGCTGTGCCTGCTGGGGCTGGCCGGGCTCAGCGCGGGCACCCTCTACCAGCAGCGGTACGCCCCCCGCATGGACGCGCTGAGCGGCACCGCGGTGCAGCTGCTGGTCAGCGCCCCCGCCGCCGGGCTGGCCTGCCTGGCGCTCGGCCCGGTCCGGGTGTCGGACTGGACGGCGTTCGGGCTGTCGGTCGGCTGGATGGCGCTGGTCAACTCCATCGCGGCGTTCATCCTGCTCAACCGGATGTTGCTGCGCTCCCCGGCCAGCCGGGTGAGCACGGTGTTCTTCCTGACCCCGGCCGTGACCGCCGTGCTGGCCTGGTCGCTGGCCGGGCAGCCGCTGCCCCCGCTCGCCGTGGCCGGGCTCGTCCTGGGCGGCTGCGGGGTGCTGCTGGCCAACCTCTCGACACGAAGAAGGGCGAACTGATGCGCATTCGCGGCGCGGTCCTGGAGGAGATCGGCCGGTCCCGGCCCTACGCGGAGTCGCGGCCCCTGACGGTCTGCGACCTCGAACTCGATCCGCCGGGGCCGGGCGAGCTGCTGGTGCGGGTGGAGGTGGCCGGCGTGTGCCACTCCGACCTGTCGGTGGTGGACGGCAACCGGGTGCGTCCCACGCCCATGCTGCTCGGCCACGAGGCGGCGGGCGTGGTGGAGCGGACCGGCCCCGGCGTGGACGACCTCGCCCCCGGGCGGCGCGTGGTGATGACCTTCCTGCCCAGGTGCGGCGGCTGCGCCGGCTGCGCCACCGAGGGCGTGACGCCCTGCCTGCCGGGCAGCGCCGCCAACAACGACGGCACCCTGCTGAGCGGCGCGGTCCGCCAGCACAGGGACGGCGTCGCGGTGCTGCACCACCTCGGGGTGTCGGCGTTCGCCACGCACGTGGTGGTCGACCGGCGCTCGGTCGTCCCGGTCGATCCCGACGTGCCGGCCGAGGTCGCCGCCCTGCTCGGCTGCGCCGTGCTGACCGGCGGCGGCGCCGTGCTCAACGCCGGCCGGCCGCGCCCCGGGCAGACGGTCACGGTCGTCGGGCTGGGCGGCGTGGGCATGGCGGCGCTGCTCACCGCGCTGGCCCTCGACGACGTCCGGGTGATCGGCGTGGACGCCAACCCGGCCAAGCTCGCCACCGCCCGCGAGCTGGGCGCGCACGAGGTGTACGGCCCGGACGAGCTGCCCGGCGAGGCGGACGTCGTGGTCGAGGCGGCGGGCAGCGCGCGGGCGTTCGAGACCGCGGTGACCGCGACGGCCCCCGGCGGCCGCACCGTCAGCGTGGGCCTGCCCGCGCCCGGCGCCCGCGCCTCGATCTCGCCGCTCGCGCTGGTGGCCGGCGGGCGCAGCGTCATCGGCAGCTACCTGGGCTCGGCGCTGCCGGCCCGCGACATCCCGGTGTTCGCCCAGATGTGGCGCGAGGGCCGGCTGCCGGTGGAGCGGCTGGTCTCGGCCCGGATCGGCCTGACGGCCGTCAACGAGGCGATGGACCAGCTCGCCGACGGCGCCGCCCTGCGCCAGCTGATCGTCTTCGACGGCTGACCGCCGGGGCCGGGCGCTACCTGGACGCGACGACCAGCGTCTGGGGGGCCGCCTGCTTCATCCGGCCGCGGGCCCAGGTCATCTGGGTGGCGGTCTCGTCCTCGCAGTCGCGGACCGCCGCCAGCAGCGGCTCGTCGCGGGCGCCCTGCGCGGCCTGGCCGATCAGCGTCCAGCAGACGTCGCACTCGGCGGCCATGAGGTAGAGGTCGTGCAGGTCGCGCAGCAGGCCGAGACCGCCGCCGCGAGAGCCGGAGAACAGCGTCGAGTGCAGCCGCTCCGGCTCGTCGGGGGCGTCCTCGGAGTAGCGTTCCACGAACGGCCGCAGCCGCCGTACGTGCTCGTCGCACTGCTCGGCGAGCCGCCGGCAGATGTGCACCACGTCCGGCTCGTCGCCGTGGGCCGCGGCGACCTCGCGGTAGGCCGACGCCAGCTCCTCCTCCGATCGGTGCAGCAGCCCCAGGTAGTGCGCCAGCAGCGCGGTCATCCTCCCGCTCTGGTCACCCGGACCGCGGTGACCTTGTAGATCGGTTGCTTGGAGACGGGGTCCCAGGTCGAGTTCGTGACCTCGTTGGCCGCCCGGGGCGCCGCTCCCGGCTCCAGGTCCCAGTAGCCGTAGTGGATGGGCACGAACACCACGCCCCGCCGGATGCCGGTGATCCGGGCCGGGGCCTCCAGCCGGCCGCGCGGTGACTCCACCCGCACCAGGTCTCCTTCGCCGATGCCCAGCCCGGCGGCGTCGGCCGCGTTGAGCTCCACCCACGGCCCGGGGGCGGCGGCGTCGAGCCGCGGGACGCGGCCGGTCTTGGTCCGGGTGTGGAACTGGTGCACGGTGCGGCCGGTGGCCCCCATCCGCCGGGGCCCCGCAGCAGCTCCTTCGACCGGGCCACGATCCGGCCCATCGCCGTCTCCCAGTCGCTCTCCACCAGCGTGCCGCCCTCGCGGACGAGCGGGCGCAGCAGCCGGTCGGGGCTGTTGTTGGCCTGCCAGCCGTACAGGTCCTTGGGGTCGAGCCGGCCGTGGTTGACCCGGTCCACGGCACGGCCGCGCACGCCGATGATACGTCCGTCCTTGACCGCGATGTCCATCGCGTCGCCGTTGGAGTGCAGGACGGACGCCGACTGGGCCCACGACTCGACGTCCTGCTCGGTCAGCCCCTCCGCCAGGCAGGCGTCCACCCGGACCGGCCAGTCCTCGGCGCTGCCGTCCTCGCGCGGCCCGTACGGCGTGCGCGGACCCCACGGGTCGGCGATGCGGTCAGACATTCCGGCGGCTCCTTCCGGGGTGGGAGATCCGGACCGCATACCCTCACCTGGCCGCCCCATGCCATCGCCGTGGCCCGGCCGTCGGAAAACGGGATGCGGCCGGCCCGCGTCCGGGGTGAGGATGGCCGCGCACGGCCGTCGGAGCCGTCCCCCGGACGAGGAGCGTGCCATGAGCGCCGCCGGAACCGCTCACCCGCAGGTCACCGTGCGCACGGGCCGGCTGCGCGGCCGGACCGAGGGCGGCGTGGCCGTCTTCCGCGGCGTGCCGTACGCGCGCCCACCGGTGGGCGGCCTGCGGCTGGCCGCCCCGGCGCCGCCCGAGGCGTGGGACGGCGTGCGCGAGGCCGCCGCGTTCGGCCCGCCGCCGCCGCAGTCCAGGCTGCTGGGCGCCACCGGCGACGCCGGCACCGACGGGAACTGGCTGACCGCCAACGTGTGGACCCCCGACCTGGGCGCGACCCGGCTGCCGGTGATGGTGTGGATCCACGGCGGCGGCTACATGTACGGCTGGTCCGGCGACCCGCTCTTCGACGGCGGCGTGCTCGCCCGGGACGGCGTCGTCGTGGTCACCGTCAACTACCGGGTCTCCGCCGAGGGCTTCGGGCACTTCCGCGGCGCGCCCGCCAACCGCGGCCTGCTGGACCAGGTGGCCGCCCTGCGCTGGGTGCGCGAGAACGCCGCGGCCTTCGGCGGCGACCCCGACCGGGTCACCGTCTTCGGCGAGTCCGCCGGAGCCGGGAGCATCGCGGCGCTGATGACGATGCCCGGCGCGGCCGGCCTGTTCCACCGGGCGATCGCGCAGAGCGTGCCGGGCCTGTTCTTCACCCCCGAGCTGGCCGCCGATCTCGCCGCCGCGGTGGCCGCCGAGCTGGGAGCGACCCCGCACGCGGACGCGCTGGCGCGCCTGCCGCCGGAACGGCTGATCGAGGCCGGCGACGCGGTGGCGGCCGGCATGGGCGGCAGGCCGCGCTGGGGCCTGGCCGCGCACGTCCGCACGCCGTTCGCGCCGGTCGTGGACGGCAAGGTGCTGCCCGCGACGCCCTGGCGGTCGCCGGCAGGCGGGGTGGACCTGCTCGTGGGGCACAACCGCGACGAGTACCGGCTGTTCATGGCGCTCGGCGGCGAGCTCGGCCAGGTCACCGCCGAGCAGGCGGCCGCCGCGCTGCGGGCGCTGGCCCCCGACCCGGCGGCCTACCGGGCCGCCCACCCGGAGGCCGGCGACGAGCGGCTGTACGAGCTGGTCCACTCCGACTGGCTGTTCCGGATGCCGTCCGTACGGCTGGCCGAGGCCCACGGCGGGCGCGGCCGGGCTCACCTGTACGAGCTGACCTGGCCCGCCCCCGGCATGGGCGGGATGCTCGGCGCGTGCCACGGGCTGGGCCTGCCGCTGACGTTCGGCAACCTGACCGCGGGCGCGGCCGGGCTGCTGCTCGGCCAGGAGCCGCCGCCGGAGGCCGCCGAGCTGTCGGCCCGGGTGCGGGCGGCGTGGACCGCCTTCGCCGCGACCGGAGACCCGGGCTGGCCGGCGTACGAGCCGGGCGAGCGGCTGACCTGGATCATCGACACCGAGCCGGGCACGGCGGCGTACCCGGAGGAGGCGTCGCGCCGGTTGTGGGCCGGGCACGCCTTCGACCCGCTCCCGCTGGCGGCGTCCGGGCCGGCGTGAGCACCGGTCACCGCGGGCCGGCCGGGGTCAGTCGCAGGACTGGGTGCTGACGGGGTTCGTGGCCGTGGCGGCCTGGCGGGCGTCGGGCGCGACCTCGCCGGCGGTCAGCGCGTAGCCGGTCTCCACCTGGCCGGCGACGGCGGCGAAGATCACGCCCAGCACGCGGCCGTCCACGGCGAGCAGCGGGCCGCCGGAGTTGCCCTGCTGGATCTTGCCCCGGACCAGGTAGACGTCCCTGGTCACCTGCGAGGCGTGGTAGATGTCGGGGCTGCCGGCCCGCTGCCGCGCGGCGACGCGGGCGGGCTCCGGCGTGAAGCCGCCGCCGTTCGGGTAGCCGGCGACCAGCGCGTCCTGGCCCTCCCTGGCCCGGGTGTCGAAGGAGAGCGGGGGCAGCCCGAGGCCGGGGACGTACAGGACCGCGACGTCCCGCCGGGGGTTGTACCAGACGACCTGCGCCGGGTGCGGCCGCTGCTGGTGGTCGACCACCTGCAGGTCCGTGTCCACCCCGGCCACGACGTGCGCGTTGGTCATGATGTGGTCGGGCGCGTACGTGAAGCCGGTGCCGGTGATGCGCTTGCCGCAGGAGGAGGCGGTCCCCTGGACCTGCAGGATGCCCGTCCTGGCCTGCCGCAGCGCCGGGCTGCGCAGCACGGCCACGTCCGGCGGCGGCACCCGGACGGGGCTCATCCCGGCGATGGTGTCGAGCACCGGCGGGAAGTCGGACCGGTCGATGAACCGCTTGAAGGGCCGCTGCCAGTTCCGCGCCGCCTCGGGCGCCGCCGCGTCGAGCGTGGACAGCAGCGCCGAGCCGCGGATCTGCTCCACCACCAGCGTCCACGGGCTGGACACCAGCAGGCTGCCCACGAGCCAGGCGACCAGCAGCACGAACGTGGCGTTGACCAGCCCGCCGCCCAGGGAGTCCAGGATCCGGGCCGGTTCGCCGCGCAGGTACGTGCGTAACCGCACCCCCAGCGTGGACGCGGCGAACTGGCCGGCCAGCGCGATCAGGAACACGATGACGACCGCGAAAGCCGTCTGCGCGATGTCGCCGGTCACGAGCGCGTTCGTCACGGCGGGGGCGACGGCGATGCCCAGCACGCATCCGGCGACGAACCCGATCGAGCTCGTCACCCCGACGACGAACCCCTGCCGGAACCCCGCCACGCCGAACCCGACCACCAGAACGACCAGGACGACGTCGAGCAGATCACCGGACACAAGCAAAGACAATCATCTTTTCCCCCACAAGGGAGGATCAAGTCCGGTACGCCGGATTTCCTTGATCGGCGAGACTGTCAGTCGGCCATGCCGATGACCTGCCGGACCGTCTCCGGACGGCCGAGCGCGGCGAGCATGGCGTGGGCGACGTCGGCGCGGGAGACGTACCGGCCGCCGGGCACGTTCTGGCCCACCGCCGTCCGGTAGGCGCCGGTCAGGGGCTTGTCGGTGAGCTGCACCGGCCGGACCACCGTCCAGTCCAGGCCGCTGTCGCGCACGGCGTCCTCCATGACGGCCAGGTCCAGGTACTGCGGGCGCAGCGCGGCCTTGACCAGCGGATACACCACGTATCGCAGGAACGGCCCGTCGCCCGGGTCGTGCCGGGGCGGGTTGGGGCGGCCGGGAGAGGGGGTGGTGCCCACCGGGGCGGCGCTCACCACGACCAGCCGGCGGGCTCCGGCGGCCTCCATGGCCGCGAGGATGGCCTTGGTGCCCCGGGACGCCACCCCGGCCGCGGCGTTGTTCGGCGGGCCGAGCGCCGACAGGACGGCATCGGCGCCCTCGACGGCGGGCCGCAGGTCGCCCGCCTCGGCCGTGGTCAGGTCGGCGACGGGCACGAGCCGGACCGGCAGCCCGTCCAGCCTGGCCGGGTCGCGCACGACCGCCGTGACGTCGTGCCCCTGGGCCAGTGACTGGGCGAGCAGTTGCCGGCCGACGCCGCCGCCGGCGCCGAAGACGGTGAGTTTCACGAATCACTCCGAGGGTTCTGAAGGGGTCCGGCGCGAACAGTCACCCGTAAGACGGAGCCGGCCCGGCAAAGGTGACATCCCTGCAGAGCCCCGGCCCCGGACGCGAACATGCCCACCGGCTTCCGGCCGGGCCCGCTCAGAGGTCGGCCGTGACGTCGGGGACGTACCCCCCGGGGCGGCGCGGCGGGCGCCGGTAGCCGGTGGCGGGCGGTCGCGGCGGGATCTCCAGCGGCGCCCGCTCGACCCGCCGGTAGGGGATCGTGGACAGCAGGTGCGCGATCATGTTGATCCTGGCCCGCCGCTTGTCCTCGCTCTCCACCTCGTACCAGGGCGCCTCGGGGATGTCGGTGTGCACCAGCATCTCGTCCTTGGCCCGGGAGTACTCCTCCCACCTCGTGATCGACTCCAGGTCCATCGCCGACAACTTCCACCGGCGCATCGGGTCCGCCAGCCGGTCGCGGAAGCGCCGCTCCTGCTCGGCGTCGCTCACCGAGAACCAGTACTTGCGCAGCAGGATCCCGTCCTCGACCAGCAGCCTCTCGAAGATCGGACATTGGTGCAGGAAGCGCGTGTACTCCTCCTGCGTGCAGAACCCCATCACCCGCTCGACCCCGGCCCGGTTGTACCAGCTCCGGTCGAACAGCACGATCTCCCCCGCGGCCGGCAGGTGCTCGACGTACCGCTGGAAGTACCACTGCGACCGCTGCCGGTCGGTCGGGACGGGCAGCGCGGCGATCCTGGCCACCCGCGGGTTCAGGTACTCGGTGACCCGCTTGATCGTGCTGCCCTTGCCCGCGGCGTCGCGCCCCTCGAAGATCACCACGACGCGCCGCCCCTCGGCCCGCACCCACTCCTGCAACTCCACCAGCTCTTCCTGGAGGCGGAGGAGTTCCTTCTCGTACGGCTTGCGGCGCAGCCTGTCAGTCCCCATGCCTGCGGATTCTAGAAGGGGCTCCGCGCTCACCCCAGGACGTCGGAGAGCGGACGCCGGGGCGTGCCCTTCTCCTCGAAGGTGACCCCCAGCCGCATGATCATCTGCGGGTGCTCCCCCGAGAACAGCTCCAGCCGCAGGAACTCCCGCAACAGCTCCAGCTCCAGGGCCTGCGTGTGGAAGGCGGCGCTGACCCCGTGCGCCGACGCCTGCAGCAGCACCCGCTGCAGCGCCTGGCCGGTGGCCAGCCAGTCCCGCCGGTCGTCCGCCCGCGTGGTCAGCACGGCGACCACCCCGACCGCCGTCTCGTCCTGGCCGCCCGGCGCGCCCCAGCCCTGCCGCCACGCGTAGTGACGCTGGGGGAAGACCGCCTCCGTCGGCGCGCCCTCGCGCGGGTAGCTCCCGGCCGGCACACCGTCGGCCCGCGTGCTGCCCGGCGGCCTGGCCCACCGCACGACCTCCAGGCCGAACCGCTGATCCTGCTCCTGCACGCCCTGCGCGGCCCGGGTCAGCGCGGCCAGCACCTCCACCGCCTCCGCCGACCGGACGGGCGTCAACCTGACCCCCTCGCCCATCGCCGCCCTCACCAGCGACTCCACGAACGCGTCAGGGACCGGGACGTCGGCGAAACCCGCCCGATGCGTGTGACGCCGCTCGATCTCGCCCGCGAGCACCCGCGTCACCTCGTCCGGCTCGCTCTCCCGGCCCGGCCGGACCGTCGCCAGCAACCCGGGCCGATCGGGATCCGGCAGGACCCGGACGACCGGCTCGAACCCCGCGCACCGCATCGCGACGCCCATCGTGAACAGCGCCGCGCCACAACTGATCACCAGCTCCCGCCCGGTCACGTCACCGGCCTTGAGCTGCCTGCCGGTGTCGGCCTTCAACCCGATCTCCACGTCGGAGACCGAGAAGGTCCACGGCTGGGTGTTGTGCACGGAAGGGGCCCATCGAGCGGCCTCGACCGCCGCGTCCATGGCCTGTCTCGGCGAGCACGTGCTCATGGTCCACCTCCAGAAGACGACCGCGCCGAAATGTTCGGTCTTCTCTGTCCGGCCTACCCCGCCAGGATGAGACCTCCCAGGACGCCCGGCACAGGGCCGGAGGACCCGCGCCACGAGGGTCCAAGGACACTTCCCGGGCCGGCGCGAGTGCCGGAGGGCCACGGAGTTCAGGATGTCCGGCGGTGTCGCCCCGCGGTCGCGCGCGTCAGTCTGGGACCAGGTTCGTTCACGGGAAAGAGATGATGATCATGGTCCCGATCCGTTCCCTCCTCGCCGCCGCCCTGGCGGTGACCGTCACCGGCGTGCCGGCCTTACCCGCGCGGGCCGCGCGGCCGGCCGCCGTCCCCGTCCTGGTCGGCATCCGGGCCGCGCACCTGCCCGGCCTGGACCGGCTGGTCTTCGAGTTCCGCGGCCCGGTCCCGGCCCGGCACGACGTGCGCTACGTGTCCCGGCTGGTCGCCGACGGCTCCGGACGGACGGTCGGCGCGGTCGGCGACGCCCTCCTCCAGGTCCGCTTCGACCAGGCCGACGGCCACGACCGCCGGGGCCGGGTCACCTACGGCCCCACCCGCCGCACCTACGCGCTGCCCGGCGTCGTCCAGGTCGTCAACACCGGGGACTTCGAGGCCACGCTCACCTTCGGCGTCGGGCTGGCCAGGCGCGTGGCCTACCAGGTCCGCACGCTCACCCGGCCGAGCCGGGTCGTCGTCGACCTCACCACGTCCTACCGGACCGTGTCCGTACGCGACCACTTCCTCGACACCACCGCCCGGAGCCCGCGCACGGCGGCCGTGACCCGCCCGGTGGCCCCGCCGGCGACCGCCTACGGCGCGCTGCAACGGCTGTTCGCCGGCCCTACCGAGGCCGAACGGGCGCGCGGCCTGCGCTTCGTCAGCTCCAAGGCCACCGGCTTCGGCAGGCTGACCGTCGCGGACGGGATCGCCAGGGTCCACCTGACCGGCCCGGTCGACGGCGGCGGATCGGCCTTCACCATCGCCGACCAGATCAGGCCGACGCTCAAGCAGTTCCCGGCGATCCGGTGGGTCAAGATCTATGACGCGGCGGGGCGTACCGGGCATCCCGCCGGGCCGTCGGACTCGATCCCCCGTTCGCTGGCGCCCGGCTGAGGCCGGCCGGGGTGCCTCTTGGCACGTCTTCCCAGGAGAACGGCCATGTTGATCTTCTTGGTTCGTTCATGATGGCGGGGTGACCACGCCTTGTCCTCCGTGATCCGTACGCGGGGCCGCCCCGTCCGTCCTGACGGACTCGGGACGAAGGTCCTCCCGTCAAGAGCCGCCCGCCCCTGCCGTCCCCGCCGGGGCGCCCGCACAGTGCTTCAAGGAGGTGTCCGTTGAAAGCGTTGATCGACCTTCTGGCCCGGCGCGTACGCCTGTACCGTCCCGACGGCAATCCCCTGCGCCGCCGTTCCGACCGGCTGGAGGCGCTCGCGGTGCTGGTGACCGGGCTCGTGGTGCTGGCGGGCGTCTGGCCCGCCATCCTGGTGGGCCGGCTGGCCTACGAGGGCGCGCTCCACGAGGAGAGCGCGCACGCCGTGGGGCGGCACCAGGTCAGGGCGACGCTGCTGGCCGACGCGCCGGCCGCCCGCGTCGCCCTCACCGAGATGCCGGTGGGCGAGCAGCGGGCGATGGCGAGCTGGACGACGTCCTCGGGCGCGGCGCGCAGCGGCCCGGTGCCGGTCCCCGGGGTGGCCAGGGCCGGTTCGACGGTCCCGTTGTGGATCGACGCCGCCGGCCGGCCCGTGTCGCCGCCCACCGCCCGTACCGTCCTGCGGACGAGGGGCGTGGTGACCGGTCTCCTGCTCATGTCCGTGATCGCCCTGGCCGCCGCGGGCGGGTTCGCGGCGTTCCGGTGGTGGACGGATCAGCGGCGGTACCGGGAGTGGGAGGTCCAGTGGGCGCGGGCCGGCGAGGACTGGGGACGGCGGCGCAGCCCCTGATTCGCGCCGCCCGTCCTTCACCGCGGCTCGCGGCCCTCGGCGTCGTCGGCGGGACGGATCACCGCGACCGGGCAGCGCGCGTGGTGCAGCACCCCTCTGCTGACCGAGCCGAGCAGCAGCGAGCCGAACGCGCCCCGGCCGCGGGAGCCGACCACCAGCAGGTCGCAGGGCGCGCCGGTGATCGCCTCGACCGGATGGGCGCTCTGCACGTCCTCCACGACCGTCACCTCGGGACACCTCTCCCGCCATCCGGCCGTCCTGGTCCGGATCACCGCGCGCTGGGCGGCCCGGACCTCGTCCACGTCGTAGGCGATCTCCGGCGCGAAGGCGTGCACGGGGATCTGCCAGGCGTGGATCAGGCGCAGCGTGGCGCCGCGCAGCCTGGCCTGCTCGAAGGCGTAGCCGATGGCCGGCTCGCAGACGCCGGAGTCGTCGATCCCGACGCCGACCTCGCCGACCCGCTCCGGCGGGTCCGCGCGCACCACCACCACGGGACACCGCACCTGACCGGCCACCTGCGTGGTCACCGATCCGAGCAGCGCGCCGGCGAACCCGCCGAGCCCCCGGTTGCCGATGACCAGCTCGTCCGCCCGCCGCGCCTGATCCTGCAGGACGGCCGCGGGCGTCCCCTCCACGATCTCGGCGTGCACCGGCACGGACGGCTGCCGCGCCCGGACCGCCGCCTCGGCCCGCTCCAGCACCCTGGACGCCGCCAGCAGCAGGTTGTTCCACTGCCCGAAGTCGGGGAACCTGCCCACGCTGTACGGCTGCCGGTCCAGGGCGTGCACGATGTGCAGCTCCGCGCCCGTACGCGCCGCGTCGTCGGCGGCCCAGCCCAACGCGGCGTCCGACGGCGCGGACCCGTCCACGCCGACCATGATCCGTCCCGGCATGCTGCCTCCCGGCCGTGGATCTTCCTCGGTCCCCGCCTGCCCAAAGTCAGGAGCGGGCGAAGAAACCCCAAGTTCGCGGGCCGGAAGCCGTCCGGAGCCGCCCCGGATCGCCTCCGCCGCCAGATTTCTCCAAGTTTTGGGGCTGGCGATCCTGTCCGCTCACCTCCCGGACGGCTGAATGAGTAGGGGAGGTATGAGCGATGTCTGAGCTGGTCGTGGTGGGTGTCGACGGATCGCCGTCCGGGTTCGACGCCGTGGCGTGGGCTGCCGACGACGCCTTCAGGGCGGGGGCCGCGCTGCGGATCGTGTCCGTGGTGGAGACCTGGCCGTACCAGGTTCCGCAGATCGCCGCCGTCGAGTGGGAGAGCTCGATGACCGAGCGCGCGCGGGAGATCCTGGCCAAGGCCCAGGAGATCGTCGGCGAACGCCGGCCCACGGTCGAGGTGAGCACCCGGGTCATGACCGGGAAGGCGTCGGTCGCCCTCCGGGAGCAGGCGGCCGAGGCCGCCGAGCTGGTGGTGGGGCGCAGGGGGGCGGGCGGCTTCGCCGGTGCCGTGCTCGGCTCGGTCAGCATGAGCGTGGCCGGTCAGGCGCCCGGCCCGGTGGTCGTCGTCCGCGACGGGGACGCCGCCTCCCACGACGAGGTCGTCGTCGGCGTGGACGGCTCCCCCGCCTGCGAACCGGCCCTCGACTACGCCTTCCGGCAGGCCGAGCTGCGCGGCGGCAGCCTGCGGGCGGTGCACGCCTGGCCGCTGCCGTTCGCGCTGGCGCCCGACTTCTCCTGCGACATCGAGGCGCTGCGGGAGAGCCACCTGCGCGTCACCAGGGAGCAGCTCACCCCGTGGCAGGAACGGCATCCCGACGTCAGGGTGATCGCGGACGTCCAGTGCGGCCACCCCGTCAAGACGCTCGTCGCCGCGGGCGACCGGGCCGACCTGCTGGTGCTCGGCTCGCAGGGCAGGAGCGGGCTGGGCTCGTTCGTGCTCGGCTCGGTGATGCGCGGCGTCCTGCACCACGCGCGCTGCACCGTCGCGGTGGTGCGCGAGCGATCCTGAAGCGGCGGTGGGGACTCCCGGCCCGCCGTCCAGGGACCAACGCCCCTACGGCGGGGCCGCGTCGCCGGATGGGATGGAGTCAGGACCGAGAACCCCCGAGGTGAACGATGAACCTGACCGTCGAGGACGTGATGACCCGCGAGGTCGTCTCCGTGGGCGCCGCCACTCCGTTCAAGGAGATCGCCGAGGCGCTGGCCGGCCGCGGGATCGGCGCCGTGCCGGTGCTCGACGACGACCGGCACGTCATCGGCGTCGTCTCCGAGTCCGACCTGCTGTGCAAGGAGGAGTTCCGCGAGCAGTTCCCCGGCGAGGACTACCGGCCGCCGCTGCTGTCCCGGGTGCGCCACCGGCCCGGCAGCAGGAAGGCCACCGCGGTCACGGCCGCGGACCTGATGACGAGCCCGCCGGTCACGATCACCGCCGAGAGGTCGGCGGTCACCGCCGCCCGGCTGATGAACGCCCGCGACGTGCGCCGGATCCCCGTGGTCGACCACAACGGCCGCCTGGTGGGCATCCTCAGCCGCGGCGACCTGGTCAGGATGTTCCTGCGCGGTGACGAGGAGATCGCCGTCGTCGTCCGCGACGACGTCCTGCGCCGGGCGTTGTGGATGGACACCGGGAACGTGCGGGTCTCGGTGCGGCAGGGCGTGGTCACGCTGTCGGGCCGGATGGACCGCCGGTCCGAGGCCGCGCACGCCGTCCGCCGGACCCGCGGCGTCAACGGCGTCGTCGGCGTGGTGGACGAGCTGTGCTGGCGGCTGGACGACGTGCCCGCCTGACTCCGGCGCGTCACGCCGTGCCCGGCGTCACCAGCCCCGACTCGTAGGCCAGGACCACGAGCTGGGCCCGGTCGCGCACGCGCAGCTTGGCCATCGCCCGGTTGACGTGGGTCTTGGCGGTCATCGAGCTGATCGCCATGTGGGCGGCGATCTCGTCGTTGGACATCCCCCGCCCGACCAGGGCGACGGCCTCGCGCTCGCGGTTGGTCAGCTCCCGCAGCTCCGCGCCGGCGGTGGCGGCGGGCGGCCGGGTGACGTACCGGTCGATCAGCATGCGGGTGATCGACGGCGCGAGCAGCGCGTCGCCGCGGGCCGCGACGCGCACGGCGTGCAGGAAGTCCTCCGGCACGACGTCCTTGACGAGGAACCCGGCCGCGCCGGCGCGCAGCGCGTTGAAGACGTACTCGTCCAGGCCGTAGTTGGTCAGGATGACCACGCGCACGCCGGCCAGGGCCGGGTCGGCGGCGATGCGGCGGGTCGCCTCGATGCCGTCCACGACCGGCATCTGGATGTCGATGAGCGCGACGTCCGGCAGGTGCTCCCTGGCCAGGGCCAGGCCCTGCGCGCCGTCGGCGGCCTCGGCGACCACCTCGATGTCGTCCTCCAGGTCGAGCAGCGCGCGGAACCCGCCGCGCAGCAGCGGCTGGTCGTCCACCAGCAGGACCCGGATCACGGCGTGCGGTCCATCGGCAGCTCGGCCTGGACGGTGAAGCCGCCCGCGCCGCGCGGGGCCGCCCGCAGGCTGCCGCCGAGCGCGGTGACGCGTTCACGCATGCCGATCAGGCCGACGCCGGGCACGGGAGCGGCCTCCGGCGTGGCCGTGCCGTCGTCGTCCACGCGGATCGCCAGCGCGTCGGGACGGTAGTCGATGCGGACCTCCGCGGTCGCGGCGGCGGCGTGCCGGGCGATGTTGGTCAGGGACTCCTGGACGATCCGGTACGCGGTCCGGTCCACGGCGGCCGGCACGTCCCGTCGTTGTCCCTCGATCGTCAGCGTCGCGTCGAGGCCGGTGGTCCGGGCCCGTTCCAGCAGCTCGGGGACCCGGTCCAGGCCGTGCGGCGGAGTCGTGTCGTCGCGCAGCGCCTCCAGGGTCGCGCGCAGCTCCCTGGTCGCCTCGCGTCCGGCCTCCTGGATCACCAGCAGGGCCTGCGGCACCTGCTCTCCCTTCCTGCGGGCAACGTGCACGGCCACCTCGGCCTGCACCTTGATGACCGAGATCTGGTGGGTGAGCGAATCGTGCAGGTCCCGCGCGATGCGCAGCCGCTCCTCGTCGGCACGCCGCCGCGCGGTCTCCTCCCGGGTGCGCTCGGCCTCCTCCGCCCGTCCCTCCGCCTGCCGCAACGCCTCCCCGGCGGCGCCGGCCGCGACCAGCCAGGCCAGCTCCAGCGCGCCCCTGGCCTGCGCGAACGCCTCGCCCGTGTCGTGCAGGCCGGAGGCCAGCGCAGCCAGGGGCAGCAGGGCCAGCACGATCACGCTCGCGGCCACGGTGACCAGCCGCCGTCCGGCCCGCATCGCCGCGTACACCGCGAACAGGTACGCCACCGCCGGCACGTCGAACCCGGCCGCCTGGTACCCCACCGCGCACAACCCCGTCACGGCCAGGACGGGCACCGGCGCCCGGCGGCGCGCGACCAGCGCCAGTCCGCCGGCCGCCAGCAGTACGTACCCGAGCGGCGCGAGGTAGGTGGCGGAAGGCTGCCCGGACAACCCGGTGATCACCAGCGCCGCCGCCACGCCGGCCGCGATCAGCCAGTCGATCACCCCGGCTCCGACGCCGAGCCGCCTTGTGCTCATACGCGCACCATAGCCGCATGTCCGGCCGTACGACTCCGGCAGGAGGATCATGCGCCGCCTACCGCGGACGCGGTACGCCCGCGCCTGCCTGCCGCCCGTGCGGTAGCCGGCTGCGGCGCCGGCGGCACCCCGGCAAGCCCGCTCCCGCCGGACGACCGGCGGCGGGCCCGGCGGTCATGCTTTCCACGTCTACGTCCAGCCGAAAGGAACCCGCCATGTTCATCGATCACCTGCTCGCGGCCCAGGCCGACCCCGTCGCCGCGTACGCCATGACCACCGGCCGGATGTGGTCCCTGATCGCCGCCGGGCTGGGCCTGGCCGGCGTCGCCGTCGGCGGCCTCGGCCTGGCCCGCGCCACCGGCCGCCTCCGCCGCCGCGCCACCCCCGGCACCGGGACCGGCAGCGGGACCGGGACCGCGACCGTGGCCGCGACCGGGAAGCGCGGGGCCGTCGTCGCGCTGGCCGCGGGGGTGACCAGCATCGTCATCGGTGGCTGGGTCATCGGCGCCGCCAAGGGCGGTCCGGGCACCGGCTACGGCATCGTCGGCGGCTACCTGGACCTGATCCTCGGCCTGGCCTCCGTCGTCCTCGGCGTCCTCGTCCTGAACCGCGCCCGCCGCACGGCCTGACCGCCGAACAGCGCGAGTCCCGTGACGCGAAGGCTTCCCCGGTGGCTCCGCCCGTGAGCCGGGGGCCGCGACCGCGGCAGATGCCGAGCAGGCCGATCTTCGTTCAAGAGGTCAAGGTCAGGGCAGTTGCGGGTCATGGACGAACAGGACAAGCTGCCCGAGGACATGCCGCCCGCGGTCGGACGGGTCAACGGGGAGAGCGACACCACCGCCGCGCGTGCGGCGGTCGAGGTGCGGGACACTCCCCGGCCGATCCCCGCCGAGCCGGTCGAGCCACCGCCCGATCCGGAGGAGAAGGTCGCGCAGGAGCGGCGCGAGGTGGCCGAGGAGTCCGGCAAGGACGAGGAACCGGACGTGCAGCCGGACGTGGAGCCGACCGACTGACCGCCTGCCCACCACCTGCCCACCATCCGCCCATCCGCCCATCCGCGACGCCCGCCCGTCCGTCCGTCTATCAGGACGCCGGCCCGCCGGGACGATCCGCCGGGGCGTCAGGAGGGCAGGAGGGCGTGGGAGAGCTGGTCGGCGCTCCAGCTCTCCCACTGCGCCGGCGTCCAGCCGCACTCGCGGGTCATCACCAGGAACAGGTCCGGTGACAGCAGCCCGACGGTGATGTCGGTGGCCCGCTCGGCGGTCAGGCCGGGCCGCAGGGCGTGCAGGCGGTCGAGGATGGCGACGACCTGCCCGTGGGCGGTGTGCCGCTGCTCGCTGTTGACGGCCCACTGGGCGGCCATGTCGGCGTCCGCGGCCGCCGCGTCGCGGACCACGGCCAGGACGGGGGCGACGCGGCCGAGGATGACGCCGCTCTGGTGCACCCACCCCCTCACGACCTCTCTCGGGTCCCGCGACGCCTGCAAGGCCGCGAACCACGGACGTTCCAGCAGCGGCACGGGCTCGTCGTCACCGGCCGAGGCGACGTCGACCACGTGCTTGAGCAGCCCGCTCTTGGTCCCGTAGTGGAAGTACACCGTCTGCACCGAGACCTCGGCCGCGTCGGCGACCTGCTGGAAGGTCGTGCCGGCGTAGCCCCGCACGACGAACAGCCCCTGGGCGGCGTTCACGATCCGGCTTCTGGTCTGGGCCGAGCGCCGCTTGGGGCTCTTGACGTCATCCATCGATTTAGAGTACCACTTTAGAGTAGCACTTTAGAGTGAGGCTACAAAGGGTGGTGAGGCATGACGTCCATCGCGATCCGGCTCCACACGCTGCGGAGACGGCCATGAGCGCGCTCCATCTGCCGGCCGGCGGCGGCGCCGTCCACCCGTTCCTCGGCACCACCATGACCGTGAAGGCGGGCGGGCCGGAGACCGGCGACCGGCTCACCGTCATCGAGCAGGAATGCCCGCCGGGCTTCGCCACGCCCCTGCACGTGCACCGGGACGACGACGAGGCGTTCTACGTGCTGTCGGGGACGGCGCGGATGCACTGCGGCGAGCGGTCGTGGCAGGTCGCCGCCGGGGCCTTCGTCCTGCTCCCCCGCCGGGTGCCGCACGCCTTCGCCAACGCCCAGGACGCTCCCCTGCGTCTGCTCCAGCTCACCTGGCCCGCCGGATTCGAGCACTTCGCCGCCGAGGTCGCGGCCGGGGACGTCGATCCCGGCCATCTGGCCGAGGTCGCCGCCCGTCACGGCTACCAGGTCATCGGCCCGCCCCCGGCGGCCGCCGTCCGCCCCCCGGCCCACCCCCCATGCCCCGAGGAGTCCTCATGAAAGTCGTCCGCAAGACCGCCGGCGTGCTCGTGTCCGCCGTCGTCCTGACGTCGTCCGTCACCTCGACGGCCGGCGCGTCCACCCTGGAGCAGAAGACGTACGTCTGGCGCGGCTACCTCTCGGCGGGCCAATGCACGATCGAGCCCGGCGCCACCTGGACCTTGTACTCCAACGGCACGGCGCGCCTGGACGCCACCGTCTCCAGCCTCGGCGACGACGACGCCTGGCTGATGTGGGCGCACCTGAAGGACGGCGCCGGTGCCCTGCTCGGCGACATCCGCGTGTACGGCAGCACCAGCACCAAGTTCGTCAAGAACCTGCACGACCGCCGGACCTATCGCTGGATCGCCAAGGGCCAGTTCGACCCCGACCTGTTCGACCTGGTCAAGCGCATGTCACTGAGCAAGCACTGCTGAGCCGCCCGAACGCTCCCGCACCAGGCCCCACCGCACGCGCGCCGACACCTTCGACGAGAGGACGCCCATGAGCCGCGCAGCCTCACCATCCCGAACCGGCACGGCCGCCGCCGCCCTGCTCGCGGCGACCTTCTGCCTCGCCACACCGGCGCCCGCGGCGGCGGCCGGCAGCGCGTGCGACCCGTCGCTGGTGGCGCCGTCCGGCAGTCTCATCGGCGGCCTGTGGCGCTCCAACGGCGGCGAGCGCAGCGTGTACGGCTGCCCCACCACCAAGGAGTTCGGATACCCGGACAAGAAGGGCTCCTGGCAACGCTTCACCAACGGCAAGATCGTCTGGTCGCCGAACCTCGGCGACGGCGCCCTGGTCCGCGTCTACCGGAAGGGCCAGAACCTCGTCTTCAAGTGGAGCGGCCTCGGCCGTGACTGGGACTTCTTCAACGTCCGCTGGAGCAAGGACGGCGGCAAGGCCACCCAGGTCCGGACGGGCCGGCTGACCGCCTGGAGCGGCCAGTACGTGATGGCCCCCTACGTACGGGACGGCGTCGGCACGACGACCAACGGCCACGAGGTCAACACGTTCGCCTTCGTCGTCCAGGGCTGCGACAGGGCGACCTTCGGCTCCGACTGCGGCCCCTGGAGCATCCCCACCTCCATCGGCCTCGCCCACTGACCAGCCTCGCCGCGGGGACGGCCGGAAGTGTCGCCTGCGCCCGCGTCGAACACCTCTACGCGATCGCCGACGGCGAGGTCATGCCAGATGCCACAGGAGCGGCACAGGACCCCGACCGGGAACCGAGGCCCCGCCGACGAACGTCCGTTCGCCGCTCATCAGGGCAGGCGGGCGTGTTCGGCTCGGGTGGCGGCGATCCGCTCACGCGCGAGCGTACGGGCCCGTTCGGTGTGGTCGCCGGCGAGCCGGGCGAGGATCGTGGCGAGCGGCCTGATCTGACCCCAGCCGCCCCAGTGCCCCTCGGGGATCTCGGTGGGGAATACCCAGATCCGGCTGGCGTCACGCGGCCAGGCGCCGTTCTCCGCGTCGAGGATCGCCTCGGTGACCTCGGCGATGACGCTCGCCCGCTGCTGCGCGTCGAGCTGGCCCTCGGGGACGGATGGGACGACCTTGTAGCGAGGTGCGTCCGCGGGTTCTCCGCCGACGTAGATGCCGGCCGGTCGGTGCAGCCAGAGCCAGGAGACGGAACGGCTCACCGGGTCGGCGGGGTCGAATCCCTCGTTGCGGATGAGGATCTCGGTGATGCGGTTCAGCAGGGCCGCCTCGGCGTCCGGCTGGAGCGCGCCGTCGGGAATGTACACGTCGAGCATGGGCATGGTCGCTCTCCTTGTGAGTTTAATTCTTCAACTCAGGCCGGAGTCTACGAGGGCTGAGTACAGCTTGTAAACCCAGATGGGTACACTCCTCCCATGGAGACGCGGCGAATCGACCCGGTGAACTGCTCGGTGGCGCGCGCCCTCTCGGTGGTGGGGGAGCGCTGGTCGCTGCTGATCGTTCGCGAAGCGCTGGACGGCGCGCGCCGGTTCGGAGAGTTCCAGTCCCGCCTCGGGATCGCCAGAAATCTCCTGGCGACTCGGCTCGAGACCTTGGTGACCGCGGGAGTGATGCGCCGCGTGCCCTACCAGGATCCCGGGGATCGGCAGCGCTTCGCCTACGAGCTCACCGAGCAGGGCCGGGCGTTGCGGCCCACGCTCGTGGCGCTCCTGGAATGGGGCGACACGTACCTCGCCGACCCGCAGGGCCCGTCTGTCATCGTCCGGCACCGGCCCGTCGACGATGCGAGCTCCTGCGACGAGCCGGTCAAGGTCGTCCTCGAGTGCGCCGCGGGGCACAGCCACCTCGCCCCGGAAGACGTCTGCCGCACGCCCGGGCCAGGCGCGCGCTTCGTGGAGAGCTCCTGAGGTCCCAGGAGCGTACTGTCCCTCCCGCGAGGACGGGCGGAGGGTGGCGTCAGTGCGACAGCGGCGCATCCGCGGTGTCGACCAGTTCGCAGTCGGCCACCGGCCCCTCGGCGACGCGCGCCCAGATCCCGGCGACGTTCCTCTCCTCGCTGACACTGAACTCCAGCACGCCCGTCTGCCCCTCCTTGATCACCTTGGGGTCGATGACGAAGCCGGCCTCATGCCCCTCGGGCGGCGGGAACACCGACAGCGGCGCCTCCTCCTGGCTCAGGAAACGGGCCGCGCGCGGCTCCGGGCCGCACTTCTTGCCGTCGGGCACGTAGCTGACCACCACGTTCGCCCCCAGGCCCCGCAGCTCGGCCTGCAGCCCCTCGGGGTCCTGCGCCTCGCTGATGCTGATGTCGATCAACCCGTCGGAGGCCCTGGACACCGCGTACGCCGGCCCCCCGAACAGCAGCGGGACGGCGACGGCCACGGCGGCCGCCAGCGCGCCGACGGGAGCCAGCAGCCTGCCCCGGGACGGACGAGTACGGGGCGCCTTCTCGATCTCGGTCATCACGAACTCCTTGAGCAGTTGGCGACGGCCCTCGGAAAGATCACGCTCAACCGGCACGTTCATCGGATCTCCTCCTTGGTGGGGCCTCGGTCACCTGTTACCTGTCGGCTCGTCCCGGCGAGTTCCCCGAATCCTGCGATTTCTCCGCGTTCCCCGGATTGCCCAGGTTCCCCGCGTTCCCCGTGTTCCGTGAGTCCTTCGCGTTCCGCGAACCCGGCGAGCTTCCTGCGGGCCCGCGACAGGCGGGACCTCACGGTGCCCACCGGCACGCCCAGCGCCTCGGCGGCCTGGGCGTAGTCCAGCGCGGCCCAGACGCACAGCGCGAACACGTCCTGCTCCTGCTTGCGGAGCCTGCCGAACGCCCGTCCGACGGCGGCCAGCCGTTCGGCGTCGTCGATGCGCCCGACCACCTCCTCGGCGAAGTCCGGCACCGACTCGCCCTTGGGGATCCTGGCCAGGGCGTCGTCATGGCGGCGGGCGGCCCTGCGGACGTTACGGGAGACGTTGGTCGCGATGCCGAGCAGCCACGGCCGCAGCGAGCCGCCCTCGGGATCGATCTTCGCGCGTAATCGCCAGGCTTCCAGGAACGTCAACGCCATGACGTCCTCCGCCTCGCTCCAGTTGGCCGTCAGGCGGAAGGCATGGTTGTAGACGGCCTTGGCGTACTCGTCGAAGAGTCGCGAGAAGGCCGCCCGATCCCCAGCTCGGATCCGGGCACGCATCGACATATCCACATATCAGTACTGTCCGCCCACCACCCCGAGTTCCCGAACACCTGCCACATCCTCGGCCGCGTGGCCCTGACCGCCACCGCCGAGCCCCCCGCCGGCCCGCGCCCCCCGATCGACGCCGTTCGACGGCCACCTGGAGGAACGGACCGATGCCCGCACGCCGCACGGAGAGGGCATCGGCCCGATCCTGACGGTCGCCGTCGACGGCCGGCTCCACCGGTGAAGGGCTCCCGACCATGGCCGCGGGCCTTCACCGGCGTTTCGTCGTCTTCCGGGTCAGACGCGGCGCTCGTCGACGCCCACGGCGCCGACGCCCGTGCCGAGCCGGCCGCAGACGCCCTGCGACTGGCCCGAGCGACCCGGCGGGAGATCGACCCAGTCGCCGACGACGTCGGGCGCCCAACCGCAGGTGATCACGGCCCGGAATCGCCAGGTCTGGCCCGTCGGGTTGCTGCACATCGCGATGCCGAGGTAGTTGTCGTTGTTGTGGACGAAGGTGTCGCAGTCGAGGACCGTGGCGGCCGACGCGGGCGCGGTGAACCCCAGCGACAGCAGGGCGACGGCCCCGGCGACGACCGCCGCGACATGCCTTGTCTTGCGCAATGCCCCTCCTGAACGAATGCTTGCCTGTCACTTACCGTCATGCAGCGTACGCAAAGAGTGGCGGCGGCGGAAGGCGCGGTCTCGTCAGGAGTCGCTTCCCCGGGATGTCGGCGGGGCGGGGCGTTCATGCCGTGTTGGTCGGCGAGGGCCACGATCGTCCGTTCCCCTGCCACGGCTGGTCGCCGAAGGCCGGGGTGAGCTCGTACAGGAGCCGCTGGGGGCCCTGGTAGAAGGCGGCCAGCAGCGGGGGCGCCGCCTCCAGTTCGGCGGCCAGGACGTCGAGCGCGGCGGGCAGGTCGACGTCCGCGGTCGCCACCGCGACGCAGGCGCAACCGGCCAGTTCGGCGGCCAGCGGCTGGATCGCCCCCGTGAACAGGCCGGCGATCGGGTGCGGCACCACCTCCTGGCGCAGTGCGTCCATGACGAGGGCGGCGATGCTGTGGAGGTGCGGGAAGCGCGCCGCGGTGGCGATCATCGCCTCGTGCACCGGGCCGGCGTCGGGGCCGGGGCGGGCGACCACCCGCAGGTGCCGGGGCGTCAGGGGGAGCCAGGTCCAGTCGATGGTGTCGGCGTCGGCCACCACGACGTCGTCACGATCGTCGGTCAACGCCCGCAACGCCGGGACGTCGGCCCCGCCGCACAGCAGAAGCGTCCCCGGGGGCAACATCCGGTCGACGGACGGGAAGAGCGGCGGCGCGAGTGGCGGCGCAGGCGCGAGCCGCGGACGCGCCCCCTCCCCGAGCCCCGCCCCACCAACCGCCCCCAACCGACCCGCCTCCCGCCCCAGAGCCGCACCACCGGCCACCGGCCAGCCCGCCTCCTGACCGAGAGCCGCACCACCGGCCGTCCCCGCTCGGCCCGTCTCCTGATCGGCGTCCCCCGGACGGGCCGGGGCGGGCACGAGCCCGGCACCGGCCTGCGGCCACGCGACCCGCTCCACCGCTTCGCCGCGCCGGCCAAGCCCTGGGAACCCGTCGCGCGGGGGCGGCGCTGCGGGTTCGTCGCGCCACGGCGGTTCTATCTGGTCGAGGAGCAGGGGAGGGCCGCCGTGCGTGGCCGGAGCCGGCGTGGGGGCGGAGCCGTTCGGTGCCGGCGCGGGGGTGTTCAGGACGGCGGCGGGGTGGAAGGGCTCGCCGGGCCGCCAGGGGCCGTCGGCGGCGAGCGGGGAGACGGCGGTGGCGGCGGGGACGATGGCGCGGACCAGCGCGACCGCGTCCTCGCCCGCCCCGCACTCCAGGAAGACCTCCGCGCCACGGGCGGCCAGCCCCCGGACGGCCTGGTGGAAGTGCACGGCGACGACCATGGCGTCGGCGGTGACGGCGACGGGATCGTCGTCGGGGGTGAGCAGACGTCCCAGCGTCGGCGAGAACACCGGCCAGCGGGCCGGAGCCGTCCTGACGCCGGGCATGCGCCCTCTCAGGTCGGCGGCCGCGGCGGCGACCGCGGGCGTGTGGGCGGGGTGCGGAACCCGGAGAACGGCGCTCGTCCAGCCCAGATGTCCGGAGATCCGGGCCGCCTGCGGCATCAGCTCGCGCGGCCCCGACAGGACGCACCGCCGCGGCGTGTCGTCGCACCCGACCACGAGATGGGGATGATCGAGCAGCGCGACCAGGTGCCGGGCTTGCACGGCCGAGACGTCGAGGGACATCATCGCGCCCGGCCAGCCCAGGCCGGTCAGTGCGCGGCTGCGTGCGCAGGCCAGGCGCGCCCCGTCGCCCGCGCTCAGCACCCCGGCGGCGACCAGGGCCCACAGCTCCCCGAGGCCGTGGCCCACCAGCGCGTACGGCTGGAGCCCCTCCCGTACGAGGGTGTCGAAGGTGGCTGACGACACCGCCATCAGGGCCAGGTAGTGGCTCTCGGGGCCGGGCGGACGGGGGGCGTCCGGGGTGAGCAGGTAGGCGCTAAGCGGTGGCGAGCCGTACTCGGCGGCGACCGCGTCGATCTCCGCCAGGAGCTCCGGGACGGCCGGCGTACGGGCGGCCAGGGGCGCCAGCACCCCGGCGGCGGGCATGGCTACGCTGCCCGGGAAGACCGCGACGACTTTGCTGCGCATGTAGTCCCTTCCTGGAGGCGGGGCTTTGCGGCGCACGGAAAGGACCGGCGAAGGGCGCGGTCTTGGCGAACTGATCGCGCCCGTCGCCGGTGTCCGCCCGGCCGAACGACTGATACCGCTCGCACACGATAAGTAGTCGTGTCATTGCGACACGTCACCCTATCGACGGAGAAACTCGCCTATAGCCGTCCGCACCTCTTGCGATCAGGCCCCCGAAGTGTGCACTCGCCTCGCCGCATCACTTTGAGTGATTGGTTAGTCACTTATGGCGGCCGGGAATCTGGGGAGCGCGTCCGTCCTGGTGATACGAACGGGTGGGTCAGTGCGACCCGGGGGGTGCGCGATGGAATTCTGCCCGGAAGAGCTCGGCGGCGGCCACGGTGACGACGGACGAGCCGGGCCCGCCGCCGGGCGCGGGGTGCTGCACGGCGCGTTCGCGGTGCTGGAGGAGCTCGCGCGGGTGGAGGAGGCCGGGCTGACGCAGCTCGCCGTGGCCACCGGCCTGCCCAAGGCGACCGCCCACCGGTTGTTGTGCCGGCTCACCGACCTCGGCCTGGTCCACCGCGAGGACGGCGGCCGCTACCGCATCGGCACGCGGATGTTCCGCTGGGGTCAGCGCTGGTCACCGGCCCAGGTGCTGAGCACGGCCGCCGTGCGGCCGCTGCGCCGGCTGGCCGCCGCCGGATGCGCGGTGACCATCGCGGTCAGGGACGGCGACGACGTCATCGTCGTCTCGGGGATCGGCGACCCGGCCGTGGACGAGGTCTTCCGCATGCGTCCCGGCCTGGTGCTTCCGGTGGCCAGCGCCGCCGAGGTCGTGCTGGCGGTGGGCAACCCGGTGTCGGGCCGCCGTCCCGATCCCGGTTGGAGCCTGCCGGAGGGGCACTCCCCGGCCGAGTGGGCGCGGCGGGTCGGCGACGCCCGCGAGCGGCGGGTGGCCTTCGACTTCGAGGCGGCCCTGCCGCCCCTGGGCTGTGTGGCCGCCCCCGTGCGCGCGCCGACGGGGGCCGTGGTGGCCGCGGCGGCCGTCGTGGTGGTCGGCACGAACCGGCTGCCCTTGCTGGCCGACGCCGTACGCGAGACCGCGGCGTGCATCAGCGCCAATCTGGCCCGGGTGCCGGGAGCGGGCCGTGCCCTGAGCCTGCTGGCCGCCCCAGAAGGCCCGCCACCCGGCCGCTGAGCCCCCAGCCGCCCGTCTGAAGGGGGGACCGGCGGCCGTCGCCGCCGGTCACGGCCGGGCGGTCCGGCTAGGCGTCGAAGTCGATGACCAGCCGCCCCAGCCGGGCGCGCAGCGGGACGCTGTCCGCGTGCGCGAGCCGCTCGCCCACCGGGATCCGCTCCGGCGCACCACCCCCGGCCGCGTCGATGACGACCGTCTCGTCGGCCGTGCCGGGGTCGGTGCGGTAGCGTTCGCGCTCCTCGACCAGGAGGCGGTACTGCCAGACGATGTCCAGCACCGCCGGCGGGATCACCGCCGACCACTGGTAGCCGGCCCCGGCCGTGCCGCAGGTCAGTTCGGCCTTGATCGGCGTGTCCGTCCAGTCGAGCTCCTCCGCGCTGGTGAAGGGCCGCCGCTGGACGGTCGCGGTGACGCGGTGGCTCGCCGCGACCCCGGGCAGCCCGGCACCGGCCGACGCGCCGAGCTCGGTGGCGGCGGCGGGCCCGGCGAGGACGACGCGCAGCCCCCCGCCGGACACCTCCTCGACCGTCAGCGTCCGGCGCGGCACGAGCTGCGCGAACTCGGCCTGCACCACCGGCGACAGCTCCAGCCCGGTCAGCGCGTGCGGCTGGTAGCGGGCCAGGGCCAGGCGCAGGTACGGGAAGCAGGCCGACGCCTGGCCGGCCGTGCCCAGGTCCACGTCCACGTCGGCGAACCACAGGCGTTTGGCCGCGTCGTACGACGGCTCGTACGCCACGACGGCCCCGGTCAGCTCGCGGCCCTCCCCCGACTCGGCCAGTCGCAGCCCGACGGCGGTGACGGGGCCGGGGAAGTTGCCGGGAGCGGGCGGGGGCAGCACGGTCGCGTCCGACCAGACGGGGTCGGTGCCCCACCGGGTCGCCAGCCGGCCGGGCAGCGCGTCGCCCCCGGGCGGGTCGAGGACGACCGCCAGCAACTCGTCGTCGCCGGAGGAGAACCACGGCCGGTCCAGGTGGACCCGGACGCCGGCCCCGTCGCGTACCGACACCAGACGCCGCTCGCGGCGGTCCTCCTGCCGGCTCCACCGGAAGGTGGGCAGCAGGTACGACGGCTTCGGCGGCTCCGGCCGCCTGCTCGCGGGCACCGGCCAGCCCCGCCCGGACGGTCCGGCGCTCGGCTCGCCGGCGCTGGTGACGAGGCCGGGATCGGCGGTGATCGACGGGTGGAAGTACTCGCGGAACCGGGTGGTGGCGGTCGGCCGGTAGGCGACGTTGCGGTGCAGCGTGTCGCCGAAGTCGTGGCGGACCGGGGTGGCCGAGTGCGGCAGGCGCACCTCCTCGCGGTCGGCGTGGGCCAGCTCGACCCGGCCGACGTGGGCGTGCTCCCTGATCCGGCGGGGGACCGGTTCGGTGACGTCGTCGGTCCAGCGCGTCCAGGTGGCGTCGATGTCGACGTGCCCGGTGCTGCGGGGGTGTGCGCGCAGGGTGCCCCGCAGGTCGGCGAAGGTCTGTCCGGGGTCGCGGGCGAAGTCCAGCCCGGCGAGCGCGGGCGGTGACAGCGGGCGTTCGACGGCGTGCACGAGGCGCAGCTCCGTGTACGGGGTGAGCAGCCAGTTCAGCCCGGCCACGGTCTCCTCGGCGATCAGCTCCCGTTCGTCGTCGGTCAGGTCGCGCCAGAAGTCCGAGACGAGCAGGCGCTGCCAGACGGGCAGCAGGGCGAGATCGGCCGCGGTGAGCCGGCAGCTGAGCCGTACGGTCGCCGTCTCGGCCTTGGGCAGGTGGACGGTGAGCCGGCGCGGGACGTCCTGCCATCGCGGCGGCCCGTCCCCCTCCTCGATCCGCAGGGTGAACGGCGCCGCGTCCGGCCAGACGTCGTGGAAGCCGTCGTAGAAGGAGACGGGGTACATGGGCGGCGCGCCCGGCAGGCCGTACAGCGTGACGCCCCTGGCCAGGACGTCGGGCAGGTACGGCAGGATCAGCTCGGCGGCGGTGTGCACGACGAACTCGCCGCGCTTCAGCCCGGCGCCGCGCGTCACGGGCAGCTGGGTGGCCGGCTCGGGGTCTGCGGCGTCGTGCTTGGCGACCGCGATCTCGCCGAAGAACAGCAGGTCGCGGGTGCGGCGCGGGTCGTCGGCGTAGCTGACCACGGTGTCGAGGAACGTGCCGGCCTCGCGGGCGGCGGCCGTGAAGAACCGTCTGCGCACCTCCTGCGGCCGGTCGCCGCCGATGGCGTCGTCGAACCGGCCGTGCCGCTCGGCCATCTGCAGCGACGTCTTGGGCGGGGCGACGAACCGCTCGTCGTAGTAGACGTACCGGCGGCTCAGCCCGTCGGCGGCGGGCGGGTGGTCGGTGTGGCCGGGGACGTCCTGGCGGTCGAGGGCCCACTCCCAGGCGGGCACGTCCCGTCCGGCGGCCGTGACGGTGCTCCGGATGACCAGGCACTGGCTCGACTCGCCCTCGTTGAACGGCCTGCGCTCGACGATCACGGGCGGCGGCACCGGCTCCCACCGCGAGTACGTGATCGCCCGCGACAGCGCGGACGCGGGCGCCTGCGCCTCCGGGTCCAGGGCGTTGCCCGCCAGGTCCACGACGCGGGCCCGCAGCCGGTAGGTGCGCCCGTACCGGAGCGCCGGCAGCGAGCCGGGCACCGGCGTGAACTTGGTGTCGAGCGGGAAGTTCGCGTCCACCTCCGGATCGGCGACGACCGGCCGGCCCAACCTGTCCAGCGTGCGGCCGGGCAGCGGGGCGGCCAGGCTCCAGCCGTCCCAGCCGAACAGCGCCTGGTGCACGTACAGCTCGTCGGTCCTGGTGGCGTCGCGGGTGACGGCGCTCGCCCGGACCGCGCCCTCGTCGTCGGCGATCCCCTCGATCCAGTACGGCGGCTGCCCGCCGCGGCGGATGAGGTAGGAGCCCCGGCGGCGGCACAGGGAGAGCCAGCTGGTGACGGCGCCGCCCGGGCCGACGATCCCGGCGTCCACGCGGAACCCGCGGACCAGGTGCCCGGCGTGCAGCTCGGGCACCGCGTCGTCCGGTCCCCGCTGGTGGGCGGCGTCGTCGCCGATCTGGGCGGCCAGCCAGGCGTCCCGCCCGCGGTGGAAGACGGTGAGCCCGGCGCCCTGGAGCGCCGTCGTGCCGGTGCCCAGGTGCTGGGCGCTCGGCTGGCCGCTCGGCCCGCTCAGGCCGTGCATGCGCTCGATCAGCGCGGTGAAGTCGGCGGCCTTGATGGCCGCGCCGTCGACGTCGGCGTCGGTGACCGTCCAGTCGTCGCCGCCGAGGCCGAGCCAGCCGCCCTGGACGGGGTGCCCGGGCGGCGACGCGGCGGTGAAGCGCTCCCCCGGCGCGAAGTCGTAGAGCGTCCACGGCCGCAGCCGGTCGGTGTCGAACGGCGGGGGCACGTCCTCGAACGCCACCCGGAGCCGTCCGGCGGCGGCGAGCCCAGGCGGCACGGGGACGAGGAGGTCGAGGACGAGCCCGAGCCGGCGGCACAGCTCCGGATAGTCGGCCAGGAAGCCGCAGACGCCGTGGAACTCCACGTCGGGCGGCTCCGGCCGGGGCCGCCCGGTCTCCGCGCCCGCCGGGCCGCCGCCGTTGCCGGGGGGCTTGGGCCGGTCGTAGAACCTGACGGCCTCGGCCAGCGCGAACCTCGTCTCGTCACCCCGGTAGGTCGCGCTCGTCCGGTCGAGGGTGGCCGGGCCGAGCTCGGCGGCGGAGCTCGGGCTCCCGCCGATCATGCCGTCGATGGCCCGGTAGGCGGCCTGGGGGTCGCCGCTGAACCTGCTCATCTCGCCGGCCACCGGAAGTTCGCGGACCAGACCGGTGTACGGCTGACGCCAGGGCCGTCGCGGGCGGCCGTCCCCGAGGGCGGCCTCGCCGTTTCCCGGAGGCGTGAGGCGGTCGCTGATCACGGCCTGGCCGATCTGGTCGTACAGCGTGGCGATGCGCTCGTGGACCAGCGCCGCGGGGAACGACCGCAACACCCGCACGCCCGGCGACCCGCCCGTGACCGCCGCGCCGAGGGCGCCGGCGGCGGCCAGGGAGCGCGACCGCACCGGCGAGGCGGCCGGGAAGAGTCTCCCCCACAGGTCGGAGTCGGGAACCGGGGATCTCGGGTCGGGGCGCGGGACGACCGGGGCGGCGTGGCCGTCCCACACGATCCGCAGGGCCGGCAGCACCGTCTCGCGCAGCGTCCTCGGCCAGTCGGTGAACTCCGCGACGTCGTCGAGCCGGCCGCGCGGCGCCTCCAGCCGGGGCCCGACGGCGACCGACAGCCGCACCTCGCCCGGCCCGGCCGGCCCGGCCGGCAACGCCGTCCACAGAACCTTGAACGTGCCCATGCGCTCCCCCGTACTCGGTCCGGTCCGTTCGCTCATGTCAGGCCACCGCCGCGAAGGCGCCGCAGTACTCGGCGACCGGGTCCCGTCGCGCGCCGGTGACCGGATCCCGGTACGGCGCCATCATCTGGGCGAAGGTCGCGGCGGAACCGCCCGCCTGGCCGCCGTCCACGACCGCGCCCTCGGCGAGCTCCGCGGCGGCGGTCGGTGACCGGGCGCCGCCGAACCGCTTCTCGCAGCTGATCTCGACGGACTCCTCGAAGAACCCGATCTCGATGGTGATCGTGATCCGCGCCCGGCCGACCGCGTCGCCGCCCTCGTACCCCAGCTCCAGGTAGAGCTCGATGGAGGCGGAGACCAGGCCGAGGACGTCCACCTCGCCGCGGGCGCGGAAGTAGCCGAACAGGACGGCCTGCCCGGTCGTGGCGTCGAGGTGGAAGTAGATCCCGGCCATCACCGACACGCTGCCGCTGGCCACCCCGAAGTCGACGGACGCCGCGGCCCCGAACTCCAGGCCGGCGTCCAGCGCGCGGACCCCGTCGGGCGACAGCACGATCCCGAACCAGCCGCCGCCGCCGAACAGCGAGACGGTGAGCCGGAACGGCGCGTCCCTGCGGCAGAACGCGAACCCGATCTCCAGCGGCCGGGTGCCCGCGAACGGCAGGTCCAGGTAGGCGTTCAGGGAGATGTTCTCCAGGCTGAAGACGCCGATCGCCAGGTTCGGCAGCGGCATCCCGTACCTCGCCAGCACGCCGCGCGGGGAGACGTCGAGCGTCGGCGGGTCGCTGAACCCGTCGAGCGGGATGATCCGGCGCAGCGTCTCGACGAACGACAGCGCCCCGATGAACTCGACGTTCCGGAACGCCACCTCGACGTCGGGCTTCTCGCCGGCCCGCATGGTGAACCTGATCCGCCGGAAGTCCAGCCGCATCGCCTCCAGCACGCCCGGCAGCAGCACCAGGTCGAACTCCTCCAGCGTGCACGTCACGTCGGCGGCCGGGCGGGTGTCGGGCCGCAGCCCGGCGCGCAGGTCGACGACCACGGAGAAGCGGCCCTCGCGCGCCGGGTCGCCGTGGCCGTCGTGCGGGACGAAGACCGGCGGCTCGCCCTCGCGCAACGACCAGGGCTGGATGTCGGGCGTCCACTCCAGCCGGGCGGCGACGGACTCCGGCAGCCGTAGTCCCGCCCTGGCGCTCTCGATCGCCTGCCGCAGCGGCAGTACCCCGGCGGGGGCGTCGTCCCAGATGGCGAGGGCCTGTCGCAGGTGGCCGAGCAGCGTGACGACGGCGTGGTCCACGTCGGCGGGAAGGCCGGCGCCGAGCGCGTCGAGGGCGGCGCCGAAGTCGCGGAAGGCCGCGTCCACCTGGCCGAGGTCGGCCGTTCCCGCGATGAACGCCTCGACGGTGGCGGCGAGGGTCAGCGCGGTGGTCTGCACTCGCCCGGCCGCGGCGGCCACCGCCGGGAAGCGCGCGGCCACGCCGGTGAGCTGGCGTTCGGCGCGGCGCAGGTCGGAGAGGAAGGCGGTGGCGGCGTTGACGGTCTGCGTGACGAATCGCGGCGCCTTCAGCTCCTCGTCCAGGCCGGCCGCCTTGACCAGGGCGGACAGCGGGATGACGCCGAACAGTTTCGCGCCGATCGCGTCGAAGAAGTCCGAGGGCCGGAAGGCGCCGTCGGCGACCGTCCCGAGCGGGTCCGCCGCTGCGGCGGCGGGTGTTCTGGCGGCGCTGACGGGCCCGGTCAGGCGGGACAGGCCCGCGACGGTGAACGTGGGCGCGGCCAGGCCGCCGGCGCGGTCCCGCTGGTCGTCGAAGTCCATGACCAGCGGGGACGTGCCGGCGACCAGCTCCAGGAAGACCTCGCCGGGGTTGACGGGGTCGCCGGGCCTGTCGGGCGTCCGGTCGAAGGCGGCCACCCGGTAGCGCCGGGCGTACCGGACCTGGCGGGGCCCGGCCGCGCCGGTGAGCCTGCTCACGGCCGGGACCACCGCCGAGGCCCAGCGCAGCACCGGGAGGAAGCCGGGGATCCGCTGGTGGAGCCGGTCGTCGCGGTCCGTCGGCAGGGCGGCCCCCCAGACGAGGGTCGCGGCCTCGACGGTGGTGTCGCCGGGCGCGGCGGGCGCGGCGACGGCGACCCGGGCGCCGTGCAGGGCGGCGCTCAGCCGGTCCGGCGGGGCCTCCGCCGGACCGGGGTCCAGAGCGTTGTACGCCGCTGCCGCCGCCACCAGGTCGGCGCCCTTGTTGAAGTTCTCGGTGAGGAACAGCAGCGGGGTGCTGAACTCGGTCTCCCGCCCGGCCAGGTCGGTCGCGCGCACCTTGAACAGGTACGGGTCCTGGTCGCGGACGGCGGGGAAGAAGGCGTGCTGCCCTTCGCCCACCGGCAGGACGTCGGCGGGCGGGGAGAGGTCGGGGGTGACCAGGGTCAGCAGCTCGACCCGCCGGAACGGGAACAGGGCGTCGAGTCGTTCGCCGTCGTCGTCGCGGCGGGCCGTGCCGGGCGGGAAGTCCCGGACCGGTTCGCGGCAGGTGATGAAGATGCGCTGGGCCAGGTAGGCGGGATGTTCCGGGCGATCTGGATCGAACTTCCGCTCGGTCACCTTCACCAGGTCCGCGCGGTGCCCGAAGGGGCACAGGTAGCCCGAGTAGAGCACCCGCACGTAGTGGTCGCGGCCCATGGCCGCGCGGTGCCGCCACTGGCTGACGTTGGTGATCGCCGGGCGGGGGTCCCAGCTGCCCAGGGCGTCGAGCCAGCCGCCCATCGCGGACAGGATCAGGTGGCCGACCTCGACGGGCACGGGCACGTACGGCTGGTGCCCCGGCTCGGTGAACAGCCCGCGGTCGCTGGTGAGGTGGACGAGCGCGGCCCGGTCGGCGGGCGTCAACGACGTGGGAAGCGGGTCGGGCGGCGGATCGACCGGCGTGTCGCCGGGGAAGTCCCTGGTCCACACGGCCCTGGCCCGCGTGTCACGCACCCGCGTGTGCCACAGCTCCACCCGGTCCGCGCCGTCGGCGGGGGCCGTGCGGTGGGTCCAGCGCACGTCAGGGGGCGGTGACAGCAGCAGCCGGTACGGCAGCTCGATCGCGGTCCGCGGATCCCCCGCCGGGTCGCGCAGCGGGTCGGCCGGGCCCTCGTCGCCCACCGTGCGCAGCGGCAGCCGTCTCATGGCCGCCAGCAGGCCCTCGGCGGTGTACGGCACCTCGTCCTCGGGCCCCACGACGAAGACCAGCGTGGTGCGCCCGCTGATCCGGGAGACGACGGGAGGCGCCGGATGGGGCCGCACCGGGACGGGGTCGGGCAGCCCGGCCCCGGCCGATTCGAAGAACGCCTGCTCCACGATGTGCTGCGCGGCGAACGTGACGACGATCAGCCCTTCGCGCTCCGGCACGGTCCTGACCAGGATCCGGCCGGCCGCCGGGCGCTTGAACGACAGGCCGGGAAAACCGAAGCGCAGATCCGCCAGATCGGCGGTGCGGACCAGGCGGACCTGCTCCGGCTCCTCCGCGGGACCGGTCAAGGCTTCACCACCCTTTCCCGCTCAGCCGACGAAGGGGGACGCGAAGGCGAACTGCTCCCGGTGGACCAGGTCGGTGACCTGGACGGAGCCCACGGCCCGGTCGAACTGGAAGGGGTTGTTGTCGGGGACGCTCCGCGTGCCGCAGAACGCGGTCTGCCCGTTCTGGAGGTGGATGGCGGTGCACCGGGCGTTGCCGGGGAGCGGGTCGAGCGTGGCGGTCAGGGTCTCGACCTCCACCGCGAAACCCGTGCCGTTGAAGACCTCGGTCTGGGCCTGCTTCCAGGAGGCGCCGGTGCCCCAGATACAGGCCCGGGCCGACAGGCCGGGGAAGACGGCGCTGGAGACCCAGCTCCCGCACGTCGGTTCGGCCGCGGCCCGGACGCCGGCCGCATGGGCCGCGCCGGGGGCCGTCACCGCCGTCACCACCGCCCCCGCCACCACCGTCGCGATGAGGGCCCGGGACAGGGCTCTCGCTGTTCTGTCGTTCATCGTGCTCGTCCTTCCGTGGGACGGTCTGATCGCCCGAGCGTTCGTCGCTCTGCGTGAGCGATCACTTACATCGCGTCCATGCTGTTGGGGCGGAAGGGCGGCGGGCAACGTTCGGTCCACTCAGTGGACCGGCCGCGCGCGGCGCGTCGGCGCAGCTCACGGGGGTATGGGCCCGAGCATGCCCGAAGGACATCTCATCCACCGGCACGCCGCCGGGCAGCACGCGGACCTGGCCGGGCGGACGGTGCTCGCCGCCGGGCCGCAGGGGCGGTTCGACGCGCGACCGTGGGACGGGCGGGTGCTGACGGAGGTGGAGGCGGTCGGCAAGCACCTGCTGTACCACTTCGCGGACGCGCCGACCGTGCACGTCCACCTGGGCATGCGGGGCGTCTTCCTGCGGTACGACGATCCGGGGACGTCGCCGCGGCCCGGCACCCGGTTGCGGCTGGCGACCGGCGAGGTGGCCTACGACCTGATCGCGCCTTCGCGGTGCGAGGCGCTGACCCGCGGGCAGGTGACGGCGTTGCGGGACTCGCTCGGGCCCGATCCGCTGCGCGCGGACGCCGTGCCGGAGCAGGCCGTGGCCCGGCTGACCGCGTTCGGCGGGCCGGTGGGCGCTGCCGTGCTGGACCAGAAGGTGTGGTCGGGCATCGGGAACGCGTGGCGGGCCGAGCTGCTGTTCCTCGTCGGCCTGCATCCGAACGCCCGCGACGTCTGCGCCGAGGCCGCCGGGCGGCTGTGGGACACGGCGGTCCGGTATCTCGCTCTCGGCCGGGACGCCGGGCAGGTGGTGAGCGACCCGGACGCCCCCTCCGAGCGCTGGGTGTACCGGCGCGAGCACTGCCGAAGCTGCGGCGCACCCGTGCTGACCTGGCAACTCGCGTCGCGGACCGCATACTCTTGCCCCATGGAACAGCCGGAGCGGCCGTGACCGGCCTCCTCGACGTCCGGCGGATCTACGCCGAGCCCGCGGCCGCCGCGCTGCCGCGCGGGCGCGAGATCCTCGCCAGGTTCCCCGGCGCCGAGATCGTCGAGGTCGAGAGCCACTACCGCATCCCCGAGCTGTACGGCGACGAGGCGAACGTGGCCCGCTGGGTGCGGATCAAGACCGAGGCGCTCGTGCTCGGCGTCAAGAAGTCGCTGACCGCCCGGCCCAACGGCCGCTCGGCCGACTTCATCGCGCCCTCCACGGCCAACGGCTGCGCGATGGCGTGCGCCTACTGCTACGTGCCCCGCCGCAAGGGTTACAGCAACCCGATCACGGTGTTCGCCAACATCGACCAGATCACCGGCTACCTGCGGCGGCACGCCTCCCGCCAAGGCGTCAGACCCCGGCCCGACCAGGTCGATCCCCGCCTGTGGGTGTACGACATCGGCGAGAACTCCGACTGCTCGCTCGACGCCACGATCTGCGACAACGTCCGGGACCTGGTCGAGCTCTTCCGCGACCTGCCCAACGCCAAGGCCAGCTTCGCCACCAAGTACGTCAACCGCGACCTGCTCGGGTGGGACCCGCGCGGGCGTACGCGGGTGCGGTTCAGCCTCATGCCCGCCGCCGACTCCAAGCTCCTGGACATCCGCACCTCGCCGGTCGCCGAGCGCATCGACGCGATCGACGACTTCGTCGCGGCCGGTTACGAGGTGCACGTCAACCTGAGCCCGGTGGTGGTCCGGGACGGCTGGCTGGAGGACTGGGCCGAGTTGCTGGAGCGGCTCGACGACGCGCTGTCGCCCGAGGCCCGCGCCCAGCTCGCCGCCGAGGTGATCTTCCTGACCCACAACGACCGGCTCCACCAGGTCAACCTGGGCTGGCATCCGAAGGCCGAGGAGGTGTTGTGGCGGCCCGAGCTGCAGCAGGCCAAACGGTCGGAGACGGGCGGCTGGAACGTCCGCTACCGCAACGGACACAAGGGCCGCTACGTCGCCGCCCTGACCGGGCTGATCGCCGCCAGGCTCCCCTACTGCCGCATCCGCTACGCCTTCTGACGACTACGCCTTCTGACGGGCTGACCCGGCCTCGGGTCCGGGGAACCACGCGCCGTCCGGGACGCCGAGCCAGTCGTGGGCGGCGGCCAGCTCGTCCACGGCCTGGTGGAGGGCGCGCAGGCCGGGATGGTCGTCGTCGGCGCGCCAGATCATCGTCCAGGGGAACATGGCGACCGGGTCCACGAGCGGGCGCAGGACCGCCCCCGGGATGTCGGGTTGCGTGGTGAGCGTGAGGATGGGCGCGTCGCGGTCGCGGAGGTGCTGGGCCAGCTCGTCGCCCCCGCGCACGTGCGGGTGGGCCAGGGCGGCGTCGACGCCGAAGGGGGCCAGCAACTGCAGGACGGCGTGCTCCCAGCCGGGCGTGGCGTGGTCGCCGGCGCGGATGCACGGGCTCGCGCCGCGCAACGACTCCAGGGGGATCGCGGGCAGCTGGGCCAGCGGGTGACGCTCGGGCAGCAGCACCGCGATGCGCTCGTGACGTACCGGCCGCCACCGCACGCGGCCGGACGCCCCCAGGCCCGGCGCTCTGACGCCGGACGCTCCGGGGCCGGACGCTCCTGAGCCGAGTGCTTCGGAGCCGAGCGTTCCGGGGCCGGGCGTTCCGAGGCCGGGGGGTTCGGGGCTGCGGCCGAAGGTGACGTCCAGGCGGCCGTCGGCCAGCAGGGGCGGAGCCGCTTCGGTGCCGCTGTGGAAGCGGGCGAAGAACTCCACCCCCGGCGCGTGGGCGCGGGCCGCGGCCAGCACCAGGGCAGGGGTCAGACCGGCGCCGACGACGTCGACCGTCAGCGACCTGGGCCGGCCGCGCAGGTCCAGCATGGTGGCGTCGTACAGGGCGAGGATCTCCCGTGCCCGGGTCAGCAGCAGGCGTCCCTCCGGGGTGAGGGCGACCTTGCGGGTGGTGCGCTCCAGGAGCCGGCGGCCCACCCGGTCCTCCAGCTTGCGGACGTCGCGGCTGAGCGCCTGCTGCGCCACGTACAGGCGCTGGGCGGCCCTGCTGAAGTGCAACTCCTCGGCGACGGCCACGTAGTGGCGCAGCAGGCGGATCTCGACGTCGTCCGGCATGCCACCTTCCTACCTGATTCACACAGCAGGCGCGTGAATCGCGTTCGAACAGGTGTTGGACCCGGACGCCGCGCCACCGCAAGGATCAGGACATGGCCGGACGAGGAACGATCACGCTCTGCTACGGGCTGACGGGCGTCACGAACGCGGTGTGGGCCGCCACGCTGCCCGCCACCGACGCGCGCCTCGGGCTCGGGCCCGGCGGGCTCGGCACGCTGCTCATGGTGCTGGCCGCCGGCTCCCTCGCGGCCATGCCGGTGGCCGGACGGCTGTGCGACCGGTGGTCCGGGGGCGGGCTGCTGCGGGTCTGCGCACCGGCGGCGGCGCTGGCGCTGGCCGGCCCGGCGCTGGCGGCCGGTTCCGGGCCGCTGATGGTCTCGGCCGCTCTGCTCGGGGTGCTCTTCGGCCTGCTGAACGTGGCCCTGAGCGTCCAGGCGGTGGCCGTCGAGCGGGGGCTCGGGCGGCCGATCATGGCCACGGTGCACGGCACATGGACGCTCGGCGCGGTGGCGGGCGGCGCGCTCGTCACGGCGGCCCTGCGTGCGGGGGCCGACGTGCGGGTGCTGATGCTGGTGGGCGCGACAGCGCTGACCGCCGCCATGGCCGCCGTCGGGGGCGCCGCCATGGCCACCACCCGGGCCACGGCCGGAACCACCACCGGGACCACGGGTGGGACCACCGTCGGGACCACCGTCGGAGGCGCTGCCAGGACCACTGTCGGGGCCGCCCGCGGGGGTGCGGGCGGGGCCGTCGGCGACGGTGCGGGCGGGGTGGGCGGAGCGGAGGGGCGGGGGGCGGAGGGGCGGGGGGTGGCTCGGCTCAGGCCGGGGGTGCTGGCCATGCTGGGCGTGATCGGCGCCGCCGCGTTCGTCGCCGAGGGCGCCGCCACCGACTGGGCCGGGGTGCACGCGACCCGCGTCCTGGGCGCCGACCCGGCCACCGGGTCGCTCGTCTACACCGTCTTCTTCGTGGCGATGACGCTCGTCCGGTTCGCCGGCGACGCCGTCAGGACGCGGCTCGGCGTCCGCCTCACGATCCGGCTGGCCGGCGCGACCGCCACCGCCGGTTACGGGCTCGTCCTGCTCGCGGGCGTCCTGCCCGTGGGGGCGGCCGCCCGTCTGGGCTGCGCCATGGCCGGTTGGGCGCTGTCCGGCGCGGGCGTGGCCGTGGTCTGGCCGGTCGTGGCCAGCCTGCTCGGAACCGTGGGCGGGGCCGCGCGTGGCCTGTCCGCGGTGACCACCGTCAGCTACGGCGGCGGCCTCGTCGGCCCCGCCCTCATCGGGTACGTCGCCACGACGGCGTCGCTGCCCCTCGCCCTGGTGATCCCGGCAGCCCTGGCGCTGCTCGTGGCCGTCGCCGCACCACCGCTGCTGGACGCGGTCGTCACGACCGCGGCCGCGGCCGACCATCCGGCGGCCCACGTCAGGGCCGTCGCTTCCAGGAGGACATCATGACCGCGACCGTCTCCACGACCGTCTCCACGCTCGACGTCCCGGGCGCCCGCCTGCACTTCGAGGTACGCGGCCAGGGCCCGCTCGTCGCACTCGTCGGCGCGCCGATGGACGCCGGCTCCTTCGCCGCGCTGGCCGACCTGATCGCGGGCGACCACACGGTGCTGACCACCGACCCGCGCGGCATCAGGCACAGCCCGCTGGACGACCCCGCCCAGGACTCCACGCCGCGGCTGCGCGCCGACGACCTGTCCCGCCTGCTGGCGCACGTGGACGCCGGTCCGGCCGTCGTCTTCGGCTCCAGCGGCGGGGCCGTCACCGCGCTGGCCCTGGCGCAGGCCCGTCCCGAGCAGGTGCGCGGCGTCGTCGCCCACGAACCGCCGCTGATCGAGCTGCTGCCGGACCGCGACGAGCTGCACCGCCAGACCGACGAGCTCATCGCCGCCTACCTGAGCGGCGACGTCGTCGGGGCCTGGGCGGGGGTCATGGGCCAGGCCGGCATCACGGTGCCGGACGGCGCGCTGGAGATGATGTTCGGCGGCCCGCGCGACCCGCGGGACGTCGCCGACGAGCGCCGCTGGTTCGCCCACGAGCTGCACGCCACCACGCACTGGGCGCCCGACCTGGACCGGCTGCGCGCGACGCCCGGTCTGGTGATCGGCATCGGCGAGGAGTCGGCCGGGCAGTTGTGCGACCGCGCCTCCCGGGCCCTCGGGCAGGCGCTCGGGCTCGACCCCGTCCTGTTCCCCGGCGACCACACGGGCTTCGCCGACGACCCCGACGCGTTCGCCCCCGTGCTGCGGACGGTGCTGGACCGGCTGCGCTGAATCCCGGCGACGACACGGCAACCCGGCCGCCCCCGGCCCGCCGCCGTCACGCCCGCACGCCGAACGCCTCCCGGCCCGGCGGCGCCGTCACGCCGGCGAACCGACCTGGGGCGGGGGGGGGGGGGGGGGGCGGGCCCGCCGCCCCCCCCCCCCCCCCCCCGCGCCCCCCCCCCCCCCCCCCCCCGCGGCCCCCCGGGGGGGCCGCGGGG